>CAMDDX010000410.1 GCA_945893075.1 Planctomyces sp. SH-PL62 | reverse complement strand
TGGACCTACACCGGAAAGCCGATGCAAAAGGAAAGCCGCCCCAAATTCGTCTCGCCGCATCGTCGAGTTAAGCTGACCAAAAGCCAGAAACTGGAAAAACCACTCACCTCATGCACCGCTGTTTGAGAGATGTGGCACTAGCCCCGGTTCTCGTCACACAAACCGGGGCTAGCGCCCTGCGGCTGATTTGTGAAAACCCCGTGCAGACCACCGCTCTTCCGCGCCGCTATTGATCTGGCGTGATGACACCGGTGCGGATGGCATAACGCACCAGTCCCGCGATGTCGTGGATTTCGAGCGAGTCCATCAACTGACTGCGATGCGCTTCCGCCGTCTTGACGCTGATCCCAAGCTTGCGGGCAATCTCTTTGGTCGAGTTCCCTTCGGCGACAAGCTGCAACACCTCACGCTGACGCGGCGTCAATCTTTCCAGCGACCCCGCGCCAACACCGGTGCGATTCAGAAACCCAGCCACGACATGCCGAGAGATTGCGGCTGTCAGATGCATCTCGCCATTCGCCACGGTGCGAACAGCCTGCTCGAGTTCGGCAGGAGTGACGTCTTTCAAAAGGTAACCGGCCGCTCCCGACCGCAACGATTGCAGCACGTACTCCTCCGCCGAATTCATCGACAGAATAATCACCCGCACGTTCGGCCAAGACGCCACGATCCGAGCCGTCGCATCCAGCCCATTCATCTCCGGCATCATGATGTCCATGAGCACGACATGCGGCTGGAACTTCTCCACGAGTTCAATCGCCACCCGGCCATTCGCCGCTTCCGCCACGACTTCAAAGTCCGCGCAGTTCTTCAACAACGAACTGATCCCGGCACGGATCAGTTCGTGATCGTCCACCAACAGTAAACGGATCTGTTTCATGCGCTGGAACCTCTCCGACTCCGTCGACCACCAGTTCGATTTCTGTGAGCGGAATCCAAACGCGGACAGTTGCGCCTGAACGTGATCGCTGAATACTAACGAGGCTGCGCCGCAGAACATGAGCCGGAACGCGATCGCCGTGATTATTCATGGGCCGGGGAAAACTCGTCGCCGTGTGTTACGAAATTAGCACGACGCGCACGCGAGTGATCTCGGTGCGTACCACTCGCTTGCGCGTCGTGCTAATTGCCACCCATGAATAATGTGGGCTAGCCCCGGTTCTCGTCACACTAACCGGGGCTAGCGCCCTGGGCTTTCGAGTCGCGCCCCCTTTGGGGCTGAAAGCCACTTACCGCGCGATCTCAACTGCCTTGGTTTCACGCAAGACCGTGACTTTGATTTCGCCGGGGTAGGTCAGAGCTTGCTCGATGGCCGTCGCGATGTCTCGTGCCATCTTGGCGGCTTCGCGGTCGTTGACTCGGCCGGAATCGACGATGATGCGAATCTCGCGGCCCGCTTGCACGGCGAAGGCTTGCTCGACGCCGGGGAATCCGCAGGCGACCGCTTCGAGTTCTTCCAGCCGCTTCACGTACCGATCGAGGCTTTCGCGCCGAGCACCGGGACGTGACGCGCTGACTGCGTCGGCGGCGGCGACCAGCACCGTGTAGATGTATTCGGGACGGATGTCGTCGTGGTGTCCGAGTGCGGCGTGAAGGATTTCACCTTTCTCGCCGTACCGTTTGAGGAGTTCCGCGCCGACAGCGGGGTGTCCCCCTTCCATTTCATGGTCGGCCGCTTTGCCGATGTCGTGCAGGAAACCGCAGCGGCGAGCGATGTCGCCGTCGAGTCCGAATTGCTCGGCGAGCAGGCCCGTGAGGTGCGATACCTCGATCGAGTGCCGCAGTACGTTTTGACTGTAGCTGGTGCGGAAGTGCAATCGGCCCATCAGATCGACCAGCTTCTCGTGCAAGCCGAGCACGCCCACTTCCTGACAGGCGGCTTGTCCGGTTTTGCGAACGAAGCCATCCATCTCTTTGGTGGTCTCGGCGACGACTTCGTCGATGCGCGTCGGATGAATGCGACCGTCCTCGATCAGTTTGACCAGCGACTGCCGAGCGATCTCGCGGCGGACTTTGTCGAATGCGGAGACGATGACCACGCCCGGCGTGTCATCCACAATCACATCCACGCCGGCGGCTTTCTCGAACGCGCGGATGTTACGTCCCTCGCGGCCAATGATGCGGCCCTTCATCTCGTCGTTCGGGATATCGACCGTGCTGACAGCCAGCTCGGACGTGTGCTGCGAGGCGCAGCGCTGTACCGCCATGCCGATGATCTCGCGCGCTTTCACTTCGCATTGATCGCGCAGTTCCGCCTCATGCTTGAGGATCAGTGTGCCGGTTTCGTTCTTCAACTCGCGGTCGAGGCGATCCAGCAGTTGATTCTTGGCGGTCTCTTTGTCGAGACCGCTGATCTTGTAGAGCTGTTCCTGCTCATCGCGCAGCAGGCGTTCGAGCTCTTTGTCGCGGGCCTCGATGACTTTCATCCGCTCGGCCAGCTTCGTTTGATTGGTTTGCAGGAACTTCTCTTTCTTGACGAGATCGTCCTGCTGGTCCTTCAGCGACGACTCGCGCTTGTCGAGCTGTCGCTCGAAGTCGCGGATTTCGTCGCGTGTCTTGTTGATCTCCCGTTCGAGTTCCTCGCGACGCTTGAGGACGATCTCCTTGGCCGCAATCTCTTCGGTCCGTTTGAGATTGTCCGCCTCACGCTGTGCCTGAGCGATGATGGCGTCGCGGTCTTGAAACGCGGCTCCACGCCGCAACCGCTCAAAATAGAAACCCACGGCACCGCCGAGCACCAGCGCTACCAAACCCGTAATCGCGTATTCCATGGCTGCGCAGCCCTTATCTCATCTGCGAAGCCACACGCTCAATTGACGCGGCCAGCCGATGACAAGTCATCGAGGCGACATCAGACCGGCATTATTGCGGTACAGCGGCGGAGCGAATTCAACGGCCATCAGACTGCCAACCGCGAAGTCCAGACCCGGCGCGAGGCCGAAATTGGTCAGGCGGTTCGGAGCGAACGCTGACAGATACCGATCGGACCGGGCAACGCGCCGGAAGCAATGCTCCCGGTTGCGGTTGCTCGACCGTCATCTCTTGCAGCAGCGCGGGCGGAGACGAGACGACTGGCGTCAGAAATCGCCGGGCCGCCACAGCCAGAGGCAGGGCGATCAAGATCGCGCCACACACCCAAGCCAAGGCCCATTCGATGACTGTCAGCAGCGTCTCGTCGGACATGAAAAACACGATGACACCTGCAAAGACCGTTGAAGTGACACGTCCCAGCCGAGACCCATTGGTCCTTGGACTCGAACGTCGTGCAATCTCGCCCCACCGGCGATTGAGCCTGTGGTTCTAGGAGTTGTGTTTCGCGCTGGCCGCGCACAGTCGCTCGGCCAGCGGCGGCGAGCATACTAACGAGGTGCTTTCGTCGGTCAACTAACGTCAGGTGATTCGTTCCTTTGAGCAGTTCTTCACGCAGGGGGCTTGAACCTCCGAGCCGCGATGCTATTTTGACAGGCGCAGTTGTCGAAAATGGAACCTCAAGCAGCCAGACGGCGGCAGCAAGCATAGGTGCCGGAGTGAATGAAGAGCTTTACGACGATTACATCCTCGACCATTACGAGTGCCCGTACCACAAAGGGCACCTCGCGTGTCCGACCTGTGCGCACAGTGAAAAGAATCCACTCTGCGGCGATCAGATTCGGATCGAGCTGAAGCTGAATGACACTGGTCGGGTCGAGGAAGCGTTCTTCAACGGAAAAGGCTGCGCGATTAGCCAAGCGGCCGCGTCGATCCTCTGCCAACACGTCGAAGGCAAAACGGTGGACGAACTTCACCGCTTTCAAGCCCCGGATATGTTACGACTGCTGAAGGTGCCGCTGACGGCGACTCGGCAACGCTGCGGGTTGCTGGGCTTTAAGGTTCTCAAGGCCATGATGTATTCGCTGGATCAGCCACCGACTCCACCGCAGCCGATGGACGGCCACGAGTCGATTGTCGCGACATCGGGTTAGACCCTGGAGTGCGGTGGCTCGACACCGCCCTCCATTCCATTGAAATAGCGATGCTTAAAGCCCCAAAACCGTGGCCACGACATCCGGCTGAGCAACAGCCACTTTCTTGGCGATCAACGTCTTCATTCCAAATGAATGGAGGGCTGCGTCGAGCCGCAGCACTCCAGGGACTCGCGCTGTTGGTTTCGGAGCAAGCTCATGAACACACCTTCTGAAACTCCCTCGCGACCGTTCGATGTTGACGCCGTGCGACGAGATTTTCCGATCCTCGCGCGTCCACTTCCGAACGGCGCGACGCTGGTCTACCTCGACAACGGAGCGACCTCGCAGAAGCCGCTGGCAGTGCTCGACAAGTTGCGTGAGGTCGAAGCGACCTACAACGCCAACGTGCATCGCGGGATTCATCAACTCGGTGATCGCGTGACCGTCGAACTCGAAGCGGCTCGCGAGAAAATCCAGCGGTTCCTCAACGCGGCCGAGTCGGCGGAAATCATTTTTACGTCTGGGACGACGATGTCGATCAATCTCGTGGCCAACGCTTGGGGGCGAAAGTTCCTCAAGCCCGGCGACGAGATTCTGCTCAATGAGATGGAACACCACGCCAACATTGTCCCCTGGCAGCAAACGGCCAAGGCCACCGGAGCGAAGCTGAGATACATCCCGTTGACCGCGGATGGCCGCTTGGATGCGTCGCACTTCGACCGGCTCATCACGACCAAGACGAAAATTGTTGCGGTGACGGCGATGTCGAACGTCCTCGGCACGCTCAATCCCATTCGCGAACTGGCCGCGCGAGCGCATCAAGTCGGCGCGGTGATCTTGGTGGATGGAGCTCAAAGTGTCCCGCATCTGCCGACCGACGTCCGCGATCCGGTCATCGACTTCTTGGCGTTCTCCGGCCACAAGCTGTACGGCCCGACCGGCGTCGGTGTGTTATACGGCCGCCGCGAATTGCTCGAAGCGATGGACCCGTTCCTGTGCGGTGGCAACATGATTAACGAGGTGCATCTCGAATCTTCGACTTGGGCGGATCTCCCCTCCAAGTTCGAGGCCGGGACACTTCCGATCGCTGAGGCGATCGGTTTGGGTGCGGCCATTGATTACGTGCAGTCGCTCGGTTTCGCCGCGATCCACGCTCAAGAATCGAAGCTGCTGGAGAAGGCGTTGCGGCTGCTGCCGAAGACACCGGGAGTCACCATCTACGGTCCGTCGATCGAGCATCGCGGCTCGATCGTCAGCTTCACCGTCGAGAAAGTTCATCCGCACGATCTCGCGGACCTCTTCGATCAAAAGGGAGTCGCCGTGCGAGCCGGTCATCACTGCACGATGCCGCTGCACGATTGGCTCGACGTGTCCGCCACCGCTCGCGCGAGCTTCGCGTTCTACAACACCGAGGCGGAAGTGGACGCGCTGATCGACGCGATTCATTATGCTCGCCATAAGTTTCGGCTGGAGTAATCCGCATTCCGAAAATTAGCCGCGCGGCGCTAGCCCCGGTTCAACCTGTGTAACCGGGGCTAGCGCCGCGCGGC
>CAMDDX010000409.1 GCA_945893075.1 Planctomyces sp. SH-PL62 | reverse complement strand
GACCTGAATACCAAGCTCAACATGGCCAGCACGAACCGCGAGTTCGATATCCTCAAAGGCCAGATCGCCGCCGACAAGATGGCCAACAGCGTTCTCGAAGACGAAATCCTCGACTGCATGGAGCAGGTCGACAAGTTGAAGAACAAGATCACCGAAGCGGAAAAACTCGTCGCCGACGCGAAGGACGACGTTCGCAAAATGACCGAACAAGTCGCCGCCTCCCATGCCGGCTTGAAAGACCGAGCCGAGAAACTTCACCCCGCGATCACCGAAGCCGAGACGGTGATCCCCAAGGATTTCATCGCGACCTATCGCCGCTTGGTCCTGGCTCACGGAGCGGAAGCGCTTTCGGTTGTCGAGAACAATGTCTGCACGTCGTGCAACGTTTCGCTCTCGCCGCAACAAGGGATGGAGTTGCGTGTCGGTAAACTCATCTTCTGCATCAGTTGCGGCAGGCTGATGTACTCGGTAATGAAGTAGGCTGAACTTCGTCGATCGGACGCCCACGCAGGCGGCAAATCTGGCTGCCGCCAATGACGGAATTATCTCGCACGACGTACGAGACGCATGCCTTGGCTGGGGTAGAGTTGGTGTAATTCGCCTTCGGTCCAACGCTCGCGGCCCTCGTCGGGTGTTGGTTCACCGATTTCGACCAAACCGGTCACGAAGCCCAAGAGCACCACGGGGTGGCGCACGCCATGTCGCCAGCCGAGATCTGTTTGATAAAACCGATTGGCCTGAGCTTCTTGTGCGAGACCGACGCTCAAGATCCGCCAACGTGACGACTGTCAGAAGGCTCAGCCAGTTGGCCGCTCGCGGCGAGACACGGCGACCGATTGCTCGGCCGGCACCGAACATCGCGGTGGAAAACACCGCCAAAACCAGCAGTCCGAGGTAGATATCCCCCATGAGCGGGGTCTCGATCCGTGAGACGTGAAATGAACTCTCTGCGAAGATCGGATGAAAGAGTTGTGAACGATTGGTCGTTTTTCGTCCACAGCGAAATTCAGCCGATTGTGAGATTTCACAATTCAAGCTCACGGCAGCCCGATGCAAGCTGCTAGATGGACGAGAGCAAGAATATCTCCGACTCAGGACTCATGAATCGTCCGACGAGAGCCAGCCTCCCATGGTGCCACGATCGTCTCACCGTCTCACGTCCAGCGTTTTTAAGAGTTTGCCAGACTCCAGGTCATAGACGAGCACTACGCTGTTGCCGTTGCCGCCGATCGCGAACCGTTTTTCGTCGGCACTTAGGGCAAAGCCGTCGATCTGGTCGATGTCACCCGTGCAGACGGTGTGCGACTCGCCACTGCCGATGTCCCAAACTCGCACCTCGCCTCCCGCATCCGCGATCACGACTCGCTTTGAGTCGCTGAGAAATCGCATCGCAACCGCACGCAATGGCGATCGGGATTCGAGCGACTTCGTGACCGGGTTGCCGGCCGGAGCGGTCAGATCCCAAACACGCAGACCGCCGCTCACTTCGACACCGACCAGCCAATTCCCATCGGGGCTGATCGCCAGCGCGCTGAAGGCTTTGGCAATTTTGGCTCCAGGAAGTTCTTTGATCCGACGCCCCGACTCAATCTCCCACACCGCCGCTTCCCCTTTGCGGTTCGAGGTTGCCAACCACTGACCGTCCGGGCTGATCGTCAACGTCGCGGCGAACCGTTCATCGAGGTCGACGGTGGCTCGTTTTTGTCCGGCTTCCAAATCCCAAACCACGGCTATCAAATCCTTGCCCAGCGTGGCTGCAAACCTTCCATCCGGCGTGACGCAGGTGTTCAAAATGGGCTGCTTGTGTTCCTTCCAGCCAGCCGCCAGTTCGGGATTTCCAGAAAGTTGCCACGGGATAACGACCTCGCCAGCCATCAGCACCACGCCGTCCTTCGCGCGGAACAGCGGAGTTCGCAAGTTTTCCAATCCGACTTGCTGACTGACACGTTGCCCATTGACGTCCCAAACTTCGAGCATTCCCAGAGTCCGCTCGGCAACCAACGTGCCGCCGTCGGCGCTGAGCGTCAGAGACTGCACATTGCCGCGCACCAGCACTTTGTTCGGACCACCGATCGTGGTTTTGATAATGAACCCCAGCAGCAGACTGGCGACCAGTACCGCCGCCACCGTGCCGCGTGCCGCCTTGGATTGCGGCAACACAAAATACACCCATTTAGGAATGAGTCTGCCCAACAGATCGCGCGATCGAACGCGGCGGAGGATCTCTTTCACGCCTTTGTCTTCGACCGCCTGGCCAAACTCCTCGATGACCTTGGCCGCGCCGTTGCGGACCATCGGATCGGAATCTTCCAAGAGCGCGGCCACGGCTTTCAGCGTTTTGGGATCTTTGAACTTGGCGACCGCGTTGACCGCGTGATATCGGACTTCCGGCGCAGCTTCCTTGAGCATCGCCATAAGCGCTGCCAAGGTGCTCTTTTCGTGGATCGCTCCCAGAGCGATCACTGCTTGGCAGCGAATGGAGATGTTGTCGCGGAGCGCGTCTTCCAGAAAGGGACAGGCGGTGCGATCCTTCAGTTCACCCAAGGCATGAGCGGCGGCGGCTCGCACTTCGAGAGAGTCGTCGTGACGGAGCGATTCGCCAATCAGCGGCACCAACGCGACATCTCCCGTTTGACCGAGAGTTTCCATGACGCGACGGCGCACCGTGGGCTTCGGTACGTGCAACAGGGCGATCAATGCCTGGGCGGCTGAAGGATCACGCAGCTTCTTCAACGCCAAGACGGTCTTCAGCAACACGCCGTCCTGCTGTGACTGCAGCAGTGGGATCAATGCCGCGACCGCCGTTGTGTCGCCGAGCTTTCCCAGCGATTCAACGACCGCTTCCAGAAATTGAGCATCCTCATGTTCCAGGGTTTCCCAATGAGCCAAGACGCCAGCCAATTCGGGGACGGCCTTTGCCTCGCCGAGTTCTCCGAGCGCGGTCGCGGCATAGCCTCGCACGTCACCGTCGTCGTCTTGCAACGCTTTCAACAGCGGACGCAACGAACGCGGGTCGGCCATGCGCACCAGACCAGCCGCCGCGTTCGCGCGAGTCGGTGTGTACGGGTCTGCCAACGCTCGCAGCAACTGCGGCACCGCGCGTGAGTCGCCGATCAGCGCGAGTGCCTCAGTCACATGCGCCCTCAGCAAATTCGAGACATGATTCATGCACGCGATCAACGCGGAGACCGCCTGCTTGTCGCCGATCCGCCCCAGCACAACGATCGCGTCCAGAGTCAGCCCCGCGTCGTTCGTCTGCAAAATATTCAACAGCTCTTGCACGACTCGCGGTCCCAGCCGTACCAGCGTGTCATTCGCCAAGGGTCTCCACTCCGGCCGCTCGTGTCCGAAACGCAGCAGTGGCCGGACGACGCGCCGATCGCCGATCTTTTTCAAGGCCGTGAACGCGGCACGCACGACGTCCGCGTTCCGGTCGAGCAACGCTCGCAACACGGCCGGCACCGCCTGGGGATCGTCGAAATCGCCCAGCGCGGTGATCGCACCGTCACGGATGATCGACGAACTGTCTCGCGTGTGCTCAACAAGAATCTCCAGCACTCGACGGTCCTGCGATTGGCCCAATTCCATGAGGGCGTGCCGCCGCGCGATCGTGTCCGCGTCGCTCAAGACATTGGCGGTTTCCAGCAGTTTGCGAAGTTTTCGGAACCGGAAGGACGACATTCCCCGGCGCGAAGTCGTTTCGTCATCAGGCGTGGCAGGGCAGTTCGCAGCCAACTCGATTTCGTCTTTGAGTTGGCGTTCTCCCGACTCGTTATTTCGAGTCGCCATCGATTCCGCCGCAGTGTCTTCGGCCGCAGACGTGTCTGGCTTGGGGTTCGTGTGTTCGTGGGGACGAGTGGTCGGCACGGGGACCAACTCCGAGCACTTCGGGCACTTGATCCGCTTCCCACGCAGGACGATGCTGACTCGAATCGCCGCACCGCAGTGGCAGACGACGCGCAGCTTCTCGGACGAACCCGGAAGGGGAGTTCCGCGATCCAGCACGGCGGTCTTGGTGTCGCTTTCAAATTCGGGCGTTTTGGTCGGTCTCTCCGCCGTGCTCGCAGCCGGAATCGGTCTTTCGCGTTCGTGAGCCGGTTGCGAATGAACTGCGACTCCGACCAGTGCGCTGGCGGCCATCGCCGATGACGGCAACGCTCCCGGACGTGACAGGATTTGGCCGCAGCTTTGGCAACGCACCATCGTGGGCAACGCTGGATGCCAGCAACGCGGACAAGTTCGAGGCGGTTCAGACATCATGGCGACTCCGATCGGTGGTCATCCTCACGGAACAAAAACAGGCCAAGGGCGGGTCGGCCGACGCAACCGCGTCCTCCGCTCCACCCTCGGCCAAACACAGGGGCATCACATTGTCGGTGTTCCGATTACTCCTCGAACTTGCCCTTGGTGTAGTTGCCGTAGTCCAGCAGCACACCGGTGAAAACGTCGAAGGCGTTGATCTCGCAGACGTTGTCCGTGTAGCCGACTTCGTCCTTCAAGATCCCGGCCGCGACGGTGGTGTCGATCGGGAAGCCAGGATTGAAGAACTTGTCGCCGTTGAGATCAGTGATGTTCTTCACGCTGCCGTCCGCCATCAGCAGATTGCAGTTCCGGCCATGCACGGCCGCCCAGTCTCGAGTGTCTTGCAGATACAGATTCGGAGCAGCGGCCGTGGCCGAGGCCCAAGTCGCGATGCCCGCCATCGTGACCACGTCGCCAACCTTCGGAAACGCGACCGGAATCACATCCGACACCAGGGTGTAATTATTCTTCATCAGGGCAACACGGCTGGACGAGGCCTTCCAGAAACCAGGGCCGTCATTGAACGCTTCACCGAGACGGTGACCTGCAACCAACTCACCGCCGATCTTTGTGGACAGAATCGCTTCGTTGACGTCGCCCGGAGCCGTATCACCCAGCAACGGAATGTTGTTGGCGGGAACCGAACCGCTGTCCATTTGACGAATCGTCAACGGACCGCGAGTGTTGAGAAAGTCCTTCAAGCCATTCGTGTCGTCAATCTCGACGTTGTTGCCTGACGCACTGTTACGAATCTTCACGCCGCCACGCACCAGGAACCAACTCGCCGCATAGTTCGAGTTGATGCCGTCTTCGTCGATCCCTTTCTGCAGACGAGCGGCACGATTCGTCGAACCCGCCGTCAAATTGACCAGACCCGTGGTCAAATCGTTCGGAGTTGCGGCGGCAGCCGCATAGCACAACGACCCCTTGCCGAGTCGATCAGCCGGCATGACCGAGAAGTTGGAGCTGTTGGTCAAACCCATCAGGTCGTTGAGCTTTTCCGTCCCACGGACTTCGTTCGTCGGACACATCATTTCACTCAGCTTGCCCGCATTGACCTGCTTGAGGTCGGCGGCATAGCCGTAGGTATCCGGGCAGCCGTCGCGCTTCCAATCGACCGCACCGGAGCACAATCGCTTGGCGGAGTCTTTGTCGGCCCAGACATGCAGGCCGATGCCGATTTGCTTGAGATTGTTGCGGCACTGAGTGGTGCGGGCCGCTTCACGAGCGGACTGCACGGCCGGCAG
>CAMDDX010000408.1 GCA_945893075.1 Planctomyces sp. SH-PL62 | reverse complement strand
CACTTCCTCAACGAGTACCTGCATGGCCGGACGTAGCACAGGCGGCTCGCAGCAACCAAATGTAGGGTGGGACAAGCTCGCTTCGAGCGCCGGCCCACCAGAATCCGGCACACGAGTCTGCGGTGGGCCGGCGCTCGAAGCGAGCTTGTCCCACCCTACAAAACTACGCTCGCCGCAGTCGTTGTGACAGATCCCGTAGCCGACTGAATTGCTGGACGAGCTTCGGCACGCCATCGAAGCCCATCAGCAACATCATCACATAGCGGAACACGGCGAAGATGTCTCCGGGAGTTGCCGACGTGAGCGAGCACGTCCGCAGCAAGGCCAGTACCAGCACGCCCAACACGAACAACTCCATCGTGCCGAAGTTAAGCGCTTCGCAGTCAGAGAGTTTCACTCGCCACGAAGCCACGGCGTCGTAGTGGCGACGGATCGCCGGTGCATGGTTGCGGTCGATGACATCCACTTCGTGCTCCAGTTCGTCGTGCAACTGGCGGCTCAACTCAAACGTGCGGCGCGAATAGATGCGGTTCAAGACAACGGCCGGCAGCAGCAGGCCCAGACAGATGGGGACGAGACTTCGATCGTAGAACGCCAACAGGACCAAAGCTCCGACGACCGAGTACAGCGACTTGATGAGCAGCGGCACATAGTTCTCGAAGAACTCGACAAACTCGCGCGACAGCGAACTGCGAGCAGCGACTCGTGACGTGCCGATCTCGCGGCCACGTTGCTCGACGACCAGCTTCGTGGCGAGTTCGGTGTAAATGCCGGTGAAAACTCGCGTGTCATACATCTGCCGCAGCGAGCTGATCAGCAAGTGCGTCAAATGCTGACCGACAAACAGCAGCAGCCCAAACGACGACTCGTGCAGCAAGTCATTGATCGCGAGGCCCAGCACCAAAGGCTGCGACAACCGCAACAGGTTCTCGACGTTGAAAAGCAGGTAGGTCAGCAACAGCTTCGCACGGTTGGCGGTGAAAAGAACGCGAAGCGGGCTTGCGCCAGCAGCAGGATCGACTCCGCAGACTGGCTCGCTGCGCGGTCGCGGGGGAAGGATGGTCGGAGCGGATTGCAAAGCCAGCATGATGTTCTCCCACATTGGTTGTGGGTGGTTAAGTCAAGAGGCCGCCGAACAAGAGAGAGCAACATTTGCTCGGCGGCCTCGGTCTCAAAGCTCAGATTCGTCTCAGCCGAACGCCACTAATCCCATCTCAGCGGCGTCGAGGCAGAACTCCATCAAATCGCCACGTGAAACTGACCGATCCAGACGCTTCCAATCCTGTAACGTGAGCGGACCGTGAGAAGCCAAAGTCTCGACGAAGTACTGGCCGGTCTCCTCGAAGGCCGACGTCCGAATTTGATTTCCGCAGGCAAAGAACAACACATCCGCCGGAGTCGTCGCGTCTTCATCCAGCAACACGGTCGTTTGAAACGTCGTCCATGCTCGAATTGGGTTGAGATGCACGCGCAGCTTCGGATTCGTGCCGAGTTCTTCTTTTAGCCGTTCCGTCAGGCTGCGAAGTTCCTGGAAGCGGACATGCCCCAACCGATTCTTTCTTGCCACATGCTCGACCTCGTGCCGAGCAAGCTGACAAGAGATGTGATCTTGCTGTTCGGGAGTCGTGTCCTGTGTCAGGCTGAGCCAGCGGAGAAACCGATCTCCATCCGAGCAGCCCGTGTCGTACGCGACCAGCGGCACTTCGAGGATGTACTCGGAGACCAGATCCTCTAACTGATCGAAGACCGGCTTGAGCAACTCGACTTGGTCGAGCACTTTGTCAATTCGCTTGTCGAGATTCCCGTCCGTGAACAACTTGACGTGCTCAATCTTTTCGCCATTCGCCAAGAACGGCCGCACGTCCTCGACGTAGCCCAACGCCATCGTTTGTGCGCACCGCTGAATTTGATCGCGGTAAGTTTCCAACGGCGGTGAAGTCAGAGTGGTCACGACGGCAATCCTTTGTCATTGGGGACTTTGTCATTCACCTCCTGGCCCTCCGGGGAGAAGTGTGGTTGCGCCGTTTGCGCAGGACTTTGTCGCCGGCCTTCCCAACAATCGTCGACATCATCCAAACAGAACTTCCACACTCCGCCCCGGAGAACCAGGGGATGAAAACTCGAAATCCGAAACTCGAAATCCGAACGAGGCGAGTTACTTCTGGTTTCGGATTTCGGGTTTCGAGCTTGGGATTTCCCGCGTCATCGCGGGCTACAGATTTCTTCAGCGATGGCTCGCACCTGACGGATTTCACGCCGCCAGCCCCGTTCGTCGGGATAATTTTGGTCTCGTTCGAGAAACACTGCGTCAATTTTGCTGCGGCCTTGATCGAGGGCGTGGCGGTACAAGTCCCACACCGGTTCCGGAATCGGTTCCGAATGGCTGTCGATGTACATACCAGCTTGCTCGTCGAAGAAGCCGCCAGCCAGATGGATTTGAACTCGGTCGGCCGCCGGCATGACTTCGGCGATGAAGTCATACGGGTCGAAGCCAAAATTGGTCGCGTTGGCGTAGACGTTGGTCACGTCGAGCAACCAGCCACAGCCGGTATTCCGCAGCACCTTCCACAAGAATTCCGCCTCGGTCATTGTCCCCTCGAACTGAAACAGAGAGGCGATGTTCTCGATGTAGAACCGCCGGTCGCGGCGGCCAAAGAACGTCTGCACGAAGTCGATGTTGCGGCACGTCGCGTCGAGAGCGGCCGGTGTGAACGGCGGCGGAGCGAAGTGGCCCATCTCGACGCCGTGATGAGCGTCGCGGGTAAAGCCGAGATGATCGCTGATCGACTCGGCGTTGTTCTCTTCAGCGATGGCCAGCAGTGTTTCGAGGTAGTTGTGTACGGGAGCATCCGGGCTGGCGACGGACAGCTTCAGGGCGTGAATGCCCACATGATCGAACTCTTGATCGCCGAGGTAGCGGTCGATGCGAAGCGGGTCATCGGCTCGTTCAAAAGTGATCTCGACGGCGTTGATGGCTGGGTCATCGAGAACGTAGCGGTTCTGTTCGCGAAGTGCGTACCCGATTCCCGGCATGAGCAATCTGGATGAGGTCATCGAACAAACAGCATCGAGCGTGGCGAGGGACATTGCGGAATCCTTCCAAAAAGTCTGCGTTCAAAATCAAACAGCGAGCGGCCAGCTTGAACTGGCTGATGCGGCGATGGAGATGCGATTGTGAACTCTCACGCATCCGAGGCTGGACGACCTCCGCTCGCCGGATAGTCCAGCAGTTACCGTCCACCGCGACAGCAACGGCAGCAACGGCAGCAGCGATGACGCTCGGCCGACTTCTTGAGGGAGTCATCCGTTCGCAACGCGGTCAGTTCGCGAACGACTTTCTTGGTCTTCGATAGGGTGGTCATGGCTTGATTCCTTCTGAGCCTGAGTGTTTCCGAAACGAGTCGAGTCCAGCGATTGCCTCAGCGGGAACATCCCGTCTGAACTGGTTGACTCACATTCGGGCGAGCGACAGATGGCAGTTGGGGTGCCAACCATCGGCAATCTGAGTTGGCAGCAACTCTGCGGTGATCAAGCGATGAATCGTCGAGTCTTTTGTGATTCAACGCGGACACGAACCGCATGCCTGCATTCGACGAGCCGTCGTCAGGATGGCAACAACCGTGATCGAGCCGATGGCGAAACGGAATGTGCAAGTCGAGCGAGGCGACGTCCATTGGATAGGACAGCCTACGCGGGCGGACTACGGTCTTCGATGCTCATGTCGATGAGTTGCCGCGCCAGCGTGGTGATCGCATCAAAGTGGGCTTGGAGTTTTTCGGGGACGGACTTCCGTGACACGCGTTGCAACAGCTTGATGGCCGCGCGTGGGCGGCGTTGGACCTCGACGTAGATGCCGGCGAGTTTGACTCGCGTCCGCAACGATGTTTCCGGGAAGCGTTGCAAACACGCTTCCATCAGCGGAGCCGCGTCGTCCCAGCGCTGAGCTTTGTGGAGTGCGTCAGCAAGAGCCACAAAATCGGTCTCATCGAGATCCCAATTCGGTTTCGAGGCTTTGTGACCTCGATAAAGATGCAACGCGACTTCAGTCTGCCCGGCCTTCAGGGAATCGCGAATCTGGTTGGTGGCGAACGTCGAAGGATCGACGGGCGGCGTGGGAGTTGGTGGCTCTGCCGTCGGTGGCGGCTCGGATTTGGTCTGAGTTTTTGCGGGCTTCTGGATGGCCAGTGGCGGCGAACTGGTCTCGGCCGAATCGTCCGCTTCCAACTCTTCGAGTTCCACTTCGTCGTTGAATTCCTGCCAATCGTCGAGCACGGGCTCGTTCCCCTCGGTGGACTCAGTCAGCTCGTCTTCCGGGCTGAGCGCCTTTGATCGCGGCGACTTCTTCGGCTTGCCGTCCGAGGCATAAATGCTTGGACGGAAGGCCGACTTCTTTTTCTTGGACTTCTTCGGCGAAGTCTCGGCGTCAGCGGGAGTGGCAATGGCCGCGAGGTCTCGTTCTTGCCAGCCACCGACTTTGGCTCGATTGCCATGCGTGCCGCTCATCACGGCGAACAAGTCCCAGTTCTCGCAATCGACCCAGTTCCGTTTCAGCAGCAGCGTACCGACGCCAAACCCGCTGACGACGCCAAAGAAATGGCCCAACTCTTCAGTGGGGCGGAAGTCGGTCAGCCAGGCGTACAAAACTTGGATGACGACTCGGAAACCGCAGAAGTAAAGGTATTGAGCCTCGAACGTCCCCGGCGGAATCTTCAGCACGAAGCAGGTGATCTCGTTTCTGGGCGCCCACACCAGCGTGATCGCCAGCAGAGCGTAGACCATCAGCGATGCGCCTTTGATTCCCGGCTTCATGAAGACATGCTCGTTGCCCCACAGGATGTCGGTGACGCTCTTGTCACGTTCACGCTCACCGAATTCGTCGTTGTGTTTCCTCTGCTTCGTGTCGCCGGGGGTGAATTCGTCATCGTCGTCGTTCAGCGGTGTGCCGAATTGCGGAGGCACTCGATTTTGAATCGGTGGTAACGCGGGATTTGTTCCGAGTGGCGGCTGTTCCGAGACCGGTACTGCCGGAGCGGTCGGCGCAAGAATCTGTGCTGGGCTGTTTGTCGGCGGCGTGTCCGTCGGCACGGCATTGGGATTGGGGATTTGCAGTCGCGGCAACTCGCGCGGCTTGTGATTCAGCATCACACCTTGAATGACCGCTCCACCGATCACCGCGATGCCGAGATACAACAACAGAAACTTCCACCAGCCCAGCTTCCCTTCGACGACGATCCCAAAGCCCCACAGGAAAAACGCATTGCTCAACAAGTGCATGCCGTTGACGTGAAAGAAACTGTAAGCCAGCCACTCCAGCGGCCGCAGTCCTTGGCCGTAGGTCAGAATCCAACCGTCGCAGTCATGGCCGAACCCGGTCACTAGGAACGTGATCGCGTTGGCACCGATCAGCACCAACGTCATCCACGGCCAATAGTAGATCGGAGCGTCCGTGCTGAGGGTGTGCCAATTTTGGCTGGCGCGATGAATAAGGAGCTGTCAGAATGAGGTTAGAAATGTTCGGAACCTCTTTCTGGAGTCGATCATGGATGATGTGCCACAAGTGAAATCAGGGTTGTTGATGCCAGCGGTTCGGGAGCAGGT
>CAMDDX010000407.1 GCA_945893075.1 Planctomyces sp. SH-PL62 | reverse complement strand
AAACGCTCCGGTGCCCGCTGGAATCTCCGCAACGCCGAATCCGTCTCCGCCCTGACCAACCTCCGCGATAGCAATCAATGGCAACTCTATTGGTCAACTTGCGACACCACTAAAACTTAACACCGCCAAAATCTCTGGGCACACCCGTTGCCTTCTCCTGGTTCGCGGCGTGTGGAAATCTCAATGAGTTTGTGAGAACATGGCGCTGCCGAGCCGAAGACTCGGCGCTACAGACATTGTCCGCCGTTCGTTTGAGGGATGTGATTCGTTCATGACGACTCCGAAGTTTGTGACTCGCTGGCGCAGTGAAGACTTGGGCCACCCGATCCCTGAAGAACGACATGCCGTGTCGGTCTGCCTGCCCCGTTGGCGAGACAACGTCGGCTATGAAGAGGGCGATCCGGCCGTCACCGGCGCGATGCAATGCGGGTATCCGCGCTTCTTCTTTCACCCCGACACCGCACGGTTGTTCGCGGAATGTGAGCGTCGGTTGGCTCGGCCGGGCGAATGCGCGATCGCGTTTCCCTCGGAGCGTGTCGCGCGGCGGTGTGCGGACTTCGTGAGCCGCGAAACGGGAGCGACCGTGCGGACCGCCGAGTGCTTGGGCGATGGTGTGCATGTGGTGTTGATGCCGGTGACCGCGCGCGACACTGCCAAAGCCTTCTGGCAACACGCGGGAGAGATTGTCCCCTCGCGTCAAGCGGCGGCGTTGCTGGGACAATTCAGGGGTCAGGCACCGCAGAATTCAGAATTGGCGGGATTCAGCTTTGATTCAACTCCACACATAGTCCCGCCAAATCTGAATTCTGCGGTGCCTGACCCCGCGACTGACGGCGCTCGCGAGAAGCGATTGATTCGCGAGCGGGTGGCTGGCTTGCAGGGCTGCTCGGCCGACGACGTTTACCTGTTTCCATCGGGCATGGCCGCGATCTTTACGGCGTATCGGTTGTTTCAGCGGCTGCGACCGGAATCGCGGAGCGTCCAGTTTGGATTTCCCTATGTGGACAACTTGAAGATTCAACAACGGCTGTCGCGCGTGAAGCCGGTGGATCGGGCGGTCTCGTTCTTTCCGAGAGGCACCGAGTCCGACATCGACGAAGTCGCGCGTCTGGCGGCGGCCGAACCGATACTGGGTTTATTCGTCGAACTGCCGGGGAATCCGTTGCTGGGGAGTCCCAACGTCGCGCGGCTCAGCGAGCTGTCGTTGCGGTATGACTTCCCGCTGTTGATCGACGACACGCTGGCGGCGTGCGTGAATCTCGACACGCTGCCGATCGCGGATGTCGTAGCGACGAGCCTCACGAAATACTTTTCTGGAGCGGGTAATGTGCTGGCCGGTTCGTTGGTGCTCAATCGCGAGCGGCCGTACTACGAGCGGTTGAAGACGCTCTTGGCTGAAGAGTTCGAGGACATCTTCTACGGCGAAGATGCGATCGTGCTGGAACGCAACTCGCGCGATGTGGCCGAGCGGATTCCAAAGATCAACGCCAACGCCGCGCGGCTCTGCGAGTTTCTCGCCGAGCGTCCGGAGGTGGCCGACGTTTTTTATCCCGCGCGAGTGGACCGCGTGAATTACGAACGGCATCTCCGTCCGGGAGGCGGGTTCGGCGGATTGTTCTCGGTGGTGTTGCGCGATGCGGCGGCGAAGACCGAGCGGTTTTACGATGCGCTGCAAATCTCCAAAGGGCCGAACTTGGGGACCAGCTTTATGCTTTGCTGTCCGTTCACGATCCTGGCTCACTATCGCGAGCTGGATTTCGCGGAGAGCTGCGGCATCTCGAGGCATCTGATTCGCGTCTCGGTCGGCGCGGAAGATTCGGACTGGCAGATCGAACGGTTTGCAGAGGCGCTCAGATCGTGAACGTGGGGTCGCGTCCATTCCTCTGGCCCCATTCGTCTGCCAAGACAAGGGCAGAGGAATGGGGCCAGAGGAATAAATGTAGAAAGTGCGTGTCGCAAACGAGTGGAATTCACCAACAATCCTGTCGAGAATGCGCACCAACTCGATCACCCAATCATCGTCGCACGATCAAGAGGTTTGTCATGAAGCTTCCAACTTCGATTGCTCGCCGTGCATTTTTGCAAACCACGGGAGTCAGCTTGGGTTCGATGGCCCTGAGTTCTTTGCTGACGCAGGACGGTGTCGCGGCCGATCCGTCTGGGAAACTTGCGCCGAAGTGGACTGGCGCGTTAAATCCGCTGCACTTCGCTCCGAAGGCCAAGCGCGTCATTTGGCTCTACATGGCCGGAGGAATGACGCATATCGACACGTTTGACAATAAGCCCAAGCTGGCCGAACTGCATGGGCAGCCGATGCCGGAATCGATCACCAAGGGACAGCAGATTGCTCAGTTGCAGGGGCAGAAGTTGAACTGCTTCGCGCCGCAGCATCCCTTCAAGCAGTGGGGCCAGTCGGGACAGTCGATGGCCGAGATTTGGCCGCACCTCGGCGAGAAGTGCGCGGATGAGATGTGCATTGTGCGATCGCTCTCGACGGACGCGATCAATCACGATCCGGCTCACACGTTTATGAACACCGGCACGATGAACCCCGGCCGGCCGGCGATGGGATCGTGGTTGCTGTACGGACTCGGAGCGGAATCCGAGAGCTTGCCCGGCTTCGTGGTGATGGTCTCGACCGGCAAGTTTGGGCAGAAGCAGCCGATCGCGGCGCGGCAGTGGCATTCGGGGTTTCTGCCGGGACAGTTTCAAGGAGTTGAGTTCCGAGGCACGGGCGATCCGGTGCTGTATGTCAGCAATCCGAAGGGGGTGACGCCCAAGCGGCAGCGAGATGTGGTGGATGCCGTGCAGGCGCTCAACGGTCTGGCCAATGAAACACTCGATGATCCAGAAATTGCCACGCGCGTCAGCCAGTACGAGCTCGCGTTCCGGATGCAGTCGAGCGTTCCGGAATTGATGGACGTGAAGAACGAGCCGCAGCACATCTTTGACTTGTACGGCACGAAGGGAGGCGACGGTTCGTTCGCGTCGAATTGTTTGCTGGCTCGGCGACTGGCCGAGCGGGGGACTCGCTTCATTCAGCTTTATCACCGCGACTGGGACCATCACGGTTCGGTGAAAGATCACGTCGCCGGGACCGCCAAAGAGGTCGATCAAGCGATCGCCGCGCTGATCACCGATCTCAAGCAGCGGGACATGCTCAAGGACACGATCATCGTGTTCGGCTCCGAGTTCGGCCGCACGCCGATGGCTCAGGGGAACGGCCGCGATCATCACTTGGCCGGGTTCACCATGTGGTTCGCCGGTGGTGGCTTCAAGCCAGGCATGAGCTACGGGGCCACCGACGAGTTCGGCTATCATGCGGTCGAGAATCGTGTCTCGGTGCATGACGTTCACGCCACGCTGCTGTCACTGCTGGGCATCGACCACGCGCGGTTCAGTGTGAAGTTCCAGGGATTGGATTCGCGACTGACGGGAGTCGAAGGTGCGCGCGTCGTGAAAGAGCTGCTGGCCTAAACCGACAGCTCGATCACCGTAGCCTGACTCTCCGAGTCAGGTCGCAATGCCGCAGATACTCCCGACTCGGAGAGTCAGGCTACGGTCGAACGGCCGCACTAAGTGGAGCGCACGGCACGACCGGCAAAGTCCCTTGGCCGTTGTTCGTGATTCTGGCAATGGTTTACGGCAATGACGTTGGACCATGTTGTGGTTCTCCACGTCGAGCGTGATGTCAGCGAAAGCGCTGGGGCGATCGCGGATCGGCAAGCTTGGCTGATCGCGGTGCATGAATGGCACGCGCCGAGGTTGTCGGTCGCACTTTCTGCCGCACGCCCTGCGCGGCGTGCCCACGGCGTTGAGCTTACTGGTCGCGGGAACTTCGTCAGTCGGGGGAGTGCTGAGAACTCCGAAGGTTCTGACAAGTGGGGGCGTCTGCGTGGAATCGCGATCTAACGATTCCGATAAGAAGCGACGGATGACTTGTCCCAAGGGCGCTCACTCAAAGGACTGGTCGGAGTTCGTGGAGTTCGCATGGTTTCCCAATTCTCAGGGGACGGCGGAGTGACATGGCTCAAATCATGGAGGCGATCTTTCCCGGTCGTTCCGGCGGATCGTCGCAATTGGAATTACCCACACTCAGAAATGAATTAGGAGAGGACCATGCGACACGGCCGGATTTCGGACCTGATTCGTCGATCCGCCGGAGCCCTGCTGCTGCTCGGTAGCCTTGGGGTTTCGTCGGACACACTGACCAAAGCAGAAGACGCCAACTGCGCGACGCCTGCTCCCGCTTGCACACCGCAATGCAGCGATGACGTCTACAAACGAGCTGGCGAGCGACTCGCTCAACAGCTTCAGCAGATGGGCAGCCAGCCCTGTGCCCAAGCCCAATGTGGCTCTGGTTGCGCGACTGCCGCGCCCGGCTGTGCCAATGCTGGCCAACCCGGCTGTCTGAGCGATGGCTGCACGAAGGGGAGCTGCCTCTTCGGTGGTCTCTTCGCACACGGCGATGGCTGTGCGGAAGAGAAGAAAGATCCTTGGACGCTCATGTCGGTCTTCGACGACGAGTGCGGACAGAACTGCCTGAAGGACAAAGGCATCACCATCGCCGGCTGGCTCGCGATGGGATACTCGACCGATCCGGACGGAGCCTTCACCGGCAACGGCGCGGCGTTGAATCAACGCGAGCACAACAATCTCAACATCAACCAACTGTATATGTACATCGCCAAAGTGGCGGATGGCAGCAATGGAGTTGGTTGGGGTTATCGCGCCGACCTGATGTACGGTGTGGACGGCAACGACACGCAGGCATTCGGCAATCGACCCGGCAAATGGGACTACCTCAACGGTTGGGGCGGACCCGGCGACCCGAACACTCACGGTCCCTACGAGTGGGCGATGCCGCAGTTGTACGGTGAAGTGGCGATGGGCAACCTCTCGGTCAAAGCCGGTCACTTCTATACGCCGGTCGGATACGAAGTCGTAACGACTCCGGACAACTTCTTCTTCAGTAAGCAGCTCACCTTCTACAACAGCGAACCGTTCACTCACACCGGTGCGTTGGCGACCTATAAGGCCAGCGACAAGCTGACCCTGATCGGCGGCTGGACACTCGGTTGGGATACCGGCTTCGACCAAAACATGAAGGGCAGCAACGCCATCATCGGTGCGACGTATGCCGCCAGCGACACAACCACGCTGGTTTACTCGGCCGCCATTGGCGAGTTCGGCGTGCGTGGCAACGGAGCGATCAACAGCTTCATCCTGTCTCAGAAATGGGGCGAGAAGCTGATGACGGTCCATCAATTCGACGTGCTGCAAACCAACAACCCGGTGGATTTCACAGCGGGTGGTGTTGCTGGCGATTCGACTGGATTCATCAACTACGCCTTCTATCAACTCACTGATAAGGCGAAAGCAGGAGCTCGCTACGAGTGGTACAAAGCGGACGGCACTTCACACAACACGTTCACCTACGGTGTGAACTACCAAGTGACGCCGAATGTGATTGTGCGACCCGAAATGCGGCACAACTGGGCTCCGGGCAACGATGTCTCGCCGTTCAACGAAGATATCTTCGGCGTCGATGCCATCTTCAAGTTCTAACGGTCTGATCCGTGTCTGACAGAAAACCAACGGCCGTGGTCGGCTCTCCGACCACGGCCGTTTT
>CAMDDX010000406.1 GCA_945893075.1 Planctomyces sp. SH-PL62 | reverse complement strand
CATAGAGATGTTCGAGCGCCGCATCGGTCGCGGTCGGCGGCAGCGAGAGCGACTCCAATCTCAACAAGCTGCGGAGCGGTGCCAATCCCGCATCGGTGATGGGCGTGGCCTGCAAACTGACGGCCGTCAATTCCGCGTGCTTGCCGAGCACGCGCATGTCGCCGTCGGACGCCGCGGGGCTGAGCGTCAGCACACCGTCGGCCCACAGTCCTTTCGAAAACGCGATGGCCGTCTCCTTCCGCCGTTGCACCAGATTCAGCACGCCGTCCATCGAGACCGACGTCTGCGAGAGATCCAGTTCGCGCAGCTCATCCAGCAGCGCCAGCTTCAGCAGTCCCTCATCCGTGACTTTGGATTCGACCGCCCACAGCACGCGCAGCTTCTTGAGATCCGAGGCGATCGCGAGCGACGCATCCGTTGCGGCCGGCGGCAGCACGAGCACTTCCAGATCGGACAGCCCTTTCAGCCCGCGAACACCAGCATCGGTCACCTCCGTCTTCAGAAGATTGACGGCCTTGAGTTGCTTCAGATCGCTGCACAACTGCGTCAGGCCCGCGTCCGAGACGTTCGTCTGCACCAGATTGAGGACTCGCAGTGCGGCCAGCGACTTCAGCTTGACCAACCCCGCATCCGTGATGGCCGTCTCGCCCAGATACAACTCTTCCAGCGAGGTCAGCCTGCCGATCACGGACAACCCGACATCGGTGATCTTGGCTCCGCGCAGATCCAGCGCGACCACACTCTTGCACGACTTGAGTGGCTCCAAGGCTGCATCGTTGCCGCGTGGATGATTCCGCAGGTTGACGTGACTGATGTGCCCCGCTTCGTTCACTTGCACGGCCGCGCCGAAATCGCGCAACGCCTTCGCGGCGGCGGCTTCGAGTTCCGTTGGAGTCTTGACCAACTCCGCAGCGACGGGTTCCGGCTGCGATGACAGCGGTTCTGGTCGAGCCACCGGCACCACCTTCACTTGAGCGGGAGCCGGCGGAGCTGGCTCGCCACAACCAAACAGCGACAAACTCAGCCCACAAGCGAACGCACCGCTCCAAGCCTGTTTACCCTTCGCGCGTTTCATCGCAATGGTCCCTTGGCGTCTCTGAGGCATTCGGTCTGGGCACCACCACACCGGAACTGCAGCGGCCGTCTGTGAAAGTTCATATCGCTCGCCGACGCATTTTGCGAACGAGCGCTCCGCAGGCCCAGAACTCACGGCGTGGTGCGTCCGCTCAGACGCCCAGCCTTTCGAAGGCTTCAAGGCTTCGGGCGCCGGGTTCCCGGAAACGGCCGTCACGAGGAAGCGGCATGTCGAGTCAGACGGGCGAGTACGTTCGGGACGCGCAAGATCGCCAATCCACCAACCAGCTCGACGCATCCGCGAAAGGCGGCGGTGGAAATCTTTTGCTGGCACGTCGGGCTGGAATCGAGTACGGCAGGGGCCTGAGAAACGGACGTGCGCGGCACGACGGCTCGGAAGGGAGGACGCCCAACGGATGGTCATCGGCTGCGTTCCCACGAAGGGCCACAGGCGACGTCCCACCGCTTCCGTGCTGGACATCTTCGAAAACGGATTCTATTTGTAGCTGTCCTGTCTGTCCGACAGAGAACCTTGTGGCCTTCGCGGCATCAGAGGAATCGACTCCACTTTTTCTGAGGAGACCGTGTTCTCATGCTGATCACTCCCTGGATTTGCAAGCTGTTCGTTGGCCCATCGCGCACGGTCCGAAAGACTCGGGCGCGGATCCGTCCGGTGCTGGAGTCCTTGGAGACACGCCTCGTGTTGACCACCGACCTGGTGCCGTTGACCGCCAATGCGGCGGAACTGCTGCCCGAGACGCTGCGGAATTCTGCACGGCCGGGACACGAAACCAATCTGGTGCTCATCAGCCAGGACTTGCTGGAGCGCGTCCCCGCAGCCGAACTGGCTAACGCCCGCGTGGTCATTCTGAATCCCAACGCCGAGATCCTGCCCCAGATCAGCACCGCCTTGGCCGAGCAGCACGGCTTGCAAACGCTGCGGCTGATCAGCCACGGCGACGCGGGAGCGCTGCACTTTGGCACGCAGGTGCTCGACCAAAGTGTCCTCGCGAACCGCGCCGCGGAGGTCGCTGGTTGGGGCCGAGCGATGGCACCGGGAGCCGACCTGTTGCTGTATGGCTGCTCGGTGGCCGAGTCGCCGGCGGGCCAGAACTTCGTCGCCACGCTGGCGGAGTTGACGGGGGCCGATGTCGCCGCCAGCAGCAACCCCACCGGAGCGGGCGGAGATGTCACGCTGGAATTCGCCACCGGCGCAGTGCAAGCGCACTTGCAGGCGTCGGCGCAGGCCTGGGACGCCGCCCACGTGCAACTTGATGAGCAAGCGGGCGATTTCCTCTACAGCTACACCTCCACCAGCTCAGGGATCGCCATCACGATTGACCTCTACACGGGTGCAGGGGGCGCGGTGACGATCCCGGCCACCATCGATGGCCTGCCAGTCACCAGCATCGGGAACTATGCGTTCGACGGGACCAGCCTGACCAGCGTCACGATTGGCAACAGCGTCACCAGCATCGGGGACAGGGCGTTCTCCGGGACCAGCCTGACCAGCGTCACGATTGGCAACAGCGTCACCAGCATCGGGAACTATGCGTTCTCAAGTTGCCGCAGCCTGACCAGCGTCACGATTGGCAACAGCGTCACCAGGATCGAGAACTATGCGTTCTATGACTGCGACAGCCTGACCAGCGTCACGATTGGCAACAGCGTCACCAGCATCGGGAACTATGCGTTCTATGAATGCCGCCGCCTGACCAGCATCTACTTCCTGGGGAATGCCCCCGCAGTGAGTGTGGATACTTTCCGTAGAACTTCGGCGACCCTGTATTACTTGAGCGGGGCCACCGGGTGGAGCAATCCCTTTTCCGGCCGGCTAACAGCGGTGTTCACGCTGGGGCCTATTGGCATCAGCCTGTCCAACAATCAAGTGGAGGAGAACAGCACCAGCGGCACTGTGATCGGAACATTGAGCAGGACCAGTGCCGTGGCGGGGGACGCCTTCACCTACACCCTGGTGGAGGGCAGCGGCGACAACGCCGTCTTCACCATCGACGGCACGAATTTGACGCTGGGAGTCGTGCCGGACTTTGAAACGCAAAACTCCTACCACATCCGAGTCCGCTCCGCCAATGTCAGCAATATTGCCGTCGAGACGGAATTCACCATCCGCGTGACCGACGTCAACGAAGCCCCGAGCGACCTGGGCCTGTCCCAGGCGTCCGTCGCCGAGAACGAGCCCTCCGGCCAGACCATCGGCACGTTTAGTACCAGCGATCCCGACAACGGCGACTCCGGCCAGTACACGCTCGTCAGCGGACTCGGCGACACCCACAACGCGGCCTTCCGCATTGATACCAGTGGTCAGCTGCTGACCGTCGACAGCTTCGACTTCGAGACCCAGAGCACCTATGCGATCCGGGTCCGCGTCACCGATACCGGCGGGCTCACCTGCGACAAGACGTTCACCATCAGCGTGACCGACGTCAACGAGCCAGTGCTGACGATCGTCGGGCCGGCGACCGGCGCGCGCGGCCAATTGCGGCCCTTTGTTCTGTCGGCCAGCGATGTGTCAGCCGCCGACCAGACCGCCGGATTCGCCTACGCCGTCTCCTGGGGCGACGGCTCCGCGAATCAAACCCTCGCCGCCACGACCGACAACGACAGCGGCGTCACGCTCAACCATGCCTTCGCCAGTGCCGGCACGTTCCACATCCAACTCACCGCCACCGACACGGAAGGTGGCCAAGCCAGCGTGACCCACACCGTCACGATCTCGGCTGTCGACTTGCAAGCCGATTCCAGCGATCCGACGAAGTTGGATTTGATCGTCGGCGGTACTGGTGGCAACGACACCATCACGATCCAACCCGCTAGTCTGATGGGCGAGCTCTTGCTCACGATCAATGGTGTTTCGCAGGGGATCTTCCAACCCACCGGTCGGATCGTGGTCTATGGCCAGGAAGGGAACGACAAGATCCAACTCCAGACTAGCCGGCTCTCGGGGCAAACCGTGGCCGTCACCCGGCCAGCCCTGTTGTTCGGCGACGCCGGCAACGACACGCTCACCGGTGGGACCGGGGATGACACGTTCACCGGCGGACTCGGCAATGATTCGCTGAACGGTGGCACCGGGACCGACACCCTCGTCGAGACCGCCGCACAACTGACGCTGACCAACTCCAAACTGACCGGCAACGGTACCGACAAGCTGACGAAGGTCGAGCGTGCGACTCTCACCGGCACGGCGGCTAACGACGTGCTGAATGCCTCCGCCTTCACGCTGGGTAACGTCACGCTGCTCGGCGGCGACGGTGACGACACACTGGTGGGCAGCGCGTTCACCGGCACTGCGGATGCTGATGGCTTTCACGATTCGCTGGACGGCGGCGCGGGAACCGATGTCGCGCGGCAGTCCGCGCCCAGGAATCAAAGTTTCTACGCCAACACGCCTTCGGGCACCACGGTCGCTACTGGTGCGGGGAGCGATGTGTGGAAGTCGATCGAAGGCGTGCACTTCATCGGCAGCGGCAGCACCGCCCTGACGCTCGACGCCTCGCGGTTCACAGGCGGTGTGACGCTCGACGGTGGTTCCGGCCCCGACCGGCTGATCGGCGGCTCCGGCAACAACGTCCTCAATGGCAATAACGGAAACGACTCGCTGACCGGCGGCGATGCCGGCGACACGCTGTCCGGCGGCGCGGGCAACGACACGCTCAGCGGTCATGCGGGGGATGACCAGCTATTTGGTGACGCCGGGAACGACAAGCTTTTCGGTGGCGACGACCACGACCAGATGGACGGCGGCGCAGGCCGTGACGTCCTGACGGGTGAAGCCGGCAACGACATCATCAACGGCGGTGCTGACAGCGACGCCATCCGCGGCGGTGACGGAAACGACACGCTCACCGGCGGCACCGGCAACGATACGGTTCTGGGGGACGAGGGGGACGATCTCCTGCGAAACGAGAGTGGCTCCGACACCCTCGCGGGCGGCGAAGGCGACGACCGCTTCGAAGCCCGTGGTTCGCGACTCTATGTTGCTGGTGGAGTCGACACCGTGGAGGGCTCGGAAAACACGCTGATTGACGCGGCCTTCGTGTTCGACTTCGAGCGACTACTAACCTAGCGAATCTCGCGGACGTCGCTGACGCAGCCGTTCACGGCGGCGGCGGCGACCATCGCGGGACTCATCAGCAATGTGCGACCGGTCGGGCTGCCTTGGCGGCCTTTGAAATTGCGGTTGCTGGAACTCGCACAGATCTCGCGACCTTGCAGCTTGTCCGGGTTCATGGCGAGACACATCGAACAGCCCGCTTCGCGCCACTCGAAACCGGCCTCGGAAAAGATGCGGTCGAGTCCCTCACGCTGAGCTTGCTCGCGGACCAATTGCGAACCGGGGACGACCAAGGCGCGAACGTTTGGGGCGACACGGCGTCCCTTCGCGACAGCGGCCGCTTCGCGCAAGTCGCTGATCCGCGAGTTCGTGCAACTGCCGATGAACGCCACGTCGATCTTCAAGCCCTTGATTGGCTGGCCTTCCTTCAGATCCATGAACTGCAACGCCTCGCGGATGAGCGTGTGCTCGGTCGCGGGATAACTGGCGACGGTCGGAAT
>CAMDDX010000405.1 GCA_945893075.1 Planctomyces sp. SH-PL62 | reverse complement strand
AAGCTGATGCCGTCCCGCTTCGGCCCGCGCCACTGCGGCCAATCGCCCGGCTTCGACGGCACCTGAGCCGCTCCTTCAGCCACCAGCCAAAACAACGCGCATGCAGCGGCTACGGAAACCACAGAAACTTTCATCGGCGGGACTCCTTGGGGAATGAGCAACCCAGTTGGCCATCAAGGCTCTTGATGAATCCCAGGCCGCGGCGGGAAGGGGGGCATTGTGGCGCAGTGCGCGGGAAATTGCAGCAGCCAACGACCATCGTGGCGCGGTAACAAATCTCCGCTCAAACTGCTCTCCGTTGAGCTTACCCCAACGGGAGCACGACTGATCGCTACCCACAACACGATGACGACTTTGGCTCTCCGTGGGACTTGTCCCCACGGGAGCAACGTGCCGCTGAAATCACTGAGCAAGCTCGACAGTCACTCGCTCCGTGGGAACAAGCCCCACGGGGGCGTTTTCACATTCGGGTTTTCTGTAGCTGCCAGTCGTGCTCCCGTTGGGACAAGCCCAACGGAGAGCAATCGAGTCTTGATCCAACACATTCAGACCGGCACACTCGCCAAAACGTGGTTGATGCTCCTGGTGCCGACGTTCAAGGAATCACTTCATGACGAATACGGAACGTGACAAGCAGGTGAAGCAGGCCGAAGAATTGCTCTTCGCGGGCTCGCCGCAGCGGAGCGTTGCCAAAGAATTGTTCGCGGGGCGGTTCGCCTCCGAGCTGGTGCTGCCGTATCCGCGTCTGTCCGGTATCGAGCAACTCCATGTCGATGACTCGCTCAGCGAACTGCGTGCGTACTGCAACGAGCATCTCGATCCGGACGCCATTGACCGTCAGGCGGACATTCCTCGCAGTGTGATCGACGGTCTGGCACGGCTCGGTGTGTTGGGCATGACGGCTCCCGAAGCGATGGGCGGACGTGGATTCTCGCAACTGGCTTATTGCCGCATCCTCGAAGAGCTGGGCGGGCGATGCAGTGCGACGTCGATTTTCGTCAACGCCCATCATTCGATCGGCATGCGGGCGCTGTTGCTGTTCGGAACTGAGATGCAGCAGCAACGTTGGCTGCCCGATTTGATTCACGGCCGCAAGCTGGCCGCGTTTGCTCTGACGGAACCGGAAGCAGGATCGGACGCGAGCAACGTGCAGACTCAAGCGAAGTTGTCGGCGGACGGTTCGCATTACGTGCTCAACGGCGAGAAGCGCTACATCACCAACGGCGCGATCGCCGATGTGCTGACGGTGATGGCTCGCACGGTCGTCCCCGGCCGCAGCGACACGGCCGTCACCGCGTTTCTGGTCACGCCCGACTTGCCGGGCTTTCGCGTGGTCGAACCGCGGATGGAGAAGCTGGGCATTCGCGGCACCGCGACCGCCAAGCTGGCGTTCGAGAACATGCCGGTCCCGAAAGAAAACATCCTCGGCCCGCTGGGCAAAGGGTTGAAAGTCGCGCTGACGGTGCTCGACTTCGGTCGCACGACGTTCGGAGCTTGCTGCACCGGCTCGGCGAAGACCTGCCTGCGCTTGGCGACCGAACACGCTCGCGTTCGGAAACAATTCGGCCGCACGCTGGGTGAGTTCCCGCTCGTGCAAAAGAAGCTGGCTCGGATGGCGGCGTGGACCTACGCGATGGAAGCGATGACCAGCGTCACCGCCGGCCTGATTGATCGCGGCCTCGAAGACTACATGCTCGAAACAGCGATGCTGAAAGTGTGGAGCACCGAGCGGCTCTGGACGATCGTGAACGATGCGTTCCAGATTTACGGCGGAGCCGCCTACTTCTGCGATCGCCCGCTCGAACGCATGTTGCGCGACGCGCGAATCAACCAAATCGGCGAAGGAGCGAACGAAGTGCTGACATCGTTCATCGCGCTGGTCGGCATGCGCGAACCGGGCGAGCGGCTGCGCTCCGTGTGGGAGGCGCTGCATCATCCGTGGCACGGCTGCGGGACGCTTAGCCGATTCGTGTCGGAAGAAGTCTCGCGCCGGTTCAATCGTCCCGCCGTGCCGGTGCAGTCGCCGGTGTTAGTTCCGCACGCCGAAACACTCAGCCGCTTGATCCACCGCTTCGGGCTGACCGTCCAGAAATCGCTGATCCGTCATCGCGAGGAAATCCTGGAACGGCAACTCGTGCAAGAACCGATTGCTGAGGCTGCGATGGAACTGTTCGCGTCTTGCTGCGTGCTCGCTCGCCTCGACGCTGACCGTGGGGCAGGTCTGCAACCTGCTGCGAACTTGTTCCTGAAACAGTCCGCTCGCCGAGTCAGCGAATCGCTGCGGCGACTGCAAGACCATGACAACGCAGCCATCGAAGAAACCGCGCAGGCGGCGCTCCGCTAAACCGTACCACGATCGTCTGAGTGCAACTGGCCGCAATGGTGATGGACCGACATCCCGCAATCCCTGGAGACCGAATCATGTGCCGCCGTAAGAATCAAATCGCGATTGGACTTGTTCTGTTGTTGGCGGGCGGCATCGCACCGTCTCATTCGAGATGCGAGGAGGAACTCCGCGGTTTGCGGGTTGAACGTGAAGTCTTCGCCAAGATCGTTGATGCCGTTCGGAAGAATGCGCCGGAAGTGAAGGTTTCCATCGAGGAGGATTCCGTGCGGATGGAGTTTCTTTGCCAAGAATACTCCGTGTATCGCGGTGGAAAGGGTGGAACGAACAAAGAGCTTACGACTGATCGAGGGCCGACCGATCGCGGCTTTATGGTGACTTTGGGGTGGTCGCAAGAAGGGTACAGCGGGCAGCTCGGAGGAGGACCCAACCAAGAGCTTCGAGAGTTTTATTGGAGTCGTCACCTCTACGAATTCAAGCTTCCCAAGGATCGAGGGTTCGTTCATCTGGATTATTCGCCGGGCGCATTGACCAATCCGAAGATTGGTGCAGATATCTTGGCGTTGCTTGAAAAGGAATGTGGACTGGAAGAGAAGAGTGTGCAGAACAGGTATGATCGAACCGCCAAATTTCTCATCGACCAGCTTTTCGATGTCTTGGAACCACGATTGCGCACGCTGATCGAGAAGCGACATCCAGAAGCGACCGTGAAACGAGTCGGTAATGAATTGTTGGTTTCGTATCAGGTTCAAGAGTTTGTGCTGCATGCGGTCGATGCGAATGGCAGCGTCGCCACGAAGTCTCACGTCGAAATCGGACCGGCCAAGGATGGGTTCCTCATTAAGATCGGCGGAGCCCGCGCGTCCGTCCGAGGACAGTCATTGCAGCTTCACGGAATGTCGAGCGGGCCGTTGTGGAACCGCGCTTGGAATTCGTTTGCGCCTGGACGATCCGGTGACCGCGAATTCGTTCGGTATGGCGTCATCCGCATGGAGACCAACTTTGTTGCGAAAACGCATCATCCGCTCTTTCGCGAAGTCGAAGATTTGCTGACCGAATACGGGAAGCCCGCGATCAAAGGTCTCTACGAGTAGTCGTCCATCACTTGGTGGAGCGATGCCAAATGGTGGACGAGACTGTGGCACCATTGCGGAGCGAGACGGCTCCGATCGCCACCGGGGAATAACCCGCGTCGGCCAGCTTGCGCCACTCGGCGCGATTCCCGGCGACGTTTGGCTTGTAGACTTCCGCGAATTGGGTGTTGTCGCGTGGATGAAACGTGGCGGCCCAATGCAGTTTGTTGAGATCGGATTCATTGCCGAGCGACGACAAACTGAGATCGACACAAACAATCTTCGTTTCGTCGAGTGCTTTCTGCACCGCACCACGGCTTCCCCAAACGTGCCCATGAGCACCGCCCGGTTTGGTGCGAACCTGACTATCAACGGGTTCCTGCTTGGGGGTCCAGAAATGATGCACCGCGACAGGCAGAGCTTCTGCCGTGTGCTGCTCCATCTTCTCTCCGGTCTTGTGGGACAACACCAAAATCGCGTCGGTCGCTCCGGGCGGTTTAGACTTATTCCAAACGACGGTGAATTCCTCTTCGCCCGATTCATTGAAATAGCCCGCGACATCGCACGGGAAAAATCCCAGCTCGCGCAACTCTTCTTCGCGTTGGCGAACTTGGTACTGCGAGCCGTGGGTGATCTGAGACTCGATCGGACTCTTGTGCCAGATGGCGGCGACCTTCAGGCCATCGGACGTGCGATAGGGACGAAAGCGGATCGGGCGAAATTTCCAGAGGGTGAGAACTTGGTTCAGAGACAGGGCTTCTTCGAACGGTGCCGCTTGGCACAAAGCGAGCTTTCCCGTGAACCAACCCTCGGCCGCCGCGAACCGAGAGTTCAACTTCTCCCAAGTCCGGCTCCGCGGCATGCGTTTGGCCACGATGGGATCATTCAGCCAACGGCTCTCCGTAAGGCGTTGATCGGCGCGTGCTTTTGTGAGTCCTTCCAGACCGCCGAGAATGGAGTCGTACCATTGGCCGGCCCGCAATTTCATGGCGGCTTTCAGCGCGGGAGACGATTGCTTGGCAGCCAAGTCCCACCAACTGTCACCCAGGGCCACATTCTTCTCCATGCTTGATGGCCCCAGCGCATCAAGGACATCGTTGTCTTGTTTGGCAACTTTTTGGATGTCCTCGTTGGAGCTTAGCACCCAATGCCTCAGGCCCTGGTCCCAATCATTCTTGGCAGCGATCAGATAGCGCCCGAGAGCATCGTTGGCGGCGGCATCCTGCGGCGACTTGCTCAAGGTGTCTCGCGCTTTGCGTGCGTCGGTCCACAGCTTCTGCAACTCGGCCACCTCGGTCTTGCGCGTCGTCGATTGTTTGCGGAGGTCGTTGCTCTTCGCGCGAATCGCCAACGAGTTGGCCAATTCCACCGCCGAGGCGGCCACCTCGAATCGCTCCTGCTCAACACAGTCATCGACCAAGACGAGCGCGGTTTGAGCGAGATTGCCATGCAGTTTGCTGTCCGTGGGGCCTTTGCTCAGATCACGAATGGCGGCCGCTCGCAACAGCAGCGGATCGACCTCATAACGCTTGGCGAGTTCGTCGATCACCTGCCGAGTCAGCTCGGGATTGAACGCCTTCACCGCGAGACCCTGAGCCTGGACCAGCAACACATAGTTCGCGGTGGCTGCCTCCGTCTTCTCCTCTAAGCTGCGCAGCATTCGCTGACCCAGTTCCACCTGCTGTGTTGCCGACTTCGCAGCGGCAAGGTCTTGCCGAAAAACATCTTTCACCGTGACGAGCGCCGCTTTCTGTGCCGCATCGTCGGGGACAGGCAGACGATCCGCCGCCTCTGTGGCAATCGCACACAGGCAACAAATGAGAGGCACCAAAACGACTCGTAGCGACTTCATTACTTCATCTCCTGAAAGCGGCGCTCGTTGCCGACAGCCAGAGCAAAATAAGGCGGCTCGCGACGGAGGAAAAGCCAGCCGTCTTGATATCGCTTCCGCAGCTTTCAACCGTGCTCGCTGGTTTTGAGTCTCGCGTCGCTGGGAATGTGGTCGTCGCTGGTGTGCCTGTCGTCCAGCAAATCAACCAACGATGAGAAGCCCAAATGGCCTACTTTGCCGCCATTCGCATGCCGCCATCGAGCCGAATGACGTCGCCGTTGAGCATCGGGTTGTCGAGGATGTGCAGCACGAGCGACGCGAATTCATCGGGGCGGCCGAGCCGAGTCGGGAAGACGGTTTGAGCCTCCAGCGATTGCCGCACCTTCTCTGGGAGTTGTTGCACCAT
>CAMDDX010000404.1 GCA_945893075.1 Planctomyces sp. SH-PL62 | reverse complement strand
AGCTTTCCACACGTTTTGCACAGCGGCCACCGCCATTGAAAAAAATTCAAAATTCTGGAGCGGCGAAACCCGCGAGGAATTCGCCAAGTTGTCCCCGGTCAGAACGCTGTCGGCGGCATGTCGCTGAGATTTTGATTTGACTCTCGATGACGCGCCGATAGCATCCGCCCCCTCTGAGTGAGTGACGGCCGAAACGTCGTGGTGCCAACAGCGAACGCCGGCCAATTCTAACTGTCTCCCAACAGACTGCGCGTATATCGCCCGCCCATCCCTCACCACGGCAACGGAGTGCCTGTCCGCTTTGCTTGGGGGAGTGCTGATGGATCACATTGCGGACACGGTGCGCGCGGAGGGGTTGCAAGATGCTGCCCACCGATTTGGTGATGGTTGCGCCATCGTTGTCTCACGACAACACGGCAACGCGGATTGGAGCAGGGGTGGCTCCAGCCGCGGACCGAACGGATTTCGAGCCCCAGCCAACCCAACAGCACGTGGCGCTCGAATCGCTGCTGCGAACCACCATCGGAACACAGAGCTATCAGCTTTGGTTCCGCGACCGGACCGAACTGACGATCCGCAACGACGAACTCGTCGTGCGAGTCGCCAGCCCGTTCCTGTCGACTTGGTTACAGCGGCAGTTTCGCGACCCGATCGGTGTTGTCGCCGCCAGCGTGCTCGGCCCCGCCGCGCGCGTCTGCTTTGAAATCGACGGCGAACTGGCCATCGCGGCTTCGAATGGGATCGCGTTGCGCTCACAAAGCGGAACGATCCAAACCGCGTCAAAGCCAACAACAAGTCTCACATTGTCTGCCTCGGCGACGCTCGAAGCAGGCGAGACCCGGCACAGTGTGTCGGCACGCTCGGATGCTGCGCCACGACCGGCGGCGAGTTCTTCGCGGCGTTTCGCCAAGCTCGACGATTTCGTGCCTGGTTCGTGCAATCAGCTCGCGATCACGGCGGCGCGGCAGGTCTGCGAAGCGCCGGGTGAGCGGCTCAATCCGCTGTATCTCTTCGGCGGCGTCGGGCTGGGGAAAACGCATCTGCTCGAAGGGATGTATTGCGAACTGCGGCGAAGATTCCCCGGTTGGAACGTTCTGTTTCTGACCTCAGAACAGTTCGCGAACTACTTCACGCAGGCTCTGCGCACGCAATCGCTGCCAAGCTTTCGGCAGAAGTTCCGCAGCGTCGATGTGCTGCTGGTGGACGACGTCGATTTCTTCGACGGCAAGCGTGTCATTCAGGAAGAGTTTCTGCACACGATCAAGACGCTCGAAAGTCTGGGCAAGCAATTGGCTGTCACGGCGGATCGGCATCCGCGGTTGCTGTCGCAGGTCAGCGAAGAACTTTCGACACGATTCGTGTCGGGCTTGGTCTGCCGGATGGAAGTTCCCGATCTCGACACGCGGACGCACATGATTCAGCACAAGCTGACGCAGCGCAAGCTCGAACTGACGCCCGATGCGGTCGCGCTGGTCGCGCAGTGGTTTCGCAACAACGTTCGCGAGTTGGAAGGTGCGCTGAATTGTCTCGAAGCGCACTTCGCCATGAATCCACAGCGCATGAACGCAGCGGTCGCTCGGCAGATTCTGGCCGACTTGCAGCGCGACTGCGTGCGAATCGTTCGCCTGGCTGACGTGGAACGAGTGATCTGCGATTTGTTCCGGATGATCCCGGACGAATTGCGGTCGAGCAGCCGCGCACGCAACGTCGTTCAACCGCGAATGCTGGCGATGTTTCTGGCTCGCAAGCTGACGCAGGCGGCGTACAGCGAGATCGGCGCATTCTTCGGCGGCCGGAATCACAGCACGGTGATCTCCGCCGAGCGACAAGTGCGGGAATGGTTGACGGACAACACGCCGTTCACGATCGCGACCCGCGAGTGGTCCGCCGGCGAACTGCTGCAAACGCTGGAGCAACAGTTGCTGGCGTCGTAGCCACGCCTCGCCAGAGCGTGGGTTTCTCCGCAGCGGCCCACGCTCTGGCGAGACGTGGCTACACCAGAGCAACAGTTGCTGGCTTCATGACGCCGCCCAGCGGCGTTCGATCCAATTCAACAACTCGCCTGCGACCGTCTCCTTCGGGCCGGTCCAACTTTCGATCGGCTCGCCGGTGTCGTCGATCAGTTCGACGGAGTTGTTCGCCGCGCCAATGGCGCTCGGGCCATTGAGCACCACGACGTCGCAATTCTTGGCTCGCAGTTTTTGCAGTGCGTTTTCGCGCGAGTTCGTTGCTTCCAGCGCGAAGCCGACGATCCAGCGGCCGTTCTTCTTTCGGCCTAGTTCGGCGAGCACATCGTCGGTCTCGATCAGGTCGATGGTCATTGGGCCGCCGGTTTTGCTCATCTTGCCGATGACTCGTTGCAGCGGCTTGTAGTCGCACACGGCCGCCGCCGCGATCACTCCGTCGCAGGTCGCAAACGATTGCTCGCAGGCGATTCGCATCTCTTCGGTCGTTTGGACGAAATGCACTTCGCAGCCTTTCGGCGGAGACAACTCGACCGGCCCGGAAACCAAGACGACGTGATGCCCGCGCGCAATCGCCTCGGCCGCCAGTGCGTAGCCCATGCGGCCGCTGCTGGCGTTCGAGAGATACCGCACATCGTCGAGATACTCGCGCGTCGGTCCGGCGGTGATGAGGATTCGCATGAAGAGTTGGCTTTCGTTGTCGATTGGGACTCTGTCCTGATTCGGTCGGGACGGAGTCCCGATCTACACTTGGCTCGTTTTCCGCGGTCCGCCGCGCCACCAGCGGATGACTCCCAGCAACAGCAGCAGCAGCACGAGCGAGACGCCGGCGAGAATCCCCAAACTCGGCAGGTCGCCGAACAGCTTACGAATCGAGACGTGCGAAGTCGGCTCCCAATTCCAAATCCCTCTCCAGGCCAGCATCACGACCACTGCCGCCACGCTGAGATACGGCCCATACGGAACGTACGGACGATTCAAAATCGCCTTCACCGCCAAGCCGACAAAGATCCCGCAAAACGGCGCGAACAGAAACACAAACAGCACCGCCTGCCAACCGAGCACGCTGCCAATCAGCGCCATCAGCGTGACATCTCCCAATCCCATCGCTTCCTGGCCCAGCACGGCGGATGAAATCCCGCGCGCGAGCCAGGTCACTCCGGCACCTGTCGCCGCGCCGGCCAGGCTCCATACGAAACCATGCAGGTGCGGATGCTCTTTGAGCCAAGTCGGAATCTCCGGCCCCTGCATGCTGACCATTGGATGATTCCAGTCCACCCAGAAGTGCATGAGTTGCGTGTCCCCCGCGACGGTCGCCAGCAGCACTCCCAGCACGATTCCGGGGAGCGTGATTTGATCGGGGATCACGTACTCGCGCAGGTCGGTCGCCGTCGCCACGATCAGCAGAGCCGTCAAACCCAGATGCGCGATCCAGCGGCCGTATCGCCAACCGACGTTGGGAAGGACTTCGCTCACATACTGTCCCTCCAGCGCGATGATGACGAATGTCGCGAGTGCGAATAGCGCTGCGGTGAGCAGTACGGTCGTGCCGGTTTCCTTTCGTCGCGGAGGAGTCTCGCAGAGGCGATTCGCCCAGCGAGCCAAGAATCCTCCCACGACCAGCCCGATCACGAACGCGGCGATGGTCAGCAGCCAAGCCTGCTCGGTCGTGACATGAAAGAACGAGCGGCTTGGGTCCAAAAACACGGGGCTTCACCTTTCAACGGATCGACTTATCGGATCGGCGGCATGCCGCCGGGCAACCAGCCCAGCCAATGGCAGATCAACAGCAATGGGTAGAAGAGAATCCTCATCGGAATATGACAGGCGGCAGGAATCCAGCGATCGGCAAGACGCGTCTTCCAGACCAACGAGTCCATGAACAAGATCGCGAAGACGCCAACATAGACACTCAACCCGACCACGATGCCGGCCGCGAGGCCGGAGGCTCGTGGCGAGTTGCCGTCGGAATGGTCCGCCGCATCGGAGGGCGTAACAGACATGGTGCGGGGCTCGCAGCGCCGGATTGAGTTCTTTGAGATTTGTCAGGCCCGCGAGCATTGGCATCGCGGTGGCAAAAGGTAGTCTGCTGCCCATGCCGGTTCCATCGCCACAGGGGCGGGAAGGCAATTCCAAAAACGTGAGCGGGATGCTCTGTGGATGACGCGCTCTTCGTCTACCACACGAAGGAGGTTCGACGCCAATGAAGACTCAGGTCTGTGCTCGGCTGATTGTCGCGGGGTTGTTGTTACTCGTGATGGGAGGGCTTGCTCCGGCTCAAGAGAAACCGCCCGCAGGGACAAATACAGAGGTTGTCCCGATCGCGGATTCGCCGATTTCCGGCGAACTGCCGCCGCCCCCGCCGCTGAAGCAGATCGACAAGGGGGACACGGCTTGGATGCTGGTCTCGTCCGCCTTGGTGCTGATGATGACCGCCCCCGGATTGGCTTTGTTCTACGGCGGTTTGGTCCGCAAGAAGAATATCCTGGGCGTGATGATGCAGTGCATCGCCCTGATGGGAGTGATGTCCGTCGTCTGGGCCGTGTGGGGCTACAGCTTGGCGTTCGACAAGAGCCTCAGTGAGACAGGCTTGGGAAGAATCAGCGGCGGATTTGGACTCGTAATGCTCAAAGGGGTCGGTGCCGGCAATGCAGTCAACGGCAAAACGATTCCGGATCTGCTGCACATGGTCTATCAGATGATGTTCTTCATCATCACCCCTGGCTTGATCTGCGGCGCGTTCGCGGAACGGATGAAGTTCAGCGCGATGCTGCTGTTTTGCGTGCTGTGGGGCACGTTCGTGTATTGCCCGGTGGCTCACTGGGTCTGGGCGGCGGATGGCTGGCTGGCCAGCGGCGATCACTTGGCGTTGGACTTCGCGGGCGGCACGGTGGTGCATCTGATTTCCGGAGCCTCCGCGTTGCTCTGTGCGATCATGTTGGGCAAGCGCTTGGGCTTCGGCCAGGAGGCGATGCCTCCGCACAACCTGACCTACACATTCATCGGCGCGACGATGCTGTGGGTCGGCTGGTTCGGTTTCAACGCGGGGAGCGCGCTGGAAGCCAACGGGCAAGCGGTCTATGCCTTCGTGGCGACGCACCTCGCGGCGGCGACGGGAACGCTGGCCTGGGCCGGTCTCGAATGGCTCAAGCGGGGCAAGCCGAGCATTCTCGGTGCGTGCTCCGGCGCGGTGGCCGGATTGGTCTGCGTCACTCCGGCGGCCGGATTCGTCACGCCTGAGTCGGCCATGATCCTGGGAGTCATCGCGGGAGCGGTCTGTTACTTCGCCTGCACGACGATTAAGTCGAAGTTTGGCTACGACGATTCGCTGGATGCCTTCGGGGTTCACGGCGTCGGCGGCTTTGCCGGCGCGATCCTGACCGGAGTCTTCGCCAACAGCATGGTCTCAGGCAACGACGATTACAAAGGGATGTTGCAGGACAATGGGAGTCTGCATCAGGTCATCAATCAATTGGTTGGTGCCGGAGCAGCCTTGGCTCTGACCCTCGTCGGTTCGTTCGTCATTCTGAAACTGATCGACGCCGTCGTCGGCCTGCGAGTCAGCCAGGATGAAGAGATTCAGGGGCTTGACCTCAGCCAGCATGGCGAAGAAGGCTACATCTTCTACTAACTCACGGCTGGCTGGTTTTTCAAACGTAGGGTGGGTCGAGTCATCGAGACCCACCAAAACAATCGTAGATCGTGGTGGGTCTCGATGACTCGACCCA
>CAMDDX010000403.1 GCA_945893075.1 Planctomyces sp. SH-PL62 | reverse complement strand
GTCATCCACTGGCAGCACGAGCGGAACCGTTTCCGCGTCCGATCCGGCCAGCCGGCTGTTGATGATTCCCGGCATGACTTACGAGTTGGCCGACGCGATCCTCGACTTCATCGACGGCGATGACTCACCACGCACGAATGGCTGTGAATCCGAGTACTACAATGAACTCAGCCCGGCGTATTCCGCCAAGAACAGTCCGCTGGAGTCGCTCGATGAACTGCTGCTGGTGCGCGGCGTGACCTCGGAATATCTGTACGGCGAGGATTTCAACCGCAACGGACTGCTCGATCCGAACGAAAACGACGGCGACGCGAGTTGGCCGCCGGACAATGCCGACGGTGCCCTGCAACTCGGCTGGTCGGCGTACCTCACCGTCTATGGCCGCGAGAAGAACACGCGCTGGGATGGCACCAACCGGATCAACATCAACGACAACAACCTTGCTGACTTGTTCGACAAGCTCGAAGAAGAGTTCGATGAGACGGTCGCTCAGTTCGTGATCGCGTACCGCGTCTCGAGCCAAGCTCAGACCACCGCCAATCAGGTTGCTGGCGGAACGAGCGGGGGCAACACATCTGGTGGTGGATCGAGCGGCGGCGGCACCTCTGGCGGCTCAAGCAACAGTTCGTCGAGCGGCGGCGGCAATACTTCCACGCAGAACATCAATCAGCAGACTTCGCAATTGCAACAAGCGGCGAAAACTCTGGGCACCCTGGTCGGCGGCGGCGGTACCGGCACGGTGACTCGTGGCGGCATGGACTTGTCGAAAGGAGCCGGCAAGCAGATCACTTCGTTGTATGAATTGATTGGGGCGACGGCTCAAGCCACCGTCAATGGCTCGGTAACGACGCTGCAAAGCCCGTGGGGGGCGGACGGCGGCAACATGACCACGTACCTGCCGTCGCTGCTCGACACGCTGACTACCAACACCGACGAGTTCACCGACGGTCGAATCAACGCCGCTCAGGCTCGTTACGAGACACTGCTGACGATTCCTGGAATGAACGAAGCCTTAGCCGAAACGATCCTCGGCAAACGTCAAGGTGCCGACGGCGCACCGCTGGTCGATACAACCGGCTCGCGCGCGACGGCCGGATGGTTGGTCATCGAAAGCATTGTCGATCTGCCGACCATGCAGCAGTTGGATCCGTACCTGACCGGTCGCGGCGGAATTTATCGTGTCAACTCGATCGGCTATTTCGACGAAGCCGGACCGTTCACGCGGCTGGAAGCGGTCATCGACACCACGCAATCCAAGAAGCCGCCGGTCATCCTGTTCCTCAAAGACCTGACCGAACTCGGCCGAGGCTACCCGCAGTCGTTGCTGTTGGGGACACCGTAAGGCGAACGGCAACTGAAAACTTACCCGGCCGGGGTCAGGTGTTCTGATTTCTGTTTTGCTCCCGCAATCCGCCCCGACGTTGGTTTGCAGGCAGTCACTCGATCAACGATTCGCTTCCTTGCGCAACAGCAAAACAGAAATCAGAACACCTGACCCCTCACGCTTGCCCCCCTTCGCCTGGTTCGCAATTCTTCGCACGCCCAAACGGCGAGCAAGTCTATCCCAGCGACGGATCGAGGCGATTCATGGCGGAGCAGAAAGCGAATTACACCAGCGACGACATCGAGATTCTCGAAGGACTGGAAGCGGTGCGGCGGCGGCCGGCCATGTACATCGGCGGCGTCGATGCTCGCGGACTGCATCACCTGATTTGGGAGATCGTCGATAACTCGGTCGATGAGCACCTCGCCGGCGAATGCGACTGCATCGACGTGACGCTGCACAAGGACGGCCTCTCGATGTCGGTGCAGGACAACGGACGCGGCATCCCGGTCGAAAAACATTCCAAGACAAAAACCTCCACGCTGGAAGTCGTGCTGACGGTCCTGCACGCCGGAGCCAAATTCTCGAACAAGAATTATGCGCGGTCGGGCGGTCTGCACGGCGTCGGCTCGTCGGTCGTCAACGCACTGTCGAAAGAGATGATCGCGACGGTGCATCGCGACGGACACGAATATCAGCAGACTTATCGACGCGGAAAGCCTCAAGGCCCGGTCGAGAAGATCCGGCCGTTTCGCGGGCGAGGAACCACGATCTTCTTCCAGCCCGACGACCAAATCTTCCGCAGCACTCACTTCAACGCGGACATCATCAAGCAGCATCTGGAAGACATCTCGTTCGTGCATGGCGGACTGCGGATCGTCTTTCACGACGAAGCCAAGAAGGAGCAGCACGAGTTTTTCCACCCCGAAGGGATCACGGCCTATCTGCAAAAGGTCGTGAAGGACGACCAACGCAAACAGATTCACGAGCAGCTCTTCACGATCGACAAGGAACTCGGCAACCACAAATTGCAATTGGCGCTGGCCTGGACCGAATCGACCGACGAGCGAGTGATGAGCTACGTCAACGGCATCCGCACACACGCCGGCGGCACACACGAAGCGGGCTTTCGTTCCGGTATCGTCAAGGCGGTCAAGAACTACATCGAGATGCACGACATCAAGCTGAAAGGGATCACGCTGACCGCCGAAGACATCCGCGAGGGACTCGTCGCGATCGTCTCCATCTTCCTGTCCGAACCGATGTTTCAAGGTCAGACGAAAGACAAGCTCAACAACCCGGAGATGACCAGCGCCGTCGAAGGACTCGTCCGCCCCGGCGTTGAGACGTGGCTGAGCAACAACCCGTCGATCGCCGATGCGGTTGTCGGCCGCATCGTGCTCGCCGCGCGTGCTCGGCAAGCCAGCCGCGAGGCCGCGACGGAAGTCCGCCGCAAAACGCCGGGCGGTCGCAAGACGAATCTTCCCGGCAAACTGCTCGACTGCCGTAGCAACAAGCCGGAAGACTCCGAGTTATTCATCGTCGAAGGTCTCTCCGCCGGCGGCACCGCCGCGATGGGCCGAGACAGCAAGACGCAAGCGGTGCTGCCGCTCAAAGGCAAAGTGCTCAACACCGAATCGCTGGCCACCAGCAAGATTCTGGGCAACCAGGAAATTCACGACCTCGTCGAAACGCTGGGGACCGGCATCGGCCCCGGCTTCGACATGCACAAGCTGCGCTATCACCGCATCATCCTGCTGATGGACGCCGACAGCGACGGCTATCACATCAGCACGCTGCTGCTGGCGTTCTTCTTCCGCCACATGCCGCAGCTCATTCGGGGCGAGAAGCTGTATCTCGCGCTGCCGCCGCTGTACCGCATCGCCGTCGGCCAGGAATCGCACTATGCCCGCGACGACGCGCACCGCGAAGAGATCCTGGCGACGCTCCCGAAGAACCGAAACTTCGAGATCAGCCGCTTCAAAGGCTTGGGCGAGATGACGGCGTCGCAATTGAAAGTCACCACGCTCGACCCCAAGACCCGCATCCTGCTGCGCGTGGACATCGAAAGCCAACTCGACGCCGACAAGACCTTCAGCGAACTCCTCGGCAAAGACGCCAGCGAGCGCTACCGCATCATCATGGATGAGGCCAGCCAGGTGGATGACTTGGATATTTGAATGAATGTGAACGCGGGGTCGGGTCTACGATTTTTCGGAATTGGCCGGCTAACGATTGACCAACTTCAAAGCGTGTTGTCGGCCAATTCCGAAAAATCGTAGACCCGACCCCTGACGCCGCCTGCCTCACCCGACTGGGCTGACATGACTCAAGAACTTCCCAACGATCCACTGCATGGCATCACGCTCGCGATGATCCTTGAGCATCTCGTCGCGCATGTGGGTTGGGAGGAGATGGGGCAGGTCATTCCGGTACGGTGCTTTACTCACGATCCGAGCATCAAGTCGAGCCTCACGTTCCTCCGCAAAACACCGTGGGCTCGTGCGAAGGTTGAGTCGCTCTATCTCGACTGCTTGGACGAGTTCGGCCCGGCAACAGCGTCCTGATGCGACTGTTCGCGAGCCGCCGCTGAGCCGTATTTCGCGGCCATCTGCCAGTGCAACTTGGCGACTCCGGGATGATTCTCCGCTTCCGCTTTGCGCGCGAGCCGTTCGAACTTCGCGGCGCGGTCCGTTGGCGACTCTTCTGCCGCTGGTGTCGTCTCGCGCTGGCGTGCGACTGCCGCCGAAGAAATCGCTGATGAGTAACGCGACACGGAGGACGACGGTCGTTCCGGGACCGAGTTTAAGATCGCTTCGTCCATTTCCCGGAGGTCGATGATCGTCACGCCAACCGACAGTGAGTTTGACGACCGCGACAATCCGACGGACGAACCGAATGGGACGAAACCGTATCGCGAGCGTCCCGATTGCGCCGACGAGACGCCGCCCAACAAGATTCGTCCGCGATCCGGAACGGCGACCGAGGTGCTCACCGAGGTCGTGCCTACCACCGGCTGTTGAACGGCGACTTGCTGGCCGAATGCCGAATGGCTGAACGTCAAGCACAACAGCAGAGCCAAAGTGATTGTTCGCATGATGTGTCTGATCCTCACCCGCGTGGAACGGACTCCGTTGAATTAGGGTTTCGGCGCAGCGGGCGGGATCGCTCCGGCTGGCGGAACCGCGCCCGGTGGGATCGCGGTTCCCGGCGGGATCACTCCTGCGGGAAGACCGGGCGGCACAACTCCCGGCACTGCTGCTGGTGGGACTGCTCCCGGTGCGGACGCGCCGCCAGGAAAGCCTGCCGGAAAGGCCCCGGGCTGTGCGCTGCCAGGGAATGCCGCGCCAGGCGAAAGCGGTGGCGGAGATCCTCCCGGCGGTCCCGCCATTTCTTTCACGCGGTCGATCATCGAACTCGGAACCGACGCCGAGACGCTCATTGTCGAACCGGTCAGATTCACTTGCACGGAGTTAATGACCGCGTCAATCCCCGGCAACATCATCGACAAGCCTGCGGCACCCAGTTTGAGTTGCTCAACTTGCTTCGTGGTCTCGGTGTGGACCTGCTGAGCCGCAGAGTCGGTCTTGCACGTCAGCGCGACTTTCAAATCGACGCTCCCCGGAAATTTGAGATCCAGTCGAACACTCGCAATCTCTTGCACCAGCTTTTGCATTTCCTTGCTCGGCAGCATCTCGGGGTTGAACCCTGACGGGAACGATGGCTGCGTCGCGGTCCCTTTGGAATTGGCGATCATCGTCAGGTGCTGGTCCTTCGCGAGATAAGCCAGCAGGTCGTTGTTCTCGGCTTGATCCTTGCGGTCGATGATCCGCTCGATCCACTTTGGCTCGGAGAGGATCGCAAATCTGTCACTGGCGAAGACGATGGCCCCGCCGTTGGGCTTGGGGTCCACGTAGTAACTGATGCCGCTGTGCGATTTGGCGGTGAAGCCTTGCGTGACTTGCGTGAGCGTCTTGCCGCCGTAGGGCTGCTTGAGCCGGATCACAATCACGGCATCCTCAACGCCCGCTTGATTGCCCCCCGGCATACCCATTCCCATTCCTCCGGGCATGCCCGGCATGCCCATCATGGGATTTCCAGCCATCGGATTTCCGGCCATCGGCGCTCCGGGTTGAGCGGCCGGCTTCGCAGTATTGGGATCCAGCTTCACCGCCAGAAAGAGATGCTCAATCTCCTGAGCCGGAAATCCAAAGGACTTTTCAAATTCAGCGAGTCCCTTTTGACCTTCGGGGTTCTGAACGAGCGAAGCTAAGACCGGCGACGCGATCAGGTCCGCCGGGCGCGCCGTGAAATAAACATCCGCGTCCGACGGCAGGAAGGCGATGAACTCGCCCGACGCGCTGCGGATCCCTGTCGCTCCCGGCAGGTTCATCAG
>CAMDDX010000402.1 GCA_945893075.1 Planctomyces sp. SH-PL62 | reverse complement strand
TTCCCCGGCCGGACGGCGATGATCGACTACTGCGCCGCGAAGAACATCCCGGTGAAGGCATCTGTCTCGAAGCCGTACTCGTCCGACGAGAACTGTCTGCACATCAGCTATGAAGCGGGCCAACTCGAAGCGCTGACGACCAACGGCCTCGAATTGGTCGAGTTCGGCATGTGCGTCACGCCGATGGCCGCTCCCGACAAAGAAGAGACGATCAAGATCCACTTCGAGTCGGGCGTGCCGGTGGCGCTCAATGGGCAGCAGAAGTCGGCGCTGGAAATGGTCAAGGAGCTCAACACGATCGGCGGCCGGAACGGAGTCGGCATCATCGACATGGTCGAGAACCGCTTCGTCGGCATGAAGAGCCGCGGCGTGTACGAGGCTCCTGGCATGACGATCCTGTATCACGCTCACCGCGTCGTCGAGCAACTGACGATGGACCGCGACCTGATGCACCTCCGCGATCGACTCGCGCCGGAAGTCGCCGAGATGGTGTACTACGGCTTCTGGTATCACGCGAAGATGGACGCGCTGTTGGCGTTCAACCAAAACGCTCAACGCCACGTCACCGGCGATGTCACGCTGAAGCTCTACAAAGGCAACATCATCACCGCCGCTCGCAGCAGCCCCAACAGCCTCTACGACGAAGGCATCGCCACGATGGAAGGGGGCGGCAGCTACAACCAAACCGACGCCGAAGGCTTCTTGCGCATTCAAGGTTTACCGGGCCGCGTGCAGGGACGAGTGACGCCGCGGAGCTATTGACCAATTTGGAGTGCGGTGTGTCAGCACCGCTTTGGATCTTTTGCGCATTTCGTTCGCGAAGTCCAAAGAATTCAAAGCGGTGCTGACACACCGCACTCCAAGGTTGCGCGCATGCCGGTTCATCGCATGTTTTTGAAAGGCCCTTGGGAGGTGCGGCGGTTCGATCGCGATGAACCGCCGCGCCGCGTCACCTTGCCTGCGAGTTGGCAGACGATCTTCGTCGGCAGCAGTTGCGGTCGCGCGGAGTTTCGCAGGAAGTTCAATCAGCCGACAAACCTCGAACCGCATGAACATGTCTGGATCGTCTTCCAAGGCATGCGCGGAGCAGCGTGGGTGGACCTCAACGGACAGCAACTCGGCGGCATCGATATCGACGACACGACCGCCGAGTTTGAAATCACGCCGCATCTCGCGCTGCACAACGAACTGGTCGTGCAACTCACGCTCTGCATCGGCAGCCCGCCCGATCAATTGGGTGGCTTATGGGGGCCGGTCGCACTCGAAATCCGCTCTTAGCAGTCAATGGCTGGCGTGGCCGTGGTCGGCATGACCAGCGGATTGAATATGAGAGTCATGCCCGCCGTGTCCATGATCGCCGTGAGCACGTGGATCGGGCATCGTCACTTCACACCATTGCTGGCAGCAACCAGAGAGTTGGACGCTGCCGCAGAGAAACATCAAGCAGAACAGCGCGGTCACGTAAACCAACTTGCCGACAAAGTTGCTGAGCGTGAGACCGAAGAGGTAATGACTGCCGCTTTCGGGCGGAGCCACGACACCCCAAATTAATACCCAAATCGCACCGATCAACAGCACCCCCAGCAGGCCGCCCTTCGAAACCAAAACGTCGCGCAGCTTGTTCCAATTCACAGCGCACAGCCAAAAGCCGATCCACACCGCCAACGGAATCCACGGCAGCAACAAACCGCTCACAACCTTCAACAGACTCCAAAGATCGACGATCAATTTGCTCAGGCTGGTCAGCAATTCCGTCATTGGACAACTCCCAACACCTCGCGGCGACTCAACAAAAAACCGCACATGCCGGACAGTGCGGTCTGCAAACTCCTCTGCGGGGCAGGACTGTCGCAAGTCGCATCGCGGAAATCAACGCAGGGTTCAGGCACTCGATTCCGATTCCGTCAATCGCTACCGTGGCCGCATCGAAAGGAACATCTCATGTCAGAGGCACAAGCAACTCCGTCCCCCGAATCTCCCTCGAAAGAGGAACTCAAGCTGGCCCTCAAGGCGTTCAAGAAACGCCTGAAGATGACCCGGCTCGATGATGAGTCGCGGCTGGGTTATGGCCCAATGTCAAACGGCGGAAAATCCAGCATCATCGCAATCTCACCGCCGAACCAATTTCCGATGCGAGTGTGGGAAGAACTGATCAAACAAGGAAAGTTGAAGTCCGCCGGACATGGGATGTTCGAGTTGACGGACACGTAAGAATCCGTGAGAGCGGTTGGTTTTCATCGTCGCGGATCCGGCCTAGACTCCTCTCCGACGTATCGTCAGGCGAGAGGAGCCGCTCACGCCTGACAGCGGAATACTCGGCTGAATCTCAGCTTTTCGGAGGATGTGCCATGAGCCAGAAAAACACTCGACGTGACTTCATGCAGACCACTCTGGCGGCCGCCGCAGCCAGTTCGATGCCGTATTGGTTCTTCCGCGATCCGGCAGAAGCGAAGGCATTTCAGTCGCCCAACGAGCGGCCAATCATCGCCTGCATCGGCACCGGCGACCGCTGGAACGCCGTTGGCCCGAACGCACTGAAGTTCGGCGACTGCGTCGCCGTCTGCGATGTCGATGCCGAACACAAAGAGAAGGGCAAGAAAAAAGTCGAGGAGACCCAGAACAAGAAGGCTGCCGCCAAAGAGGTCAAGGCCTACGAGAACTATCTCGAACTGCTCGATAAGCATCCCGAAGTTCAACTCGTCACCGTCGTCACGCCGGACCATTGGCACTCGAAGATTTCCATCGACGCTATGAAGCACGGCAAAGACGTTTACTGCGAAAAGCCGCTCACGCTGACGATCGACGAAGGCAAGCAGATCATCAAAGTGCTCGATGCCACGAAGCGTGTCTTCCAAGTCGGTACGCAGCAACGCAGCGAGATGTCCGCCAACGGCAACAAAGTGCAGCAGCAGTTTTTAGTTGCGGTCGCGATCGCACGATCGGGGCGGCTCGGCAAGATCCAGAAGGTCGAATGTCGCATCGGCGGAGCACCGACCAGTTCGGACATTCCCAAAGCCGACGTGCCCAAGCATCTCAACTGGGACATGTGGCTGGGCCAAGCTCCGATGACCGACTATCTGCAAGGTGGCTTCGGAAACAACAAGCAGTACCCGGAGGCTCGCACGCATTACGAATTTCGTTGGTGGTACGAATACTCGGGCGGCAAGATGACCGACTGGGGCGCCCACCACGTCGATATCGCCACCTGGGCGATCGGCATGGAAAACAGCGGCCCGATCAGCGTCGAGGGAACCGCGAAACATCCGGTCCCGTTCGAAAACGGCAATCCGACCGTGACCAACCGCTACAACGCGGCTCACGAATTCAAGATCAACGTCAGCTACCCGAACGGGGTTGAGATGCTGATCCGCAACGACGAGGCAAACGGCATCCTGATCGAAGGGACCGAGGGCCGCATCTTCGTCAGCCGTGGCTCGTTGACGGGCAAACCGGTCGAAGATCTCGAAGCCAACCCGCTCCCAGCCGATGCGATTGCCAAGCTTTACAAAGGCAAGAAGCCCGGTGACCACATGCGAAACTTCTTCGAATGCTGCGTGGACCGCACTCAGCCCATCAGCGACGTCTACACGCATCACCGAGCGATGACGACCTGTCACTTATCGAACATCGCAATCCGCCTGGGACGCAAGCTGACTTGGGATCCGGAAAAGCAAGAACTCGTCGGAGACGCCGACGCCAAAAAAATGCAATCCCGCGAACAACGCCAAGGCTACGAGATCATCGTCTGAGCGTTTCTCGATGGCCTGTTTGCGAACGATAAAAGGCAGCCGACGCAAATCGGCTGCCTTATTCTTTCTGCGCCAGCGCCCGTCGCATCTCAAATCAAACCTACTTCTGCAGGATCAATTTCTGATTGCGAGTCAATTTGAGCCGGTAAAGCTCCTCGCCATGACGGATCAACAGTTCGGATTGACCTCGGAGTAGTTCCTCTGAAGTGATTTCACGAGCGGGCGGTTTTTCGCAAGGCTTCGGTCGTTCGCCTTCGTCAGTCATCGGGACAGCCTTTCTCAAACAGCCGGAAACTGAAGTCGCAATCCGGAACTGCAAGTTTCCAAATTTGTTGAGCACCGAGGATTGAAAAACTCCGGTTGCTCTGTATTGTTCACATTGTGTTGAGAGTGAATCTCACTTGCAAGCACGACGCGATCGGCAGCCAGCACCGGATTAGGTCGCCAGCCACCTCCTGCGAAATGCTTCTTGGTTCCACTCGCGACGTTCGCGAGCCGTCGAAGCCGGAAGCACTCCAAGTTTTTTAGGAATGGTGGATCATGGCCTGTCCAAAAAATCGAGGTTTCACGTTAATTGAACTGCTGGTCGTCATCGCGATCATCGCGATCTTGATCGCTTTGTTGCTGCCGGCGGTGCAGCAGGCTCGCGAGGCGGCTCGCCGGAGCCAGTGCAAGAACAATCTCAAGCAGATTGGATTGGCGCTCCACAACTACTTGGACACGAAACGCTACTTCCCGCCGTCAGCTTGCATAGACACGAGTGCCACCACCGGCGTGTTTTGGTCGGCACAGGCATACTTGCTGCCGTATCTCGAAGCGGCAAATTTGCAGAATTTGATTAACTGGAATCAGCCGTATTCAGTTCAAGGGAACGTCGCAAAGACTCGCATTCCGTCCTACCTGTGTCCCAGCGAGATTAACGATCGCCTCCGTTCCGATCCCCAACCAGGAGATCCAAACTTCACTCACTACCCGCTCAACTATGCGGCGAACATGGGGACTTGGATGGTTTGGGATCCGAATACTAAGCAGGGAGGTGACGGCGGATTTCACCCAAACAGCAGCATCCAAACGGCTCATCTCCGCGATGGCACTAGCAACACTTTGGCGTTTGCCGAAGTGAAGACCTACACGCCGTATGTGCGTGACGGCGGAAACCCGTCGGCCGCCGGTGTTGTTGTACCTGGGTCGGTTGCGACGGTCGTCGGGTATTGCGGCGGTGTCGCTCCGCAATCTACCGGCCACACGGAATGGGTCTGTGGCCGCACGAATCACATTGGTTTTACGACAGTATTTGCGCCGAACACGGTGGTTAGCTACACATCGGGTGGCGCGATGTTCGACATCGATTTCATCTCGCGCCGCGAAGGAGGATCGACAACCCAAGTAACATATGCCGCCAACACCGCACGCAGTTTTCACACGGGAATGGTAAACGCCGTAATGATGGACGGGGCATCGCGATCGATCAGCAACAGTATCAACTTAACCATCTGGCGCGGACTCGGAACACGATCTGGACGTGAAGTCCTCGGTGAGTTCTAACGAGGATGATTCGGTTGGGTGAGCACAAAACTCCCCTCTGCCCGGCTGCGGAAATCATGCCCAGCCGGGCTGTTTCCATCGTCGACAGCGTTTTGGATCCACTCACGAGTATTGTCCTCAAAACTGGCGTTGAACCCTAATTTCATGCCATCGTGTCAACGGGCAAGACTGAGAAAATAGGTGGTTACGGCGACTGTTTGTGGTGAAAGTGACTGCGGTTGGAGCTTGAACATCAAGCGTGTCTCTGAGTTCGATCCGCCGCAACTTTTGGATGAGCCAGCCGTTTGCGTTGTTCAGAAACACGACCATGTCAGACCAATTTAGAAATGTCACATCTCGTCCAAGATAGAAATGTCACATTGATGCTGTTTCCGAGGGACAGCGACCAATTCTTCTGATCGACCACCGTGATGAAACAAGACGCGAATTCCGGGGTGCTGGCCCGTTCCGCTCCGGTTCGCTGGCGCTCACCTACGCGGAACGGGCCAGCACCCCGGTACAGCAATGTGACATTTCTAAGTGGGCGAACCCTGTGACATTTCTATCTTGGTCCGACA
>CAMDDX010000401.1 GCA_945893075.1 Planctomyces sp. SH-PL62 | reverse complement strand
GGGCGTGTCACGCTCGACCTCAATGGCCACGTCGCATTGCTCGCGAAAGGAGACGGCCCATCACCAGTCACTCAAGTCGTGCTGCGGAATTCACATCGCAACGGCGACGAAGTGCGGCTCAATACCGATCGACAGTTCTTGGTGCGCGCCGCGCAGCTCGGCTTTCAAGCAATTGAGTTGCATGGCCCCGACTCCCCCGTCGTGTGCCGCGATGAGCGTCGCGTCTATCTCTGGTCTGTGCTCGCAGAGATGCCTGCTTTGACGGTCGGCCCAGGTACCGTCTACCTCGAATCACCACTCACGACCAACACCTCGCATCAGTCCGCGCGGAGCATTTCACCGCCAAGCCGAATACGACCACACAAAGAAAGGACACCCATGCCTCACAATCGCATTGCCAGAACACTGGCAGCTTCGGCTTCGCTGTCGGCCAATGGAGCACTTTCACCGCCGACCATGCCCATTAGTGACCACGACAGCCGCGGCAGCTTCAGCACCATCTTGCAGCAAGCCGAATCGGTCAAGGCCACGCTGCGGCAAGCTCATACCGAGGTCGCTGGTTTGGTCTCCAGATTGAAGCGATATCGCCAGCAGTCCAAGTTCATGCAGGCCACTTTGGCATCGCTCAAGCAATTGCAATCGCTCGACGTGTGATCGCTGTGACCGCATTGTCGAGCGGTGTCTGCACGCTGCTTCCACAACAAATGTGATTGGCTTCTGTTGAGAGGGCCGGCGCGATTGTGCCAGGCCCTCTTTCGTTTTGCTTATTTGGAGTCTGATTATGAGTGCTCGTCTCAAGCTCAACCAAGCGTACTTCAACGGCGCGGTCGCGGTCGCGATCTTGATTGGTTGCTGTTTCAATTCACTTTGGGCATTCCTGCTGTCTGCGGGAGTGCTGCTTCTGTCCGCCTGGTATGCCGGCAACATCCGATCCACGGGGCAATCTCCACGACGCTCTTCGCCGCCTGGTCGGAGACGTCGTTGGTGAATCCGAGTTGCCGCTGTCAGCAACAACTTCGCGACCGCATCACAGAACAATGTCGAGAATTGAGAGTCGCGATTGAATCGCGGCAACGATCGGTGCCAGCTTTTTCTCGGCAGCCGACTCGTAGTGGTCTCGCAGTTCGTTCAGATGCGTGTAACTCACGATGGCGGCGCGGCCGGGTGAATGGCCCATCAAATAACGACGGTAATACTCCGGCAACCCGGCGTTCTGCATCAGCGTGCTGAAGAGGTGCCGGAAATCTTTGAGCGTGGCAGAATCCGGCCACTTGAGCTGTGCGCTCAGCCCTTGAAATTCATGTTCGATGTGGTCGTACTGAATGCCGCCAGCATCTCGCAGCATGGTGTCGCGAATGCGGAGCCGATCCGCTGCCGACAGGGATGGCTGTTTGCAGCAACGCCGGTCGAATTCGTCTTTGAGTTCGAGCAGAGTTGCCCTGTGCAGCGGCGGTTTCATGGAATCATCCAGCACATTGCGACGCACGAACAATAGGCCCGTCGAGGATTCGGTGGACTTCAAAAGTCTCGCCACCGGATCAATGATCGGCAGCCGTTTGTCGCGACGTCCTTTAGGGACATAGTTGATCTCCGGCAAACAGGGGACGCGCAGCCAATCCTCGTCGAGAAACTCCCGGAATAGGAAGCAAGGCTCGGCGGCCCGCAATCCGTAACAGATCAGCAACGCGAACAGCGGCAATTGAAAACGATCACAGGCGGCCAGCAGCTCGACAGCCATCTCGACGGTCACATCGGGTTCTCCGAAAAGGTCGCGAGCTCCCGACATCGTTCGGCGACGGTGACCGAGAAATGGATTCCGAAAGTCCGAAGGCAGCAAATGCCCACGCTCCGGATCGGACGCCCACGCGAACAGCGACCGCGCAACGTCTTCCACATATCGGGTGGAAACCATTTTTCGCACGGCCGAGTTCCGGTGCCCGTTTGGGGAGATGCGACGCTCGGACAAGAATGCGGAGAACTTCAGCGCGAACTCACGATTGACCAGCGTGGCCGTCGGAAACGCCGCTTCGACTTCACGTTGTTCAACAAAGGCCAAGTAATGCGTCAACGCCGACTGATATCGCGCGACCGTGCCTGCGTCGATTTCCAAAGCATCCGCCCTTTGATGCAAGTCGGCCACAAACGCAGCGACCAATTCCTGATGCCGGAGTTTCGGGCGGCCAAGTCCCGCCGACCTGAAGTTCTCCAGCCGTTGTTCAATCTCTCTGGCCCGCGAAATCGCCGCCACCAAATCGCCATTCACTCGATCAGACAGATTTCGTTTCGCGGCCGGATCCCACCACTGCAAGACGTAGTGATTAGCACGGGCATAGATACGGACTCGCTTGGGGACGGCGATTCCCGCTGGCAGTTCGTCGATGCGCCGCAGCCGATGCTGTTCGCCGTAACGCTCGGACCACGAAGTCGAGTGCGTTGCGGCTAAAGTGGGAGATAAACTCACGGTATCCATCCAGCCCAGGAGAAATGCTCGGCCGTCGTGGCAGAGACCAAGGGCTAGGCAGATGCGCGCTGAGAAATCCGATGCAGAAGGGTTTGGTTCGTCAATATTCTTTTTGCGACGAAGAATTTGCGTTCGACTTTTGTCGAAAGCCACACGAGTTATTTGGATCGACGCCAATCGACCACTGGTGGATGCCGGTGACTCCGCTGTACGGTCAAAGGCAGGGTGGCTCCGGCACCGCAAATAATCGCTCCGAAATCCTGCGATTCTTTTGGGCGAAGGTCCGAGACCTCGGCGCTACCAATCATCGCGAAACCCAGGAACGGCTGCTCCTAAGTTCGCTGCTGCCTTCCATGCGAGTTGTGGGAAGCCGGAGGATCTTTGCTGACGCCTTTTTGAAGCCTGCAACTCGATCTCAAAAGTCAGAGAGAATTGCAGCGCTCGAAAGTCAATTGTCTGTCGTTTCCGATCAGATGCTCACGCGTGTGGAATTCGAAAATCAAAGTTGGCTAGCGCTTGGTTGCCTCAGTTTCCCCGAGGGGATGCAAGGTGTTTACGACCGATTGTCACACGAACTGCTCGACGAACCTTGTTCCATGCTTGCCAACGGACATCCTTTGGAAGCGTTGGAAAACTTGCAAGAGACTTGGAAACGGTTCATGCAGACTATCGCTCGGCGTGCCAGACATGCTGAAGAAAAGATTGCGCTCGACGTGCTGTCCTACGAAGCTCGCACCGCATTCCACGACTGCTACTCGGCCGTTTGGTCCGCTTTGATCCCCCTCTTGAAACTGGAAAATCATCTGACGGAGGCCTCTGTTGCATTTCTCTATTTTTGGCACACGGCGTTGAAAGACCCCGAATTCAATACGTTTCCTTTTCACGGCCATGTGCTTGGCCTCCATCCGGGAACCTCCACCTTTATGCAGTCCAGAACAGGTCGAAGACTCTTGGGTGACTGGTTAGCGAATTATGAATCCGTCGAATTACGCGCCCGCGTGCTGAATGCCATCCTGATCGCACTTTTTGATTATCGGCGGCAACGCGAAGAGGCTGCCGAGAGCCGTTTTCAATCCCAAGAACAAGGGAGCGGCGACTTGGAGGCTGTCGAGCGAATTCAGCAGGAACGCCGAAGTGGCCGGCGATGATCGCGACTAGCCGTAACGTCGGTTTGGTTGTTCTTGGCGGCGTCGATTTCTTCTGACGCCACACAAAATTCTTCAATTCATCTGCAACGCCGCGCGCAAGTGCCTAGCCCTCGCTTGGTGACGTTCATCAGGTCGAGTGCCTTGCTCGCGGCGTTCCGCTTTTTGGAGCCGCACATGCGCCCTCGTGACCCCGATCAAACCAACGAATTCGAGGCCGAATCCAACACTTCAAGAATCGATCACTCGAAGTTGGCGTCTCTGATTGCGAACGGCGAATTGCCGTTCCCGACCAGCTTGTCGCCCCTCGAATCCGATCGACTCGCGGCTCAAGTGCGGAATCGGCGTCGAAATCAGTTGGTTCAATTCCTGGCGCGGCAAGTCGCCCAACATCTGCATGACCGCCCGCCAGACTTACAGTGAGGTAATTCTTCATGATCAGAATCGATTTTGATTTCAAGAAACCTTGGCGCATTGTGATTTACGCGCGGATGTCTTCCGATCGGCAGAACCCGCGATCGCCGGATCAACAGATCGCGACGATCAAAGAGACCATGAAACGGCAGGGGCTGCACTGGACGATCGTCACCGTTTATCGCGACGACGGTATCTCCGGTCGCTACACAAAGAAGCGTCCCGACTTTCAAAAGATGCTTCGCGATCTCAAGTCTGGCAGGGTGAAGGCAGACCTTGTGCTGGTGGATACTTTCGAACGCCTGTCTCGCGCTGAGGAAGGAGCCGAAATTCGTCGCAAGCTCCAACGTCTTAATGTTCTGGTGCTCACAGCCGACAGCGGATTTACCGATCCAACAACGACTCCCGGAAAAGCGCTGGCAATGGTCGAGGCAATCCGTTCGACGGAGGAGGGGCGAGTCAAAGCCCACAACGTTTTGCGAGGTAAGAAGGATGCACTTCGCCAGAAGCATTGGCCCGGTGGAACGCCACCACTGGGTTATCGACTGCGCAACGTCATGATTATCAAGAATGGAGTTGAAGAGATTAACCATCGCGTGCTGGAGCCAGATCCTGAAACTCGTTGGCTCATTGAGGAGTTGTTCCGGGTCGCCGACGAGAAAGGTTGGGGAGGCAGTCGGCTGGCTCAATTGTTCAATGACGACCCACGCATCGCAGAGACGCTTAAACCGTTTCACCCCGCCACCGTCGGCATGTGGCTGGATCAAGAGATCTATTTTGGAGAACTGGTTTGGGGAAAATGTTGCACGGGCATTGTCGATGACGTCCGTATTCTGAAACCCATGCCCAAATCGGAATGGGAGCGGATTCCGGAGTTCTGTGAACCACTTGTACTTCGTGAGGTTTGGGACCGAGTTCAAGCTCTGCGCAACGCGCGGCGACGTTGCAAAGACGCGGCTCAAACTGCGAAAGCCGAGAGTGAGAACAAGATCGTCGGCCTGAGTGCGCCGGGTATCGCTCTCAAATATCCATTGACCGGCCTCGTGCGATGCCGCCATTGCGGCCGGTCGATGACGCCGTCTTCTTCCCCCGTTTACACCACAGTCTCAGGGGAGGAACGCCGGTATGTGGCCTACCTCTGCTCCGGATTTGCTGGCGGGCTGTGTCCGAACGGTACGCGCATTTCTGAACCGTGGCTCCGTGAAGTCGTCATGGATCTTGTTCGCCAGCGGCTGTTCTTTGAGGAGCCCTGATCCTGCTTTGTTCACGACGGTCGATCCATCGGCTCAGCGTCATCTTGGCCTGAGCCTTTCTTTTCAACATGGCGGTTGATTCCCATGAACCGAGAGCATCTGATGCAGAATCCCCGTTTCATCGAATTCCTGCACTTCGTCCAACAGGAGTTCGATCGACTTCTCCCTGAAACACCACACCGCGAAACGGCCCTGATGGCCGAAAAGGACGGCCTTGAGGCTCAGCGCCGTGGCTGGCTTCAGTCCTTGGGAAATCCGTCGCTGCCGTCCGCGGTACGCACTGCCCTGGAGTCGCCTTTTGAAGAAGCCGAAGCCCGCATCAAGGCCATCGAAGCGGAGTTGTCCGAAACTGCCGCTCACGGTCAGCAAAAGAGCGAAGCCCTCGATCCCGAACTTGTTGCGGATCGTTTGGAACAGTTGGATGAGATCCTCGCCTCGGAGAACGCGTCAGCGGCCAACGTAATGTTGTCGCAGCACGTTGACGGGATCTTCTGCGACCAAAACGGCGAGGTTCTCATTCGCACCTGCAAGCTGGGTGCATTGGCTGGCGGCTTGGATCTCTTGCCACGCGACAATGCTCACATGTCCGCGATCGGATTCATTGAAGGCGACCAACG
>CAMDDX010000400.1 GCA_945893075.1 Planctomyces sp. SH-PL62 | reverse complement strand
CGCCAGGCGGTGGTCGGGTCGATGATCGTGATATCGGCGTCGTGGCCAGATTTCAGCGTTCCCTTCTGGATGCCCAGAATCGTGGCGGGGTTGATCGTCAGCTTGGCGATCAACTTGGCCCAGGTCAGGTGCCCCGGCTCGATGAGCGTTTTGACGCAGATCGGCAGCAGCGTTTCGAGGCCCACGACTCCTGCGGGAGCGCTATCAAGTTCGTTCTGCTTCTTCTCATCGGCGAACGGCTGATGATCAGAGCAAATGACGTCGATCGTGCCGTCGCGCAGACCTTCGATCAGCGCGTCGATGTGTTCCTTCGTCCGCAGCGGAGGATCGACTTTGAAGTTCGGGTCGTAGGTTTGCAGAGCCGAATCATTCAGCGCGAGATGATGCGGAGTCACTTCGGCGGTCACGCGGAGCCCTTTGGCCTTCGCGCGGCGGACTTGATCGACCGCCCCCGCCGTCGAGAGGGTCATCAAGTGAACGTGTCCGCCGGTCATCTCTGCCAGCGCGATGTCGCGGGCCACCATGATGACCTCGGCCCCGGCGGGGATGCCGTGCAGCCCCAGCAGCATCGAGTGATATCCCTCGTGCATGATTCCCTTGGCCGCGAGTTCGGGAACTTGCGGATGATTGAAGATCGGCCGTCCGAACATGCGGGTGTATTCCAGTGCTCGCCGCATGATCTCGGCGTTGGCGACTGTGCGTTTGCCGTCGGTGAAGCCGACCGCTCCCCCTTCGACAAGTTGCCCGATCTCGGCGAGTTCTTCGCCGTCGTTGTTCTTGGTGACGGCTCCCAGCGGGAAGACGTTGCAGTGCCCGGCTCGTTCAGATTGCAGTTGGACGAACTCCGCCGCCGCGCGGTTATCGACGACCGGCGAGGTATCCGGCATACACGCCACCGAAGTCATCCCGCCCGCGAGCGCTGCCGCGGTCCCCGATTCAATCGTCTCGTCTTTCTCGTCGCCGGGTTCACGCAGCGAGACGTGAATGTCGATCAACCCCGGACAGACTAGCAAGCCGGTCGCGTCGATGACGTGATCGGCCACGGACGCACCCGTGTCGATCCCTTCGATGCGGTCGTTCCGCAAAAACAGACTGCCCACCCGGTCAATGTTTTGACTGGGGTCGATGATGCGTCCGCCGCGAATCAGTGTGGTGCTCATGGGATTCAATTCTGAAACGTCGCTGAATCGTTCCCTGATGTGGACGACTAAGGAGCGAACATTTCCTCCAACGTGCTGAGGACTTGTTTTGTGACCATCACAGGCATTCGACCCAGTCGTCTGACGAGCCGCGACCGATCAACCGTTCGGATCTGGTCGAGCACCACAAAGCCAGTCTTGCCCTGAAACGTGCAGGGCACGCGAAACGGATAGGGCCGTCCTTTTGTCGTCATTGGGGCGACGACGACCGTTTGCAGATGCCGGTTCATTTCATCGGGAGAAATTACGAGACCAGGACGAGTTTTTCGAATCTCACTTCCCACAGTGGGATCAAGCTCGACCAGAAAGACGTCAAACTGCTTGACTACCATTCCCATTCGTTCTGATCCCAAGTGGTCGAGGATGTTGAGCCATCGAGCAGCCGATCATCTCCACGACGCCTCATTTGCAGGCACGCCTGAGACCATCCGGCCCGCCGCTTACGAATCGGCCGAACGACCAATGAATCGTTTAAGGCGGTGATCTCGACGTTGTCTGGCAGTGCCGTTTTCAACAAGAGCGCAGCGGGGATTTTGACCGCTTTGACTTTGCCGATCTGTATTAATCGTGTCTTCATGATTCCGTAAGCCCCCGCTCTGCGCTTGATGATCCAAGTTCATTCCTTCGATTGTGTAACAAGTACAGGCACGCCATGCGGATCATCAAGCCGTTGGTGACCTGATCGAGAATGACTGAGTGCGGGCCGTCGGCGACTTCGGGGGTGATCTCGACTCCGCGATTGATCGGGCCGGGGGCGAGAATCAGAACGTCCGATTTGGATCGGCGGATGCGGTCGCCGTTCATGCCGAAGAAGTGCGCGTACTCGCGGATCGACGGGAAGAACGCGGATCGCTGCCGCTCGAATTGAATCCGCAGCAGGTTGATGCAGTCGCACTGGCCGAGAATCTCATCAAGATTGTTCGAGACCTCGACACCCAGCCGTTCGACATGCTCCGGAATCAACGTGGATGGGCCGCAAACGATGACCCGCGCGCCGAGTTTCTTCAGGCCCCAAATGTTCGACCGAGCCACGCGGCTATGCAGAATGTCGCCGACGAGAGCGACCGTCAGCCCCGCGATTTTCTGGCGACGTTCTCGAATCGTGAAGATGTCGAGCAATCCTTGTGTCGGATGCTCGTGCGTGCCGTCCCCCGCGTTGAGGACGCTGGCCTTCAGCAACTTCGACAACAGATGCGGTGCGCCGGACGTGCTGTGTCGGACGACGACTTGATCGACTCCCATCGCTTCGATGTTCTGAGCCGTGTCGTAAAACGTCTCTCCTTTCGAGAGGCTGCTGGTGGAGGCGGTGAAGTCCACGGTGTCCGCGCTCAGCCGTTTGGCGGCGAGGCTGAAGCTAGTCCGCGTGCGTGTGGACGGCTCGAAGAAGAGATTCGCGACGACCGTCCCTTTGAGGGCCGCCAGTTTCGTTTCGCCCTCAGCCGCGAGCCGTTTGAACTCAGCAGCCTGATCCAAAATGAGCGAAATCTCGTCGGCGGAAAGCTCTTCCAAGCCGAGTAGATGTTTCTTGGTCCAACGCACCCCGGAAGCCGAAGCGGTCACGGTGGTCATGGGCGGTCGAGTCCAGCGAAAGGCAAAGATCGAAGTTCGGCCGGATCGTACCAACGTGGGGCAGGTTTTCAACCTGCCCGGCTGAACGCCGCACTGATCACTGGCAGGTTGAAAACCTGTCCCACGTCGATCAGGGAAACTCGACGCCGATCCGTTCGATGGTTTGTCCGTCAACCTCGGTGGTCGCGGCCGTCGTCTTGATCTCAGACACCGAACGTGATTGGACGTGCTGCGATTCAGGAAATGTGCCGTTGGCGATTTGCTCGGACTTGAGTCGTCCGAAAGCGTGTCCGCCTAAGACGCTCGCGAAGTACGTGGCGTAGCCGCCAAAGACTCCGCCGAACGCGCCCCCGACGTACGTGCCGTACGCCGGATACAGAATCTCGTAGGCATCCCGCTGAGTTTGTTCGTCCGACTCCGTCAGCAGATAGCCGAGCGCATCGTTGGTCGCTTTGGCCTCGTGATACAGCGGAACTCCTGGGATCAGATAAGCCGCCGCGTACGTCCCTTTCCATTCGCGCTGCGCGAAGTCTTTCGAGTGCCCCGCTTCATGGACCGCGACGGCCGGGACGTCGGAATAAACGTGGATTGTGTTGGTGAAGGGATTGAAGTGATCGCCGCCGAAGACTCGGCCGGGGAAGATCGTTTCGCCCAACACACTGAGTCCACCGAGCGTGTATCGCCAGCCGGCTCCGACGGAATCATTGGCTGCCAGGCGTCGCCAGTCGTCGCCGGGGTAATACTGGTTGAGCCGCACCTTGACCGACGTCAGTTCGTTCTTCGTGAGATAATCCGCGATCGCCGACTCGGTCTGCGTGCCGATGCGGTGATTGTCGATCCGGCGATCCCAGAGAATGATTTTGTCGGGAATCCCCCAGACCCAACCGACGGAATCCAAAACCTTGTGCGGCTGGCCACGCTCGATCTGCTGGCTGGTGCGAGCTTCCAACTCCGGAGACGTGCGATATCGCTGTGCCGATCCATAGCCATAGGGCAGCGTCGCGCAACCGCTCAGTCCACAGAGGGCGAGCAGCACGCACAGAATTTGCCGGCTCGTGAAAGACAATGGCTCAACTATCGATGACTGGGGCATGTGGGACTCCGCGCCAAAAGACTTGAGAACTGCGAATTGGCAGGGAAGCGAAGAGGAGGATTCCGTGAAACGCGAGCCGTTCTCGGAGAGGAAGGGGGCGGGTTTTTAGTAGTCCGGACCAAGTGGGGCAATGTGTCCTGCAAGCTCTCCGGGCGACCGTGATCTGCCGCGGCAATTCCCAACGCACGGCTTGACAAGTTGCAACCGCGTTGGCACCGTGCATCCGCAGAAATGCCCACCGCCGATGCGCGATCGGCCGTGCGGCAATTAACGACGCGCAACAACCGTTCGCGTCCCATCTTTGTCACGCGGAGGTCCGCCATGAACATGAGCGAATTTGACGACGCCTACGATGATCAACAACGCATTCGCGGAGCGATCCTCGAAACCCCCATCAGCGATCTAACGCTGCGAGATCCGATTTTGGTCAGCGCCACATCAACCGTGGCGGACGCGGTGAAGTCCATGAACGACCATCACACCGGTTGTGTGTTGGTGGGACGCGAAGGCAAGCTGATCGGCATCTTCACCGAGCGGGATCTGCTGACCAAAGACTTCTTCCGCGCGGACAGCCACACGGTCGCGGTCGAAACCGTGATGACCAAGAATCCGGAAACGCTCGAAGCGGACGACAGCATCGCGTTCGCGCTTAACAAGATGAGTGTCGGTGGCTATCGCCACATCCCCATCATTCACGGGGGCAAACCGGTGGGCGTGCTCTCGGTGCGGGACATCGTGGACTTCCTCGTGGATCTCTTCCCCGAAGACGTCCTTAACCTGCCCCCCAGCCCGTCGAACGCTATCACGAATTCGATTGACGGCGGGTAGCAGTCGCGATCACGGCGGGATGCGATGGATCTCTGGCAACGGCTGGTCGAACACTGGCGGCGCTGTGGCGTGACGATCAGGTCCGGTGTCGATGCTGCTGCCGTTCGCGCCTTTGAAGCGAAGTACCAGACGGTGCTCCCATCTGACCTACGGAGCTACTTCGAGGTGGTGGATGGGATGTGGGATCAGATGGATCCCGACCTGTTTCGCTTCTGGCCATTGGACGAGATGATACCGGTCCATGAATGGCTGACAGCCGCGAACCCCGATCGCTTCGCCTATCCGGGCTGCTTCCTATTCGCCGATCACTGCATTTCGTGCTGGTGCTATGCGGTCAGGCTTTGTGCGAGTTCGGAACAGCGGGGGGCAGTCTTTCTTGTCACCGGGGGAGATCCTCCGGGTGAGAAACTGGCGGACTCTGTTGTCGAGTTCGTTGAGATGTACCTAACAGATGTGAAAAGCATTTATGCGCCGTAGGCCAAGAACTCGCGATTGTCGAAGCGGCACAGGGACAATGTCGTTCGGCATGGTTGGCGGTCAAACACTGACAGCACCGAGCAAGCCCAGCACGCCGAGTCCATAGAACGTGTATTCGACGTCCGCTTGTTCGTCCCAGCTTGCTCCGCGAAAGCCGCCGGTGGGGAATTCGAGTTGTTGCGTGATGAACGCTGTGATGGCGGCCACATCCAGCGATTCGGTCAGCCCAAAGTCTTGAGCGACGAGCAACGTGGTGAACGTCGACAGACCGTCCGCGAACGGGATGCGCGTGTTGGCTTGGAATCCTCCTTCGTCGCTGCGAACCAGCTTGATGAAATCGCGCAGGTCGGACGTGAGTTGTTCATCGGCGAAGCCCAATCGTCGCAAGAGCACGGCGGCCGCAACGGTCGGGTTCGTGCCACTGGTTTTCATTGGACCGATCTCGACGAAGCCGCCATCGTCACGTTGCCGGTCAAACAAAAACTGCCCCAGCTTCTTCGGCTTGGGTGGCTGACGGCCCAGCAACTCGTAGGTCATGACCGTCAAGAACGAGTGATACGTGCTGCCGAGCGATCCTTCGGCCGACTTCGCGTAGCCGCCGTCGGAAGTCCGCACGCTTTCGAGCTTGGCGGCAATCTGATCGGGCCAATCTGGTGGTTCATTGGCAAAGGGATCGGGGCCGCCAAACGTCTGCGTGACCAGCGCCGAATAAAGCCAACTGATGAG
>CAMDDX010000399.1 GCA_945893075.1 Planctomyces sp. SH-PL62 | reverse complement strand
GCTAGCCCCGGTTCATGGCGTGTAACCGGGGCTAGCGCCGCGCGGCTGATTTCTGTGACATGGATAAGGATCGAATCCGACCGTTCTCCATCTTCCTGTCCCAAATCTTCCTGTCCAACGCCCCTCCAAAATTCGCAGCCTCCGATTGAGTTGGCTATACTCCCCGCCCTCGGCGAACCGTTCAGCATCCTTAATCAGGAGCGGGTCATGCGGTGGCGAATTTCAGTGCTGACGTTGAGTTTGGTCGCGGCTTGTCTGCTGCTGGAGCAGACGTCTTCAAACCTGAAGGCGCAGGAACCGCAGAAGGCGAACGAGCCGGCGAATCCGTTGCAGGATCTCTTTCAAAAGCTGATGCCGGCCACGCCGCCGGCCGTCGCACCGCCGGCAGCGAATCCGTTGCAGAAACTGTTTCAGCAATTGATGCCGTACCCGACGCCGGCTGCCGGTCCGCCGGTCCCGAATCCGTTGCAGAATCTGTTTCAGAAATTGATGCCCAGGCAGGCGGTGCCTCGTCCGGTCCTTCCTCTAGGGGCCGTGCCGCGTGCGGCGAATGGGCAGCCGCTTGATCCTGACGCGCGCGATCAAATCGACGGACGGGCCGCGAAGGATCGCAAGCAAGCCGAGGTGTTGCGCAAAGCCAATGCGGCTGTGGAGGCTCAGGATTGGACGACGGCGCTGGAGTTGTTGCAAAACCTGCTCGCTCAGGAAGAAGACTCGGTGGAGCGAATCGGTCGGGAATGGCATTCGGTCCGCGAGCGTGCGATGCGGTTGATGCTGAAGTTACCTGAGAAAGACCTGCGGTCATTTCGATTTCGAGTGGGCGCGGAAGCCGCGCGGCGGCTGGATGAGGCGGAACGGTCGGGACGGATTGATCGGCTGGCGCACGTCGCGATGCGATTCTTGCTGCTGGAACCGGGGCAGACAGCGGCGCAGCGGTTAGCGATGCGGCATTTGGATCGGGGCGAGTTCACGCAAGCCACACGCTGGTTCCGTTGGCTGGAAGACGCGAAGGCGGCAGTGACGAATGAACGACCCTGGCAGTTGCAGGCGGCGCTCGCGGCGAAACAGGCGGGGAACAAAGAACTGGCAGAGAAGTGGCTGAAGGGAAATCGGCCGGAGATTGAAGACGGGCCAGCGAGCCGACCACCTCAGGCTGATGACGAACACCTCGAAATGGGTGGCACGCGAATTCGCGTCAGTGATTGGTTTGCAGCGATCCCGGCGCGTGTGGTTTCGCAAACCAGTTTGGCGGAGTGGCCGATGTTCTTCGGAGCACCGAATCGCGCGGCGCTCAGCCGTGGCGGCGAGCCGTTGTTGTTGCCGCGCTGGCGGCAGCCACTGACGCAAGTGCAACCGTTGCAACAGCAGCTTGAGATGCTGATCGAGGACATGCACGATCAGAACCGATCCACGATCTCGGTCTGTCAGCCGCTGCTGGTCAACGGGCTGGTTGTGATGCGCACGCTGGGTGGCGTCCAAGTCATCGACCTCGAGACCGGCCGGCCGTTGTGGTCCACGGCCGAACGCTTCAAAGCCGAAGACTTGATCGGCCCCGGCAACGCGCCGCAGACCTACGTGCAGGTCAATCGCGGCATCCGCATCTTCAATGGCGTGCGGCGGTACGAATTCAGCAACATGGCGTGGGAACAGCATCCGCTCGCGCAGTTGCTGTTCGCGAACGGCAACTTCGGAGTGCTCAGCAGCGACGGACGGCAGTTGTTCTCGGTCGAGGACGACACGTTCGTGATGCAGCAGTTCCAAAACTATTACGGCGGCAACCAAGACTTGTCGCGGCAAGACCCGCTGCGCCGCAGTTGGACCAGCAACAAGCTGGTGTCGTATGACCTGCGGAACGGCCGCCCGTTATGGGCCGTCGGCGGCGTGGAATCCGATGAGCCTTTCCAGCCGGAACTTCCCGGCGTGTTCTTCTTCGGCGCACCGGTGCCGGATGGACACGAGCTGTTCGTGATCGGCGAGCGGGACGCCGAGATCCGGCTGTTCTGTCTGCAAGCCGACAGCGGCAAGTTGTTGTGGTCGCAATTGCTGGCGACGGCGGAAGCGGCGATCTCACGTGATGCGGCGCGGCGGCAGTTCGCGGCGCAGGTGGCGATCGCGGATGGCGTCGTGATCTGTCCGACGACCGTCGGTTGGCTGGCGGCCGTCGATCGCGCGTCGCGGCAGTTGCTGTGGGTGCATCGCTACTCGACGCCGCAAGCGGCGGTCAACAATCAGCGCCGAGTGTTCGGGCAGTCGATGACGCAGGCGATGCCGTGGGGACAGCGGTGGTTGCCCTCGGCTCCCGTGATCGTCGGCGATGCGGTGGTCTACACACCCCAAGAGACGTTCAACGAGCAGGACGCCAGCACGTCCAACATCGTGTGCCTCGGATTGCACAACGGCACTCGCCGCTGGACGAAGCCGAAACAAACTCAAAACTGGCTGGCGCTGAACGGTGTCGCCGACGGCAAGGTGCTGCTGCTGGGACAGACCAGCATCAGCGCGTTGAATTTGTCGAATGGCGAGACAGCCTGGACCGAAGCAATCCCGAACGGCGACGGCGTGCCGAGTGGACTCGGAACCATCGCCAATGACCGCTGGCATGTGCCGCTGAGCAGCGGACAGATTTGGACGATGTCGCTCAAGAACGGTTCGCGCACGGGGCGGCAATGGGCGGGTCCGGGAGCGCGGCTGGGAAACTTGTCGCTGTATCGCGGCAGCATGGTCTCGGCGCATCCGGCCGGACTGACCTGCTTCGAGCAGCGTGAAGCGGTCGTGGAACAAATCCGACAGCGCAAGGCACGCGATCCGGCCGATGTGCTCGCGTTGCTGACCGAGGCGTCGATTTTGCAACTCGAACATAAATCGTCCGATGCCTGGGGCGTGTTGCAGCGCGTGCCGGCCGAGTCTGTGTCTGCGGAACTGCGTCCGCGATACCTCGCCGCGTTGCGGGACGTGCTGACCGAAGTGATTCAGCAGAAACCGGTCGACCATGCGGTGGAGTTGGCCATCTTTGAGAAATGGCTGACAACGCCTGATGACCAATTGCAGGCGATGCGGTTACGAGTCGAGCACCTACGTGGCAGAGGCGAGCATGTCGCAGCGTTCGAGTTGCTGCTGGAACTGGCTCGCAAGAACGGCGACGCGGTGTTGCTGCTGAGTGGTTCGCCGCCGTTGTCCATTCGTTCGGAAGCGTGGGTCGGCGGACAACTCGCCGACCTGTGGAATGCATTGCCGGCCGACGGCCGCGGTGATTTGGATCGCCGCCTCGCCGATGAAGTGCGGAACCTGAGCGCCGCGACTTCCGCGGCGCGACAGCGCGGACTGGAACTGTTCGGCTTCCATCCGGCAACACGCGAACTGCGCTGGCAAGACATCGAAGCCGCGATCACCGAGCGTGACGTTTCGCGAGCCGAGCTCGCGCTGCTGCGATTGAGCGAAAGCACCGATGCGCGCGAGTCCGCTCGCGCGTGGCGGCGGCTCTTGGAACTGTACCGCTCGCTCGGATTGCCCAACGACGCGGCGGCGGCCGGACAGCAACTGGCTCGCTTGGGAGATTTGCCGCTGGGCGAGGGGATGACAGCCAAGCAATGGGTTGAGCAGGAAATCAACGCCGAGCGGCTTGGCAAGACGATCGCGTCGAACGGGGCGGACTGGAGCAAGCTCGATTTCAAACTGGAACGGTCGGTGGGCTATCAGGGGAACACCGAGCAAGTCCAAGAGTGCTCGCTCACTGACGCAACCTGGCCGTTTTTTACGGCTCAGCGGTTTCAGTATCAGATGCTCAACAGCCCGGTCGCGACACAGCGGCTGTCGATGTCGCGATTGAGCGACAGCCAACTCGATTGGTCGCTGCCGCTGCGGTTCAAGTCGACCAGCACGCTCGGTGCCAGCACAATGATTCGCACGGTCGGACATCAGATGCTGGTCTACCATCGCGAAGTGCTGCACCTGCTGTCGCCGGTGGATCATCGCGTCCTCTGGACCCGCTCGACGGAGTCGCGCGGAGCGAACAATTTCGATCCGACACAAGTCGCACGCCGCCAAACGTTGCCGATGCAGCCGGGCGCGAGCTTTCTCTCGCAGCCGATCGACGCCAATGAAGACGTGGCTCGCAACGCGCTGCTGCCGCTCTGCACTCCGGAGTTCATCGCGTATCGTGGCCGTCGCACGCTGACGATGCTCGATGCCGCGACCGGCCAATGGCGCTGGGAACTGCGTGACCTGCCGAACGACACGCGCGTGCAAGCCACGCACGATTTGATGTTCCTCACATCGACACGCTGGCCCAGCGGATTGTTGCTGCGGACTCAAGACGGCCGCTCGTTGCCGTTTGAAGGGAACGTGCGCGAAAAATTCCAGTTGGCCAAGACGGCGCTCGGCAACGACTTACTGGTGGTCTCGCGCGGTCAGGCGGACTTGCTGTCGATCGAACGCTGGAATCCGCAGACTCGCCAAGCCGTGTGGCGTGAGACGTTCCCCATCTCCATCCAGTTCGGTTGGTTGGACAATCACACGCTGGCGACGCTCGGCCAGGACGGCAAGCTGGCCACGTTTGACCTCGACACGCACGAATCACAAACGCTGGGAATGCTCCAGCCGGCTGATTTGTCCGGCCTCAACCTCCAAAAGTATTTGGTGTCCGACAACGATCGCTTATTCCTGATCGTGTCGGGGCAGCAGACGAACTTCTACGGCGACGAACTGGTCACGGTCCCGGTCAACGGCACGATCTTCGCCTTCGATCGCCGCGCCGGCGGAGAACTCTGGCGACAAAAAGTGGACAACCAAGCCTTGGTCTTGAACCACTTCGGGGCGTCCCCCGCGTTGTTATTTTCCACCCGGAAATTCGAGCAGCGCGGCCGCGTTCACGTCCAAGTTCACCGCCTGCTGATGTTCGACAAGAAGACGGGCCGCAAGCTGTTCGAGGACGAATTGACCAACCAATTCAACGGCTTCCGCCTGAACCTGAATCTCGCCGAACGCTACATCGAACTGCTGACCTACAACGACCGCCTGCGGTTGGTCGGCAGCGAACCGTCCCCCAAGTAGACCGGTCACTCCGTGACCGGAGCTTCGGGTCACGGAGTGACCCGCCTACGATCGGCTTGATACTGGAATTTTTGGCGTCGGCCTTCATGTCCTCTTCAGTTTGAGTCGGTATCTTCCCCCGGTTCATCAACTTGGCATCATCCCTCTGCGAATTACGGTTGTCTCATCAACGCCTGTGCCTGTTTTCAGCCAATTTGTCTGGTATTTCAGGGAGTCGGCCTTCAGAATGTTGAAACGCTCTAAGGTTTCGTTCGAGACCAACTTGGCTTTGTCCAATCGTCAGCATCAGATTCATTTCACGACATCGAGTTTTCATCCACTCGCATTCACCTCAGCACATCTTCGTCTGCCTGAAAGACTTTGATTCCTTGACCGTTCGTAATGGAATCAAGGATTTTCTAAGACGCGGTCTCTCTCTGAAACCCGCAGCTCTGGATTCCTCGTTCAACCCTTCCCTGAAAGCGAGAAAATGGCAATGTCGCGATGCGTGCCTTGGTTAGTCGTCCTGTTGGGAGTTGTGATCGCTGGCTGCGGCGGCGGTGGTAACACCGAGGTCAAGCCAGAACCTGGAGTGGTCTATTCCTTGTCCGCCAAGTCCGAGGTGCTGGAACTGCGCGGCAACCCAGCTGACGAAGGGGTTGATCGGGACGTTCTGGCTCGCAGTAATTTGTCGACTCTCATTGAAGACTTAACGACCTTGGGTGTGCCCAGAGATTTTGGCGGTGTTAAGTTTTAGTGGTGTCGCAAGTTGACCAATAGAGTTGCCATTGATTGCTATCGCGGAGGTTGGTCAGGGCGGAGACGGATTCGGCGTTGCGGAGATTCCAGCGGGCACCGGAGCGTTTC
>CAMDDX010000398.1 GCA_945893075.1 Planctomyces sp. SH-PL62 | reverse complement strand
CGTCATTTAGTCGCTCGGCCCGCGTAATGATGCGCTTCCTTGGCCGCTGCTCGCGCGAGTGAATCAAGCTCGGCGTGTTGCCGCCGCGCAGATTCGATCCGAACTCAATTGTGTGTCACCGGCCTTCCAGTTTTCAGCCCCAAGGGGGCGAGACTCGATAGCCCAGGGCGCTAGCCCTGGGAAACCGGCACGCATGAAAACGACAAGGCCCAACGGGCCGTAACCCAACCACAGAACGCGACGAGTCACGGCCCGTTGGGCCTACAAAACATGTTTCACGACGCGGACCCAGGGCTATCGCCCTGGGCTATCGAGTCAGTCCCCGTTGGGGCCAAAGCCGGGATACCGGTGACACCCAACGACCTTCGTTTTTCTGTTCTCAGGCGAGGTGTCCGATGAAGACTCAACGAGTGCTTCTTAGCGTCACAGGTTTGGTCGTTGTCGGCGGACTGGCGACAGCCGCGTGGTTCTCTCGCGACCAACTCCATCGCTGGCTAACGCCGCGTGCTCCCGTCGCGACGACTGAGAAACCGGCTGCCCCGATTGCAGAAGCGAAGGTGCTCAAGCTCAGTCCGCAGGCGCGGAAGAACTTGGGCTTGGTCGCGAAGGCCGCGAAGCCGCAGACCTATTGGCGGACGATTCAAGTCCCCGGTGCGATCGTGGATCGGCCGGGCCGATCTGACCGAGGCGTGACGGCTCCCGCTGTCGGGGCCGTTGTCCAAGTTCATGCGTTTCCCGGTGACACCGTCAAACCCGGCGACCGGCTCTTCACGCTGCGGCTCTTCAGCGAGTACCTGCAAAACACGCAGTCGGAATTGTTCAAGGCGACGCGCGAAACGGAACTGCTCAATGAACAGCGAGTCTTGTTGGCCAAGGCGGCCAAGAGCGGTGCGGTCGCGGAGTCGAAGCTTATCGAACTCGACAATCAACTCCGTCGGCAGTCGGCGGCGATTCAGGCATACCGCCAAGACCTGCTGACACGCGGGTTCAAACTGGAGCAGATCGACGAAGTCACGGAAGGGGTCTTTGTATCGACGATCGACGTCTTCGCTCCGCCGTTAGTCGCCAACATTCGGCAGCCGTTTGATACTCAACAGACGGAGTCTCCCCTGGTCGACGATCGTGTCGCGGGACCAGCTTACGAGGTGCAAGAACTCAAGGTCGATCTTGGTCAGCAGGTGCAAGCTGGGCAGTTGCTGTCGATGCTGTCGAACCACCATTCGCTTTACATCGAAGGACATTCCTTCAAGCAGGAAGCTCCGTTCCTGGAGAAGGCGGCTCAGAATGGGTGGCCCATCCAGGTCGAGTTCGCCGAGGACGACGAGGCACATTGGCCATCGCTGGAGCAGTCTTTCCAGATTCGGCATCTCGCGAATTCCATCGACACCGCCAGCCGGACCTTTGATTTCTTCATCCCCCTGACGAACCAATCGCGCGGTTATGAAAAAGAGGGCCACACGTTTTTGGTTTGGCGGTTTCGACCCGGTCAGCGAGTTCGCTTGCACGTGCCGATTGAGGAACTCAAGGACGTGCTCGTGTTGCCGTCCGCCGCCGTCGTGCGTGAAGGCCCGGAGGCCTTCGTCTTCCTTCAGAACGGCGATCTTTTCAATCGCATCCCCGTGCATGTGCTGCACGAGGACCGCCTCAGCATCGTGCTGGCCAATGACGGCAGCGTCACGTCCGGTTTGTATCTCGCTCAGAACGCAGCGGCGTCGCTGAATCGAGTGCTCAAAGCCCAAGCCGCCAGCGGCATCCGGGCTGACGTTCACGTCCATGCCGACGGCACCTCGCACGCCCCGCACTAGGAATGTCCACGATGCTCAATGCTGTGATCCGTTCTGCGCTCCGCTACCGCATGCTTGTGGTCGTCATGAGTCTGGCTCTTTTGGTCTACGGCTCGTATCTGGCGACAACATTGCCAATCGACGTGTTCCCGGACCTTGATCGCCCGCGAGTCATCATCATTACCGAGTGCCCCGGCCTCGCGACCGAAGAAGTCGAGACGCTGGTCACGCAACCCATCGAAGTTGCCTTGCTGGGAGCAAGTGGAGTCCAAGCCGTGCGGAGCCAAACGACCGCCGGATTGAACGTCGTTTACATTGAGTTCGATTGGACCACGGACATCCGCGCCGCGAGGCAAACGGTCCAAGAACGGCTCAGCACGCTGGCCGGCGTCTTGCCCGAAGGCATTCGTCCGCAGATGACTCCGCCCGCGTCGATCATGGGTCAGATCGTCATCGCCGGGATCTACCGTCAGCCGGGACCGAACGGGGGCGAGTTGATACCCATCGGCAAGACTGGACTGCTCGCGGAGTTGGTTCCATCAACTGACAATTCGCAGCGGCTCTCCGTCTGGAAGCCAGTCGAACGGCACCGGCTCGATTCCTGGCAGCCGGTGACGGTGGACGGCATCACGTGGGCACAACGTGGTGAAGAACGACAAGCCACCGTGACCGTCGCGGGACAGCCACACGAAGTCCTGTTCCCCACGGCGGAATCGCAACAGATGGCGCTGCGGACGATCGCCGATTGGGTGATTCGGCCGCGACTGTTGAAAGTCACCGGCGTGGCTGAAGTCTTTCTGCAAGGAGGCGACCGCAAGCAGTATCAAGTGCTCATTGATCCGGCCGCGCTGCTGGAATACGACGTGACGTTGCACGAGGTCGAGCGGGCGCTGAAAGACAGCAACATCAACACGAGCGGCGGCTTCGCGGTCCAAGGCGAAACCGAACGGCCAATCCGCGTGCTGGGTCGATTGGGGCCGGAGTCGCGAATGGTCGTGGAAGACCTGCGCAAGATTCCGATCAAGGTCCATCAAGACCGGTCGGTGCTGCTGAGCCAAGTGGCCCGTGTTCTCGAAGGCCCGCAATTCAAACGAGGCGACGGCAGCGTCAACGGCCGGCCGGGGGTCATCTTCACGATCGTCAAGCAACCGCACGTCGATACCCGCGCGCTGACCGATCGGCTGGCAGCAGCCTTGCAGGAATCCGAAGCCTCGCTGCCGGCCGATATCGTTATCAATTCGGAACTGTTCCGGCTGAAGAACTTCATCGACCGAGGCATCTTCAACGTCGGTGAGGCCCTGGTGATCGGGGCCGTGCTGGTGCTCATTATCCTGTTTCTGTTCCTGCTCAACTTCCGCACGACGTTCATCACGCTGACGGCGATCCCCTTGTCGTTGGTCATCACAACGCTCGTGTTCCGCATCATCGGACACGTCACGGGAACGCAGCTCTCGATCAACGTCATGACGCTGGGGGGCATTGCCGTCGCGATGGGCGAACTGGTGGATGACGCGATCGTCGATGTCGAAAACATCTTTCGGCGACTCAAAGAGAACAACGCTCTGACAGCCCCCAAGTCGGCGTTGCAGGTTGTTTACGAAGCCAGCAAGGAAATCCGCAGCGCGATCGTGTTCGGCACGGCGGTTGTGATTCTGGTGTTTCTGCCGCTGTTCGCGTTGTCGGGAGTCGAGGGTCGCTTGTTCGCTCCGTTGGGCGTGGCCTACATCGTTTCGATTCTGGCTTCGCTGTTTGTGTCGCTGACGGTGACGCCCGTGTTGTCGTACTACTTGCTGCCGCAGTCGCAGGCGACTCACGCGGAACACGACGGAGTGTTGCTGCGGTTCTTGAAGTGGGGGGCCAGATACCTGATCCGCCTCAGCATGGCTCGGCCAAGCTGGCTACTGGTGTTGACGTGGTCGCTGGTCGGGTACGCCGCGTGGGAAATGGCTCATCTGGGCCGAAACTTCCTGCCGCAATTCGACGAGGGGAGCATTCAGGTCAACGTGACGCTGCCGCCGGGTTCCTCGTTGCAGGCGTCCAATCAGGTGTCCGGGATCATCGACGCGAAGTTCCTGTCGATGCAGAAATCGGAGCAGCACCCAAATGGCGAGATCATCCACTTCGTCCGCCGCACCGGCCGAGCCGAGATGGACGAGCACGCCGCTCCCGTCAACACCAGCGAATACATCCTGAGCATGAATCCGCGCAGCGGCCGGCATCGCGAGAAGATCCTCAAGCAACTGTTGACGGAGTTGCGTGACGACGTGCCGGGCGTGGATATCGAAGTCGAGCAACCGCTGGCGCACCTCATCAGCCACATGGTTTCCGGTGTGTATGCTCAGATCGCGATCAAGATCGTCGGCGACGACCTCGACACGTTGCAGCAACTCTCCGAGCAAGTACGTGCCACCGTTCAAAACGTCCCCGGCGTCACGCCGCCGGTCGTCGAGTCGATTCGCCAGACCGAAGAATTGCACATCCGGCTGCGACCGGACGACCTGGCGTTTCACGGACTGACTCGCGCTTACGTCGCCCAAATCCTGCAAACGGCGTTGCAGGGTGAGGTCATCTCGCAAGTGCTGGAAGGCCAGCGACGATTCGACCTGCTGGTCCGTCTGGAAGAGAGCTATCGCACCGACTACGCCAATCTTGGCCGGCTGCGCATCGACCTGCCGAACAATCGCGGCCAGATCGAACTCCGCGAACTGGCCGACGTCGGCGAAGGGGCCGGCCCGAATTCGATCAATCGCGAGAATGCCCGCCGTCGCATCGTCATCCGCTGCAACACGCAGGACCGCGACCTCGCCAGCACGGTCGCGGAAATCCAACAGCGTGTGTCGAGTCAGGTCACACTCCCCGAAGGTTACTTCATCGAATACGGCGGCCAGTTCGAGAGCCAACAACGCGCGACAACCCTGATCCTCACGCTGGCGGCAATCTCCGTCGTGGGCATGTTTGTCGTCTTGATGATTCTGTATCCGTCGGTGCGCATCGTCTTGCAGATCCTCAACGCCTTGCCGACCGCGTTCATCGGCGGCGTGTTCGCGCTCGTCATCACACAACAATCACTGACGGTTGCGAGCCTTGTCGGCTTCATCTCGCTGGGTGGGATCGCGGTCCGCAACGGGATTCTGTTGGTGACGCACTACTTCCACTTGATGAAGGAAGAAGGCGAAGCCTTCACGCCCGAAATGGTCGTGCGCGGCAGTCTGGAGCGGCTCGCCCCGGTGCTGATGACCGCGCTGACAGCCGGCATCGGACTCGTGCCGCTGGTTATCGGCGGCCAGGAGCCTGGCCGCGAAATCCTGTATCCCGTCGCCACCGTGATTCTCGGAGGACTCGTGACCTCGACGTTCTGCGAGTTCCTGATTCATCCCGGCCTGTTCTGGAAGTTCAGCGGCAAAGACGCCGACGCACTCGTGCATCAAGCCCGCTCGGAAGGCGACAACCTCGTTGGATGAAAACACCACTGACCTCGCCACCGCGTGACTTGCGCTGGTCAGATCACACAACCTCACGCAACATCGTTCTCGAAAGGAACTCAGACCATGATCCGTTTCTCATTGCATGCCAGCTTGCTGCTCACTCTGACTCTCGCCCTCGGCTGCGGCGAAGCCGACAAGCCCGCCCCCGCGACGCCCCCTGCCGCATCAACCACGCCAGCCAAGGACGATCACGGCCACAAACACGCCGGCCACGGAGAAGGCCCGCATCAAGGCGCAGTCGCCGATTGGGGCGGCGGCAAGTTCCACGTCGAGTTCACCGTCGATCACGACAAGCAACAGGCGACCGTTTACGTCTTAGCCGACGACGAGAAAACCGCCTCACCGATCAAGGCCAACACGATCCTGCTAAGCATCGACGCCCCGAAGTTCCAAGTCGAACTCGCCGCCGCGCCGCTGGAGGGTGAAGCCGAAGGGACCGCTTCGCGCTTCGTCGGCAAGCACGAGAGCCTCGGCAAGGTTCAAGAATTCGCCGGCTCGATCAGCGGCGAAGTCGAAGGCACACCGTACGTCGGTGAGTTCAAGGAAGTGCCACACGGCGACCACCACACTCACACGAAGTAACCCGGCTCTCATCCGCATTCCGAAAATTAGCCGCGCGGCGCTAGCCCCGGTTCATGCCGTGTAACCGGGGCTAGCGCC
>CAMDDX010000397.1 GCA_945893075.1 Planctomyces sp. SH-PL62 | reverse complement strand
GCCGAATAGTCCCAGCAGCGCTCGTCATGGACGAAGGCATTGGACCGAATCGCTTGAGACTGTCGCAGCAGTTCTTCGACTTCCAACTGCTTCCGGCCCCAGGTGCGGTCGCGATCGGCGGCGGTCTCCAGCTCACGAGCTTTGTCCAGCAGTCCCCACAGTTGCGAACAAATCCTGAGTCGCTCGGCATGAATCTCTTGGTAGTCGTCTCCGTTGCTCTCGACGTCAGGCGACGGATCACTCGCTCCGCCACGAGCCGCGTTACGGAAGTGACGAGCGAGTTCGAGCACATCGCTCGTGCGTCGCTGCGGATCTTTCTCCAGCGCGGCCTCAAACACCCCACGCAGGTTGGGCGGGATCGTGGCGAGATTCGGTCGCTCAGTCAGGTGCTTCATCAAGATCTCGGCGGTTGTCTCGCCCTCGAAGGGCACTCTGCCGGTAAGCAGTTCGAAGAGGATGATCGCCAGCGAGTAGACATCGACCTCTTTGCCGTAACGCCCCTTCGCGACTTCGGGAGCCATGTAATAAACGGTGCCGACACTTTGCGTGTGCGCGGAACGGCGGCTGGGGGCGATGAACTTTGACAGGCCGACGTCGCCGACTTTCACGACACCGTTCTCGCGAAAGATATTCGCCGGTTTCAGATCGCGATGCACGATGCCTCGATCATGCAAATAGCCGATCCCCGCGGCGATGCCATCCAGCCAAGCCAGCACCTCTTCGAGAGGCAATCCCTGTGGCGCTTCGTGAATCACCTTGTCGAGCGTCTTGCCGCCGACGAACTCCATCACGATCCAGTGGTCGCTGTCGCGGTCCTGCTTGATATCGAAGAGCGTGACCAGATTCGGATGCTTGAGGTTCAAGCATTGAGTGACCCCGCGAAGCTCGACTTCCAGGTTCTCTTGCAGCAGCTTGATCGCGACTTCTTTCCCGGAATCGCTCAGCGCGTAGTACACCTCACCGAAACCACCGCGTGCGATGGCTCGCTTGATCGTGTACCCGTCGAGCGGTCGCGATTCAGGACCGAACGTGAACTTCATGGCGTCGTTGCCTTCGAGAACCCTTCGAGGACTCTGTACCCCACATCCCGTGCAGCGAGATTCGCCGCACGGGTGGAAATCTTAGCCACCGAGTCAGACCAACTCGCCTGAGTCCGGCTATGTTCTGAAGTAGCCGCGTTCGCCAGAACGCGGGAAACCCGCACTCTGGCGAGTGCGGCTACCCTCGCTCTTCGATCCGAAACCGCAAGTCCTCACCCGACACAACGTCGCCGGATCGCAGCCGTCGGCCGCTCCCCAGCCGATGGCCGTTGACGGTCAAATCCAGTCGCGAGCGGCACCACAGTTCGTCCTGTTGCCGCACGAACAAGACTTGGCCCGCCCAATCCGGGCAAACAATGTGGTTCTCGTCACCTGGGCCGAGCAAGCAGGTGTCTGCCAGCATCACCAATCCATCGACCGCTTGCGTCGGCCGATGATCGCTGACGAAATCCAGCCGCGCCGAAAGGCTCAACGCCGAGGGCTGTCGAATTCGCCACTGCACGCTGCGGCCGAGCTCAATCAACGCCCCATCGGCAAGCGTCGCTCGATCAAGCACGTCCCGTCCAGCGACTCGCGCAGGACCGTGAGCTTCCAACAAATAGCCTTCACCCGTGCGAACAATCGTCGCATGCCGCCGCTTCAAATCCGAGAGCATCGCGATATCAGCCGCTTCTCGCGGATGCGGCGGCTTAGACGACAGCGCACCCGGACCACCAATCGTGACACGCTCTGCCAGGCTCATCCAAAAGCAGCCGAGGCCGTCGATCCACACGACGGACATCGCCCCGTGCGTCTCGGAGCGATTGGCGGTCAGTGGATGACGGAGAAAGCCGAGCATGATGGTGGGATTTCAAATCTCAAATCTCAAATTTCGAATTTCAATGCCATCCAAACCCACCGTTACGGCTTGAGCGTCTCCAAGTTCACGACCTTCACCTCCGCCTTAGCCGCGTCCGTCTGAGTCGTGAAGTACGACTCGATCTGCGATTCCAGGTCTTTCGGAGCCGTGGGCTTGGTTTCGATGGGAATCAAGTCGGTCAGTTTGCCGTCGGTGGCCATGACCTTTTCGCGGACGTCGATCTGCTTGTTGAGTTCGCGGATCAGCTTCTTGGCGCGAGTCAGTTCGCTGTCGTCGATGCTGACCGTGCTGATGGTCTCAGCGGCTTGAACCGATTTGAGCCGGGCTTCGAGCTGTTCCAATTGCAGTTCCAAGTCGGTCTTGGCGGCGAGCATGTTGTCGAGCTTCTCGCGATTGGCCTTCAACGCCGCTTGCCGAGCGTCCAGGATTTTTTGTTCGCGCTTCAGCGTATCCTCGGAGATCTTGAACCGTTCGAACCGCTTGGCCAAGTCGGTGCGAACTTGCTCGGCCGAGTACGTCTGCCCGGCGATGGCGAAATTCGTCTTCCCCGACTTCAGTTCCGAACCGCGCCACTGAATGGCGTCCTTCTGAGTCGCCAGTTCCGTCTGCTTGCGAGCCATTTCGGCGGTGAGTTGATCGACATCGACCTCTTGCTCGGCGATGACGTGCATGCAATTGCGGATGTCCGGGACGAGGTTCTCGACCAACTCACGGGCGCGAGCGACCTCGAATTCGACCGGCACCTCGCTCTTCACCGTCTGCCGGACTGAGTTGCCCCAGGTCCGCACATAACTCATGACATCCCGTCCAAATACGAACGACGTTAATACTCCCAACGCCGCCACGCCATAAGCCGCTTGCTTGATCATCGCCATGTCTCCGATTCACCGAGGCCAAAGAAAATTCGCAGGCCAGAACGGCCTCAACGGGAGTGGTTCGGCGGTCGGGGGAAAACTTTGAGGCGAATGTTCAAGAATTTTGCCCGCGCTCATAGTGACCCGCATTTATGCGGTCTCCGAGACCCGATAAATCGGGTCACTACGAGCGCGCTACGCGCGATACGTCGCGAAGGCGTTCGGCGTTTCCCACAGCGAGACCTCGACGACCGGGAATCCCTGAGACTTCGTGAACTCGAAGATCGTCTTGGCGATGTTCTCGGCGGTCGGATTGACCGGCAGGATGAACAACGGCTCGCCGAGTTGCTGCAAGAAGGGCAGGGCCGGGTCGTTCTCGTGCAGGATCATGCGGTGGTCGAGTTGCTCGTCGATCCACGTGCGGACGACTTTCTTGATGTCGGAAAAATCCATCAGCATGCCGCGAGAATCTAGCTCTTCGCCCTCCAGAACAATGACGGCCGTTCCGTTGTGCCCATGCAGGTTGCGGCACTTGCCGGCGTAATTCAGCAGCCGATGGCCGTAGCAGAAGTCGATGTGTTTCGAGACTTGAAACATGGTGCGGAGCCCTTTGGAGTCGGTTGGCAATTGAGTGCCGGAGACTGGTCGTGATCTGTGTGTGATTCAAGAGGTCTCGCACACACTAACTCCCCGCGCCAGCGTGGGCGAGCGAGGGGTCAACTCGCGGTTGGCCCACACGCGGATAATCTTCTGTCACATTCCCAAGAGACAAGGTGTTCTGATCTCTGTTTTGGCGTCACAAACAGGACCAAGCGCGGATTGGAAGATTGACTGGAAACCAACATCGACGGCCATTCTGAGGCCAAAACAGAAATCAGAACACCTGACCCCGGCTCGCAAACCGCGCTGTTCCAAGATCAGACCGAATCGGTCTAAGCTTTCGAGCATGAAGCCAGTTCACTCCGCCGCTCTTTCGTTGAGCCTGCTCGCGCTATTCGCCGCGCTGTTCGTATTGCCTTGGAGTTGGTCTCAGCCGCCGCCGAGCGGTGGACCGCGGGAAACATGGGCCGCGACCTCGAAGACCCTGTCGCGTGCCGATCAGTCGACGATTCGAGTGGCCGTCACGCCAACGCCGCAGAAACAAATCGAGTTGTCGATCGACGGGCCGTATCAACTGCGTCCTGTCGGCAGCGACAAAGTCCTGTCGCGCGGTCAGCAGTTGGCCACCAGCACCGTCACGGCGACCAGCAGCGGATTCAAGATTGGGAAGTCGGAGTTCGCGGTGACTCGGCTGGAGATCGTGCCGACGCAATCGCCGGCGGTGTGGATCAACGGCCACGAGTATCGCGGCAACGTGCGGTTGTTCCGGCGGTCTGGCGGAGGCATCCTGGCGGTCAACGTGTTGCCGCTGGGCGATTACCTCGCGAGCGTCGTCGATAGCGAAATGCCGTTGTCGTTCGGCGAAGAGGCGCGCAAAGCACAAGCGATCGCTGCGCGCACCTACGCGCTGGATGTGATTCGCAGCGGCGAGGGTGATGCGGACTTCGACCTCTTCGCTTCGACCAGCAGTCAGAAGTATCTCGGCGTGCAATACCGCGACGGCTCGCGACGCCTGGCGGGCGAGAGCGAAGCCAGCCGCAACATCGTGCGCGAGACCACCGGCATGGTCTGCACGTTTCAAGGCCGGCTCTTCCGCACGTATTACTCGGCCGCTTGCGGCGGGCACACAATGCAAGGCAGCGCGGTCTTCTCCGATGCCGTCGCCGCGCTCAAGAGCGTTCCCTGCGATTACTGCCGCGAGGCACGGCTCTATCGTTGGGAAGCCGATCTGCCGAAGTCCGATGTCGAAGCGAAACTCAAAACGTATTTCCGCACCGAGGGCAAGACCTTTGAGAAGCTGCAATCGATCAAGCTCGTCAGCGGTAGTCCGGATCGCGGCGACGAAGTTCCGGAGTTCGAGGTCCGGGACGGCAAGCGTTCGCTGCGAATCTCGGCCGCGACGCTGCGGCGACAAGTCTCTGTCAGCACGCTCTACAGCCCGTTCTTCACGATCACGGAAAAGTCCGGCACGCTGCACTTCGACGGCCGAGGCCACGGCCACGCCGTCGGACTCTGCCAATGGGGAGCACGCGGCCAAGGGCTGATTGGAAAGACCAGCACCCAGATCCTGCGGTACTACTACTCCGGCGCGAGCGTGGTGCAGTTGCAGTGAGCGGTGTCGAGCCGGCGCGGGCCGTGATAACATCGCGGTTGCCAGAGGCGGACACCACCGCCGGACACCACCGACTTTTCACGAGGCACTTATGGCTGGTTTCGATCACGGTTCTGCTCATCCCAAAGAAGTGGAAGATGAGATTCAGGTCGCTCGGCGATCGCGCATCGGCTTGCGGCTGTTCGCCGTGTACTGCGCGGCCTACGCCGCGTTCATGCTGCTGAATGCGTTCGCTCCGAAAGTCATGGAGACGACGTTCGGCGGAGTGAATCTCGCCATCTGGTACGGCTTCGGCTTGATCGGCGGAGCGCTCGTGCTGGCGCTGCTGTATGCGTGGCTGTGCCGCGACTAACCCTGGAGTGCTGCGGCTTGACGCAGCCCTCCATTCGATCGCGGGAGTAACTCCTCCATATTTCAAAACACTTGGTCGTGATCTCACAGCGCAGAACCGCCCTCTCACGACGACGATTTCTAAACATTCGCTGCCGTTCTCCCCTAACGAGGGAGGGCGGTGTTGGGGCACCCAGCATCTGGGTCACACCGCACTCCAAGGGAAAGCATGATCTACGAACGTTCGACTCTCGCCGTCGCCATCTTCGCTGTCTTCGTCGGCATCACGCTCGGCCTCAGCTTTTATCTGGGGCGGCGAGCCAAGTCGGCCTCTGGTTACTTCGCGGCGGGGGGTGGGATTCATTGGTTTGTGAACGGGATCGCGTTTGCGGGGGACTATCTCTCGGCGGCGAGCTTTCTGGGCATTTGCGGGATGATTGCGTTTTACGGGTACGACGGGTTTTTGTACTCGGTGGGGTATTTGGCGGGTTGGATTGTGGCGTTGTTCGTGGTGGCCGAGCCGCTCAAGCGGATGGGGAAGTTCACGTTTGCCGACGCGCTGGACAGCCGGTTTCAGTCGCGGGGGATCAAGATCTCGGCGGCGATCAGCACGCTGGCGGTGAGCATTTTTTACTTGATCCCGCAGATGGTCGGAGCCGG
>CAMDDX010000396.1 GCA_945893075.1 Planctomyces sp. SH-PL62 | reverse complement strand
AAATTTCAAAATTGCCTCGGCAATTTTGAAATTTGAACGCCCGACCCCTCACCGAGCAAACCGCGACAACGAATATCGGTTGGCGTCGATATGCGGTGAGGTGCCGCTGAGCAACTCGGCGACCAATCTGCCGGTGGCGGGGGCCATCGACACGCCGAGCATATTGTGGCCGGCGGCAATGAGCACATTGTCCATCGTCGGAGTGCGGTCGATGATCGGCACGCTGTCGGGAGTCATCGGCCGCCAGCCGAACCATTCTTCTTCGATCGGCTCGGAAACGGGTTCGTCGAAATAGTGCGCAGCACCAGCGGTGAGCAGCGCGAGGCGACGGCGATTGAGCGAAGTGTCGTAGCCGGCGAATTCCATCGTTGAACCGAGCCGATAGCCGGAAAGCATCGGCGTGACGGCGACGCGGTCTTCTTCGCAGAGCATTGGCAGGGCAGGGCACTTCGCCGGGCGGCGCATGGTGATCGAGTAGCCTTTGCCCGGCTGAATCGGAATCTTGCAGCCCAGCACGTGATTGAGCCACGGAGTCAGTGCGCCGGCGGCGACAACGAAGGCGTCGGCCGCGATCTCTTCACGCGGCGCGATGATTCGGACGGCGCGAGCACCGTCTCGGACGAAGCCTTTGACTTCGCAATCGTCTTGGATGGTCACACCCAGCCCCGTCAGAACTCGACGCCACGAGGACATCAGCTTGTCGGGCCGCAGGTGCGCGTCGCCGGGATAATGCCAACCGCCAGCGAGGCCGCGCTTGAGCGCTGGTTCCAAGTCACGCACGTCGTCGCCGGCAAAGCGCGTCAGCGACTGGCCAAACGACGTTCGCAGCAACTCGGCAGTCTGATCGTGATGTTCCAGCCCCGCGAGTGTGCGAAACGGAAACAGCAATCCTCGCGTTTGCCATTCGCAGTCGAACGGTTCGTTGGCCATCAGTTCGTCGTACAACGACCTCGAAGACTGCAACAACGCTTGAATGGCTTGAGCGGACGCGACCATGTCACGTTCGTTGCAGCGGCGAGCGAATTGGAACAGCCAGCTCCACAGCGACAGATCGAAACGCGGCTTGATCGAGAACGGAGAGTTCTTGGAGACCAACGCTTTGAGCGCCTGCCCGATCGCGCCCGGCACGGTGAGCGGCAAGACATGGCTGGGCGAAACGAAGCCGCAATTGCCGTGCGAGCACGCCTTGCCGAATTGGCCACGGTCCAGCACGGTCACGCTTTCCCAGCCGGACGTCTTCAGGAAATAGGCGCACGCGGCACCGATGACTCCGCCGCCGATGACGATCACTCGGCCATGACTCATAGACGCGATCTCCTCGTAGCCGCGTTCGCCAGAACGCGGGTATTCCATGCTTCCCGCGTTCTGGCGAAACGCGGCTACGTCGCACGTCGCTCGACCCACGCCGAACGCAGCATCATCGTCGCGGCATAGACCACGGCGACGACGACCAGCCAGCGAACGTACTCCAACGGCATCTCCTTCACCACAAAAGCCGCGATCAATACTGCCGGCAGGCCACAGAGAGTCAGTAACAGCGCAGTTCGCACGCTGTAGCTTCCCTCGCGAATGAATTTCACTCCGCCGACCGGCATCAGGAAGGCACACGAGCCCATCATGATTGGAAACGCCGCGCGCGGGTCCATGCCCAGCAGGCTCACGAGAATCAGGCACGGCCCATACAGCCCGATTCCCAAAGTCATCAGCGCTCCCAACAGGAAATTCACCGCCAACCCGATTCCGAGCCGCTCACCTTCGAGGCTCAGCGCGTCACCACCGGCCGGGCCGATCTCAAACTGCTTCAACACCATCAGCACCGCCGCGGCGAGCAGGGCGGCTCCCATGCCGACTTGAATCATCCGCCGCGACCAACGCGCGACGATTCCCGCGCCCAGCCAGGCTCCCAGTACCGCCGCGGTGATCATCGACACGAGGGTTGTTGAATCAACCTCCACTTTTACAACGAAGATGTAGATGTAGGCCGAGACGATCGTCGGGATCGCATAGCCCACATTGAGCGTCCCCGGAATTTTCTCGTCGGGCACCGAACCGCGAAATTTGAAGGCCGACGTGGTCGGAGCAAAGTTGCCGATTCCCAAGACATCGAAGAACGTGCAGAAAAACGCAACGACGGCATGGAACGCAGTGTGTTGCGTTTCGAGCGGCCCGTCAGCGGCCGACGATTTTCGGAACAGCCTCGCCCAGGCCACGACAAACCAGGCCGTCACAACTCCCAGAACGACGAACAAGATCACCTTGGGGGTTCCCATGAGCAGCCGATCTTGGAAGTCGTTTCGAGTCGTTGTCCGAAGCGCGAGTGTGTTTGGAGTGTCGCTACATGCCGCCGCGGTCAGGCGCAGTGACAGGTTGCTCCGCGGCCTTGGGCCGGCTGCGCAGATAACCGCCGTAGATGATGGCCGGCGGCGTCATGACCAGCGCGAGCGCCCAATACCAGGGAGGCACGGGATGCGGCGGTTCGAAGATCACCACCACGGTCAACAGGTCTTGCACGATCGCCATCGCGACGGCGTGAGCCAGCCCGCGCCGAGGCGCGAGCCACGCCGCGATATATCCGCCGAGCATCAACGCCGGCACCGTGTAGAGCGATTGGCTCAACATCCAGCCGACGTTCGTGTCGAGCGTGGCTTGGTCCGGGAAGGTCTGGGGAAACCACCGCAACGTCAGCCACCCCAGCGGAATCTCAATCGCGAACGCGACGGTCGCCATTGCTACAATTCCTGCCACGACCGCGAGAACGCTGCGTACCGCCGTCCAAAGTTTGTGCAGCATGGTGAGTCGGTCTCCTAAGCCGTGTGGTCATCTTCTCTCGAAGCGAGAATCTTCCCAAGGAACGCATTTTTTGCTTTCCAGTACCCCTCCGCGCCTTCGTTGGCATGGGCCACCTTGAGCCGATTGTACTGTTCCAGCGCGTCACGGTTTGTGATGAAGTAGTCGCGGAGATACAGCAGGAAATCCTCTCTCGAATCCATGACGACGACTTGAATTCCTAACGGCAAGACCTGGCCGGTATCGTCGCCGAAACTGGCAAACCCGGCTGACCAATTGGCCGGTTGTTTTACGGCGAAATGTTGTCTCAGCACTTCCACCGTCATCAGGAACTGTGCCGACGAGACCCGAACCAAGACGTCCACGTCACCCTTGGTTACGGCCCCCGGCATCGCAGTGGCTCCGATGTGGTGCAGTTCGGCATCCGGCAGCAGTGCCGCAATTTGTGCCGTAACGCTCGTGAGAATGCGCTCGACATACGGCATCAATTCGCTGACCGGCTTGAGTTCCACCGTCGTCATGTGCTCCGCCTCAGTTGATGCTGATCGTGCCTTGGTCGGCGATCAAGCGCCAGTTCAACTTCTGCTCCGCCATCACTTCTTGACTTGGCCGTCGTCCTGCGCCGCCAACGAGGCGCAAACCAGTTCTTGGCCGCTGCGGGCGAAGATGTGACGGTTGGCGTAAGCCGGAGGAGCCCAGACGACTTTCCTGCCTCCGAATGGCATCGTCGGTTCGATCACTGCGGCGCGGCTAAGCTCTTTGTAGCCCTCGGCAGTGAGTTGAGCGCGAATCAGTTCCCCTTTGTTTGTGTAGAGCAGGACCGAATCGCCGTTCGGAGTCAGATGGATGCTCGCTCCGTTTCTCAGATCTGTGACCTTGTCGGTTTCCCAAACGTGCTCACCAGTGTTGGCCTCGACGCAGACCAATTCGCCCGTCGATTTGGCGGAGAAGAGATGGTCGCCTCGGAACAGCGCGGTTGACGTATGGCTGTAGATTCTGCGCGCGGGGGCTGTCGAACGCGGCCAGAGCACCGTCGCACCCGGCTTGTCGGCGTCCAGTTGGAACATCAAGCCGCCGATCAGCAACCGGTCCTTGTAAAAGACCGGAGTCGAGACCGCATAATCGCTGCCGGTCAGGAGCCGTTGCCGCCAGTAGGTCGTGCCCGCCGCCGGGTCCAATGAAGTCACCGACTCTTGCGTCCAAACAACGAGTTGTTTTTTCCCGCCGGAGGTCATCACGATCGGCGAACTGAAGGTCAGCCTTTCATCGAGCGACCTCCAAACTTCTTGACCGGTGTCCTTGTTTAATGCGAGGACGCTCGCGCCGGCTTTCACGCCGATGAACAGAATCAGCAGGTCGCCTTCAATCAACGGCGACGGCATCCCCGGAGAAAACGCGACCTCGTAATCTTTCACCAAGTCCCGCTTCCACAGCACCTCGCCGTTGCGAACATCCATGCAGAAGAGATTGTTGAGCCTTCCTAAACAATAAATCTTGCCGTTCTGGATGATCGGCGTCGCGACCGGACCGATCTCTTGCGTCTGCTCGAAGGCCCAGTCCTCATAGGCGACTTCATAGATGTGAGTCCAATTCACCTTGCCGGTCGTTTCGTCCCAGCAGTGGATTTGTTCCTTGCCCGGATAGTCCGATAAGTCGGAATCGTGCAGGAAGACCCGGCCCTGAGCCACCACCGGACTGGCAAATCCCCAACCGACCGGTGTACGCCAGCGGACCTTCAACCCTTCGGCCGGGAACGATTGCAGCAGGCCGGTTTCGTGGCACACGCCATCGCGATTCAACCCGCGCCACTGCGGCCAATCGTCCGCTCGCAGCGCGGCAGACAGAAAAGACGGCAGGATGAGCGCGACAGCCACGAACGTCTTGGGGGAGCAGAGCATTGATGACCTCCTAAGACGATAGCGCGAATCCCTGGAGTGCTCCGGCTCGACGGAGCCCTCCATTGATTGCGGTAAAACGTCATGAACGTTGTGCGATCCCGTCGTGACGAACGACCTTCACCGCGTTTGCTCACGACGACGTTTTAACAACAACGACCGCTTTCTCCCGCAAGGATGGAGGGCTGCGTCGAGCCGCAGCACTCCAGGGTCTTATCTGGTCTCCCAAGTGTGGGGCCGCTTCTCGACATTGCCGGCCGCGTCTTCGGCATGCGCGGTGAGTTTTGTTTCGCCGGGTTTCACGCCATCGAGCATGATCTCCCATTCGGCGAAGTTATTGGCAGTCGCTTTCGCTTCGCGGTGGTTGACGATGACTCGTGCCACCGAGCCGTTGTCGGAGGTCGTACCGCGAACGAGGAATTTATTGCCGGGCGCGATTCGTCGAGACACGCGGGTGATGACGGTCGTGGGCGGGCGGTCGTCCACCGGGTCGAGGAGATCGGGGAACTCGATGTCCTGCACTTCGGCGACTCGTGATCGGTTGCCGGTGAGGAGCGGGACTTCCCGATAGGTGTTGCCGTCGCCGAGCAGATCGGCGGCTTGCGTGCTCGCGAATTTGGCGTGGCGATTCGGGCCGAAGTAGTTGTGGAAATACATCGGCACTCCTTTGGGCGTCGGCTTCAGCGAGTTGTCATCGTACATGTTGATCAACGCCCGCTGGTTGCTGCCGCTCCAGTTGACCAGTTTGACGTTGCGGAAGTGCGACTCTGCTGAGCCGCTCGCGTTGTAGTGCGTGAGTGGAATCAAATTGTTGTACGTCGAGCGGATGTTCTCGAAGACAAGACCATCCACCGTCACCACGCCATGCTGGATGCTGTCGTCGCCGTGGCTGCTGCTCCACGGTTCGTCCGGCGTCTGACTGATAATGAGATCGCGATAAACGTGGCAGTCAGGATCGAGGAAATACATCCCGTAGCGGCAGCGGTGAATCCGCAGGTGCTCCAACAGGACGCTGGGAGACTGCAAGCGGAAGGCGTAGTGCGTCGCCCAGATCTTCATGTTGCGGACGACGAACGGATGCCGCTCGTCCGGGCCGACGCGATCGACTCCTTCGCCGAGATTAAACCGCAATACCGTTCAATTAGCCATAACCACGCATTCTTCAAAGCGTTTCATCAAGGGTTTGAGTCGTCGATGATGGGGACGCTTTTTATTCCACTTGGACATTTTTCGTTTGATGACTCGGGGGTTGATCCGGTTGCGGCGGGGGCCGAT
>CAMDDX010000395.1 GCA_945893075.1 Planctomyces sp. SH-PL62 | reverse complement strand
GCTGCGCGAGTTGGCTTCGTACATCGGGTACTACAACGGAGAGCGGCTGCACTCATCGCTCGGGTACGTGAGCCCGATCGAGTTTGAACGCCAACAACCCGTCCAAAAATAAGCACTTGGACTGTCCGCGCAAACTGAAGCACCTCAGTCTGCTCGATCATGGCCAGCAAGAATTGGCCGTGAATTTATCCGGCGCGGTGGAAACATTCCGCCTCAACGTCACTCAGGATCGGAAGGCCCGGCGCGGCGACTTCTGGGTCGAGTACGGCCAGTTGACACAGACCGGTTCCCACGCAAAAGACACGATCGAACGCCGACACAAGTTCTTCGCCGAAAAAATGCTGGCGTTGATGACGCCGCAGCCTAACGATTTGCAAACGCAGCTTTGAGCACGCGGAAATGGTGACAGGTCACCGAGAAGGCTCAACGCGGACAAGGAGACGTCTTGGCGTTCAAAGCGGGGGCCGGCTCGCCAGTCAGTCGAGTCCGCCGTGGGCGGACCAGCACACTGGCCGCCGACGTGCTGCTGTTCCGAGTGTCCGTCGAACTGGTCAAGATTCTCGACCGCGATTTGAAGCTGGCTGGCATCCCCAAGCTGGACGAACGCGGCCGAGTGCTCGACGTGCATTGCTTGCGCGGCACATTCGCCACGCTGCTGAGCAAGGGAGGCGTCCCGCTGCGAACGGCTCAAGCGGCGATGCGTCACAGCGATCCCAAGCTCACGGCGAACGTCTACTGCGATCCGTTCGTCTTGGACGTGCATTCGGCATTGGATGCGCTGCCCAAGCTGCCGCTCGATTCATCACCGATCAAGAACACTCAGACGATGCGAGCCACGGGGACCGATGATTTCAGCGTCTCGATTTTGGTTGCACCACTGGTTGCACCAACTCACGACTTTTCGAGTCCCGCTGTGTCATTTCGTGGCACGATGCCTATTGAGCACGCTGCATTCGATACCAAGCACTCGACCGCTGTAAGTGCTGTCGCAGTCAAAAACAAACACCCGCTGTCATTGCATGACAACGAGCGTTCGGAAATTGCCCGGCGAGGATTTGAACCTCGACTAAGTGATTCAGAGTCACTCGTGCTACCGTTACACCACCAGGCAGGATTCGTGTGCGGGGCGGGAATATACGCACGCAACCCGTTGTCGCCAAGAGTGTCTGGGCGATGGAATGCCGCATCGTCGCGAACGACATTGGTCAGCGTGTGACCACGAATGTCAGCGGGTTTTACAACCGTTACTGCAACCGTTGCTGCAACCAAATTCGAGGCTCTGACATCCGAATGTTTGACGACGCCGATCATGACTTGAGCGACAACCTCGTTCTGGTCACTGGCGACTCCGACCTTGTACCCGCGGCTTCATCCCGTGAAGTTGCGAATCCAAAACAAGCGGCTCTGGCGGATCCGCCGCAGCGCAGTTGCTCGATCCCCGCTGTCTGCTCGCCGTTAGCGACCTTGTGACGCAACGAGGCGTTGAAATGGGACCATCGCTGTCTCGAAACTGGCGGACCTTTCTGGTGTGTTGCCGTAGGCCATTCAATAGACTCACCGCCATCACACAACCAAGAGGCGAACCATGCCCGCGCGACAGGCCATGCAGTCGTGACCGCGCACATGGCGGACCATGAACTGGGTGCTGCGGCCTACGCCATCAAAGCCGTGCGTCTGGCGTCTCCGGCATCCGACGCGATGACGGCAGGCGAGCGCGAATGCCAATGGCAGCGAGAACAGCTCCCAGAAGCGATCCGAGAACTCGTGCTCTTGGACGAGGTGCGGTGCAACAAGAAACTCTGGTCGGTCTTCACCTGCTGAATCGCGGGTCCGTTCCTTGAAGTGGAAAGGGTGCTTCAATACCATCCGCCCCCTCATTCGGCCACGAGTTGCGGGGAAATGTGTCTAACCCCCTAAGCTGGGCCAATTTGAAAGTATCGGCGGAGAGATCATGGCAGTTCCCAAACGGCGCACGTCGAAGTCTCGTGCCCGCAAGCGTCGTAGTCATAACGCGATCAAGCCTCTGAATTTGACGACTTGCCCGCAATGCAGCGCGGTGGTCCCCAACCATTGCATTTGTGCGCAGTGCGGGCACTATCACGGACGAAGCTACGACGCCGGCAACGAGGAATAGTCGCACAAGACTCCTCGACGAGGACAATCCTCATGCGGATCGCGCTGGACGCTATGGGTGGCGATTACGCTCCCAGTCCCAACATCGACGGGGCCATCGCTGCCTTGCAGGCTCATCCCGAGTTGGAAGTCGTGCTGGTCGGCGACCAGGCGCAGCTTGAGCCATTACTCGCCAAGTCCGGATTCTCCGATCCACGCCTGACCGTGCGGCACTCGGACAGTTGGATCACGATGGACGAGAAGCCGACCGAGGCGCTCCGCAAGAAGCCGACCTGTTCGATCTCGGTTTGCTGGCAAATGATGGCCGGTCGCGAAGTCGATGCGGTCGTCAGCGCGGGTCACACCGGAGCCGTCGTCGCCGCGGGACTGAAGACGCGGCTGTATCTCAAGCACGTCAAACGCCCCGGCATCGCGGTCGCCTTGCCGACTCAAAAGGGCCGCGCGGTGCTGATGGATGTCGGAGCCAATCCGGCGGCGCGGCCGGAGCATCTCTTTCAGTACGGCATCATGGGATTGGTCTACGCGCGCGACATCCTGGGCATCGAGAACCCGCGCGTCGGTCTGATGAACATCGGCAGCGAGGACGGCAAAGGGAACGATCTCTATCGCGAGACGCACTCGCTGTTGCAGAACAGCCGGCTGCGCGAGTCGTACATCGGCAACGTCGAAGGCCGCGACCTGTATCAAGGCAATGTCGATGTCATCATCTGCGAAGGCTTCGTCGGCAACGTCGTGCTGAAAGTCAGCGAAGGCATGGCCGACTTCCTGTTTAAGACCGTCGCCCGCGAAGTCATCGGCAAGCTCGGTGCCGAACGGGACCAAGGCATGCAGGCGCTGCACAACGTCGGCAAGCGTTATCACTACAGCGAAGAGGGGGGCGCTCCGCTGCTGGGCATCGACGGCATCTGCATCATCTGCCACGGTTCCAGCAACGGCCTGTCGATCCGCAACGCGCTCAAGGTTGCGATGACGTTCAAAGATCGCGAAATCAACTCGTCGATCTCCGCCGCACTGGTGGAGATGCCGCTGGCATAGTAGACCAGTCACTCCGTGACTGGAGAATTTCGAGTCACGGAGTGACTCGTCTACTTTTCCACCCTGCCGACGTCAGCCTTTGAAATCGAGGATCGGAGTTCTGTAATGAGCATGGCTTTCCTCTTCCCCGGCCAAGGTGCGCAGTCGGTCGGGATGTGCCAGTCGATCCACGGCAAATTCGCCTGCGCGAAAGCGCTGTTCGACCGAGCGTCTGAAATCCTCGGCTACGACCTCGCCAAGCTCTGCTTTGAAGGACCGAAAGAGCAACTCGATTCGACGGTCTACAGTCAGCCGGCGCTGTTCGTCAGCAGTCTCGCCGCGCTGGAGATGCTCAAAGAGGTGCAGCCCGATCTCGTCGCCAGCGCGACTCACACCGCGGGCCTCAGCTTGGGCGAATACACCGCGCTCGTCTTCGCGGAAGCCATCAGTTTTGAAGACGGCTTGAAAGTCGTCATGCAACGCGGACAAGCGATGCAGGATTCGTCCGATCGGAGCCCGTCCGGCATGGCCAGCTTGCTGATGCTCGATCGTGAACAGGTGCAAGCGATCTGCGAAGAAGCCTCGGCAGTCGGCCAGGTCTTGATCGCGAACTATCTCTGCCCCGGAAATCTCGTCGTCTCCGGCGAGAAACCCGCCGTCGCGAAAGCGGTCGAACTGGCCGAGGCGGCTGGCGGAAAAACAATCACGCTCACCGTGGCGGGAGCGTTCCACACCAGCATCATGCAACCGGCCGATCAGAAACTGGCGGAAGCTCTCGCGAGTGTCGTCCTCCAAAAGCCGCGCATCCCGGTCGTGTCGAACGTCGATGCCGCCGTGCATTGGGAGCCGGAAGAGATTCGACAACTCCTCGTGCGTCAGGTCGTCAACCCCGTCCGATGGGAAGACTCGATCCGCTGGCTGCTGACCCAAGGGGTCACCGAGTTCACCGAAGTCGGCCCCGGCAAAGTGCTCGCCGGTTTGCTGAAGCGCATCGACCGCAAAGTGAAATGCGAGAACATCAACGAAGCGCTGTAACTCTCGACCTGTTCGTATTCCCCAATATTCTCCGCCCGATATTTTCCGCCAGCCAAGGGACGTGCGCCGCAATCACTAGCCCACGTAACCAAACGTGTGCTGCGCCGCTTCCAGCAAGATGCAGGAGCCGCCACGTTCGAGCAATCGCGCGGCTTCATTTGCGGCGAGCGGCGTCATGCACAAGCTCTCGACGAGTCCGGGGTCCAAGCGGCTGACCAAATACACTGTCGCCCAATCGGCGGCGGAGGCGAGTCGGCTGGCGGGGATCACGTCGGGCGGAGCCTCCAACCGCAGCGGCTTCAACGCTTCGCGAGGTGATTCGCCTTGCTGGAGATATCGGAATCCGTCGGTCGGTTCGGCGGAGAGATTCGTCAGCAAAACGATCTTGCCGCCGCGCTGCACGAGGTTGCGCGCGGATTGCAGTGCCGCACCGACTTCCTCCCAACTCGTGCCGGCGGCATTCGCAGTGATCGAAGCCACGACGATTTCGCAACGCTGCGGTTGCTCGACAAGCCAGTGTTGCTGGAGCCAATCGCGAGCCGCGGAAGTCGTCGCCTCCAAGGCTCCGCAGATGATGCCGGCCGGTTGGCCACCGAGGCTCGGCAGGACTTGAATACCGAACTGCACCCCCAGCAGCCAGGCGACTTCGTCTTGCAGTTGCCGCAGCGGACGGTCGTCTTCCGGACGCAACTCGGCGTGATCCTGGCCGCGGGCTTTGGCCATCGAATCGATATTGGACAACCCCGGAAAGATCGCGCTGCCGGCACTGCGAAAACCCAGCAACGGATCGAAGCCGACCGCTCCCACAGGCAACACGAAATCTGCATCCACCACGTCTCGATCCAAATAGATTCGTTCGCCATTCGCCGAGTTCGCGAGAAATCGCTCGCGCTTCTTGTCCGTCGCATCGTGAATCGTCCAGTGCATCGCCTTACGCACCGCAGCCGGCAGCGCGGCACGCGGGTCGGGCAGTTGGCCGGCATTCCAACTCGCAGGTTGCAGGATCGTGACGTCCTTCGGCTTCACCGAGCGCCGCGCGAAGACCGACCACACAGCCGCGATGATCTCAGCCGCTCCGGGCGTGTGCCGAGCCAGAGCGATGACGATTTGGTCATCGGGGACCACCGCCATCTCCAGCGGCGGAAAGTCGAGAGGTGAATCCAACTGCCGTTTCAGATCGCTCGCAAAGTCAGCGGCCGGAACCGGCGGCTCGTGGCAATAGGCCAGACGGCTCGGTTCGAGTTCCATCGAGAAGACTTGCTCGTCGCCGTAGCGAAGTGCCTGAGTTGTCTTGCTGCTTGCGACCATTCGCCAATTATCCTTGCCTGCCAAGTTGTTTTGAGAATCCCAATCTCGCCGGCCCTTCATGACCGCTCATCGGATTGGACGATAGGCCCGGCCGAGCACCGCCGCAACCACTCCCATCAGGCTGGTCTCTAATGGCGCGGCCACAAATCACCGCACGATCTTGCCGACGTCGCCACCAGGATTCGTTGTCTCGCCCAGACGTCAGAGACGTCATGGAGCGAACAGCTTCGCTGACTGCCAGCGCCGACATCGGATTCGGCAACATCGGCCGGTTTTCACAGCGATTTTGAAGGCCCCGGCCAGCCGCGTCCGAAAGGAAACGGTAGTGCGCAGCGCGAGTTCGCTCGTCACCGTCTCACTTAGTCAAAGGCGAAGTACTCATGGACTTCTTGCAGAATGCCACGGACGACCAGATTGCGTTGCTGGGATGCTTTGTGGCCTTGGTCACGTCGGCGGCGTTGATGTACGTCAGCGTGTTCCTCAGCCGCTCGAACCGCAAAGGCCAAGTGCGTGAAGCCAC
>CAMDDX010000394.1 GCA_945893075.1 Planctomyces sp. SH-PL62 | reverse complement strand
ACACCTCCTGGTCTGGTTTCCTGCGCTCCGGTCCGCAGTCACACGACCAGCAAACTCACGCAGACGAATTCCAGGAGAGGAATACCATACAAACAGCAATCGCGCCAGCTCGCCCACACTACCCAGCTATGCGCGCTGGCCGTGGGTTTGTCGTCGCGCTGCATCTTGACCAGCGTTTTATCAGCGTAGCGCATCTCGCGCATCGAGATGCGGCGGTCGCTGTTCGAGTCCAGTGTCGCGAAGAATCCCGCTCCGTCGTCGAAGACGGTGATCTGGCAAGTCGTCGCCACCGGCTCACCGCGCGAGCGAATGAACTCCTTCATTTCCTCGCCGAAGATTTTGCCATCGCCGTCCGCATCGATCTGATCGAACAGGCCACGGCCGAATCGCTCGCGGCTTTTCGTTTCGTCATTGTCGAGGTAGCCGTTGTTGTCCACATCGAGTTCATTGAACGTTCGCAGCGCGAGCGTCATTGACGCCTCGAACGGATCGACTTCACGCGACGAAAATGTGACGACGGCGGTCGGCAGGCTGATCGTGGCGAGGTCCGGATACTTATCACCGTCTGTCCGGTCTCCCAACGAGGCGAGCGTCCGCAGCATCGGCTGGCCCTCCTTCCGCACGACGTCCACCGCCAACTCGATATCAATCGGCGACTTCTGCAAACCGCCGAGCTCCTTCAGATTGAGCTGCCCGTCCTTGTCGGTATCGCACGTCGCGATCCGCTCCTTCGACCAACCGAGTTCCTCGGTCGAAAGTTTTCGATTGCGGTCCTTGTCGTACTTCCGCAGCATCTCTTGCGGCAGCAACGTCTGATGCGTGTCGCGGAGCAATTCGGTCACCGTCGCGGTGGGCGGACGCGGCTGGTCGGTCGGGTCCACCAATTGACCTGGCAGAACGACCGGAGGAGGTGCGAGTTCGTCGAGCGTCACGCATTCGTCGTCGTCTAAATCCTTCGCGAGCAGCAGGTCGACCGAGTCCTGCATTTCGGTCGCGTCGATGACTCCGTCCTTGTTCGCATCCAGCATCTTGAAGACGGCGTTGTCGCTTTCCGACGTGCTCGCGTTCTGCCGATAGACGACCGTCTCGCCACCGAATCGCTCGAACCGCTGCTCCATGTCGCGGCGCGAAAACGTCGGCGACGCACCGATGTCTTTGAGGAATGCCTCCGCCTTCGGCCGTTGCCTTTCGCGAAACAGCGGCGAACGCTCGGCCTCTTTCTGCGACAGCTTGCCGTCACCATCCGCATCGAGCGTTTTCAACAGCCGATCCAAACTCGCCCGCCGAGCGTCTTGCGGAGACTGCCCGCCGACAGCGACATGCACCCGCAGATGCAACGGCCCTTTTTCGAGCATCAAGATCACGTCGCGAATTTCGGAGGACTCGGCCGCGTGGAGCGGAAATTCGTGGAGCGGAAATCCGAAATCCGAAGAACCAAATCCGAAGGAAATCCCAACGAGGAAAATCCAAAAGAACCTCTGCGTCGCGCGAGCGGAATTGCTCGCGAACATTTCATTGGTTCGCCGTGTGTCGTTTTCAGATTTCGACATTCGGATTTGATTCGGATTTCGAGTTTCAGATTTCGGATTTCCCGGCCCGCAGTGCGTCGTCCTATGTCTTCTGTTTCTTTGCGGGCCGGGCTGCGATTTCCTCGATGATCTTGCCGCTACGATCGGCGAGCGGAATCGGGCGGCCTTCGGGGGAGATGTTTTCGTTCTCCGGGTTGACTCCGATGCTGGCACACATCGTCGCGTACAAATCGGCGATCTTGACGGGGCGGTCTTTGACTTCGGTTCCCGCGTCTCCGGTGCTGCCGATGACTTGGCCACCTTTGACTCCGCCGCCTCCCAGCACGGTGGACCACGCCAATGGGAAGTGATCGCGGCCGGCGTTGTTGTTGATCTTCGGAGTCCGACCGAACTCGCCCATCCAGACGATGAGCGTCGATTCCAGCAATCCGCGCTCGCGCAGATCGGTCATCAGCGTGGACCACGCCGGATCGAGCGTCGCGCACAGTCCCTTCACCGCGTTGAAGGTGTCGCCGTGCGTGTCCCAACCCTGAAGCGTGACTTCCACGAACGCGGCACCTCGCTCGACCAACCGCCGAGCCAGCAGACAACCCTGTCCGAATTGACTGCGACCGTATTTGTCGCGGAGCGCCGCCGTTTCCTCGTCGAGCTTGAAGGCTCCCTTGGCATTCGTGGCGATCATCCGCATCGCGCGGTCGAAGTTCGCTTTGTGAGCTTTCGTCGATGGCCCCTTCGCGCGGTTCGCGAAATCGTCTTGCAGAAACTTGGAGATCTCGAACCGCTTCTCCATCGACTCCTTCGAGACACCGGGTGGAGCCTTGAGATTCTCGATCGACAGGTTGGCGCGAGCCTCCGGATCTCGGCTGTCGCCGGACACGACCAGGGGAGCGTAGTTCGGACCCAGAAATCCCGGCCCGCCGGCATCGCCGAATCGAAACGGCGAAACACTGACATACGGGGGCAGGTCGCTCGACTCGTCTCCGAGTTCCTTCGCGAACAGCGAACCGAGGCTCGGATAGTTGACCCCCTCTTGGCCCGGCCGATGCCCAGTCAGCATCAGCCGAGTCGCTCGATCATGATCCCCTTCCGCCGTCGTGAGACTGCGAATGATCGCCAGGTCTTTCATCTGCTTCGCGACGCCCGGCAGATGCTCGCTGATCTGAATGCCGGAGACGGCCGTCTCGATCGCCTTCGACGGCCCGCCGTTCGGATGTCCCATTTTCAAATCGAACGTGTCCGTTTGAGTCGGACCACCAGTCATCCAGAGCAGAATGACCGCCTTGTGTTTGCTCCCCGCCTCCTCGGCCGCCTGAGCCAGCCGCGGCAGCCAGCCGGAATACGAGACACCGAAAGCGCTGGCGAGCGACAGCTTCACGAAATCGCGACGAGTGAAATCGATTGATGACATCGTGGTCTCCGAACCCTGGAGTGCTCCGGCTTGACGGAGCCCTCCATTCGATTGGAATGTGGACGTTGAACTTTGAGGAAACGACCAACACAGGAAAGGTACTCGCCGCGGCGTCTCTTGGCTGTTGAAGATCAACCGCGCGATTGAATGGAGGGCTGCGTCGAGCCGCAGCACTCCAGGTTATTTTTCCAGCACGAACTCCGGACTATTCAGCAGCCCCCAGAAGATCTCGGCATAGGCCTGTTTTTGTTTGTCGCCGTCCGCCTGTTTGCGAATATGTTCCAAGAGAAACTTCTTTTCCTCGGCGCGCGGCGGTCGGCTGAACGTCGCCAGATACAGCGTCGTCAGCTTGGCCTCAGTGTCGAGAAACGGTGCGTCGAGCACTCCCCGCAGCGTGCGGCTTTGATCGAGGTCAGTGGCTTCCGTCGTCAACCGGCCGTTCATCAACAGCAGAGCTTGCGGGATGCCCGCTCGGAATTCGTCGGGGTTGTTCGAGGCCGCTTCATTCATCCGCGAGATGAGCTGCTCGCGCAGTCCATTGAATCGCGCACTCCCGTCGGCTCGTGCGACCGGCAGCGACAACGCCTGCTCCAGCGAATTGAAAACCTGCTCCGGCGACAGCGTCTTGATCGGCCGCAATCCGGGCGGCGGTTCAGCGTCCGTGTCGTCGAGCACAATGCACTCGCGCTGATAAAGCTGACTCTTGCAGATACCGGCGATCAGCCAACGCAGGTCGAACTTGGCATCGACGAACAGCTTCGCGAGGTCATCCAGAATCTTCCGTTCGGCTGGCGACGCTTTGTCGAGATCATCCACCGACTCCGTCATCCCGCGGCCGAGCAAGTGCTGCCAGACTCGATTCACGGCCGTCGCCGAGAACAGCGAGTTACCCGGCGCGACCATCCAATCCGCGAGCGTTTCGCGCGGCGTTCGGCCTTTGCGAATCTTTGCCGGCTCACCACCGAGAAATGCCGCGGCGTACTCAACAGTGCTGTTCTCCGGCCGGATCGTCGCTGTCACCGCATCGTTGACCGCGCCGTTTTTGATCCCCGAAAAGAACGCCGCCATGCCCCAGAAGTCGGACTGTTTCCAGTCGGCGAACGGATGATTGTGACACTCCGCGCAGCCGATGCGGACTCCGAGAAACACCCGCGACACCGAACTCGCCGCCGATTCTGGCTTGCCCCCGATCGCCTGGAAGAACAACGCCGGGCCACCGCTGACAACACCCAATCGGGGATTCACGACCATTTGCGGCTGACCAGCATTCGTCGCCGTGACCAACTTGCGAGCCAATTCGTCATACGGCACGTTGGCGTTGAACTGCTCCTTCAACCACGGCTCCAGCCCGACCGCCATTCGAGCTTCTTGAGAATTCCCCGGCACCATCGTCCGTCGCCAAACATTCGCCAAATGCGCCGCCGTCCGCTCCGCATACTTCTCCGGCCGTCGAGGATCGTTGAGCAACCGATCGACGAGCGTGCCACGACGATGCTCACCGGCATAGTCCAAGAAGTCGCGAGCCTGCGATACGCTCGGAATCGAGCCAGTCAAATCGAGCGAAGTGCGCTTCAAAAACGTGGCATCGTCGATCACCGTCGGCGGGTCGATCTTCGCGTCCTGCCAGGCCACGGCAAATCGCTCATCAATCCACCGGGCAAGTTCCTCCGTCGTCAAACGTGAATCGACAGACCGCTTGCCAGCAGGCTCATCCGCCGCCACAAAAGCGGAGCCACTCAACGCAAACGCCAACATCAAGCATGTCGCTTTGAGGAACATCGCCGGTTGCCTCCGCAGGCCAAGAGAACGATTGGCGGAACTCACCACAGTCATCGAACACAGTTCCGATCGAATCCAAAGCGCGATGACTTTAGACATTTTGTCTTGACTGTCAAGTCCCTGGTTCTCGCTTTGCAGGCCGATCCTTCGAGGCAGGCTCGCCGGTGCAATTTCATCGAGATGAACCCCGTTGGACTCGCACTTGAGTAGGAGACGTAGGTCAGGCTTTCCAGCCTGACTTGATTGCTCCGAACGACACCGAACTCGGATCGAGTCAGCCTGGAAAGGCTGACGTACTTCGTTCAGGAGGAGACGACGCCATGAGCAAGAAGCATCGCTTGGCGGATCTGCAAATGGCCATCATGCAGGTGCTGTGGGAGAAGGGTGACCGACGACGAGTTCAATCGTACGTCACGTTGACCAGATACAGCCCCTGCGGCGGCACCGTTTCACCGGCGAGCGTGCGATCTTGTTGGTCGATGATGCGGCGGATGTCGCTCGGTTCCCAGTAGCCGCGGCCGACTCGGATCAAGGTGCCGACGATCGTTCGCACCATGTTGTAGAGAAACCCGTCGGCGACTAGCTCGACCCACAGGAACTCTCCTCCAACCGGTTCGGCGGGTGCCGACCTCGCGCGCGGTGAAGCGTACGGCTGAGAATACGTCGGCTGCGGATACGTGAAGACGGGCCAGCCGGTCTGCCGAGTCACTGCCGCGTGCAGGATCGTCCGCACGCTGGTGGCTTTGTTCGGCCACTTGGTCTCGAAGCAGCGGAAGTCGTGCGTCCCCAATAATTCTTGAGCGGCGGCCTGCATGACGTCGGCATCCAACGCGACGTGGTAGTGATAGGCATAGCGCTGCACGAACGGGTTCGGGTACTTCGAGTTCAAGATCACATAGCGGTAATGCTTGCACTTGGCCGAGAACGTCGCATGAAAGTCGAGCGGAACTTCCTCGACCTCGCGCACCAGGATGTCTTCCGGCAGGATGTTTTCCAGCGCGTCCCGAAAGCCGTGGCACGGAATCCGGCTGTTCGTACGGAAGCTGCAAACTTGCCCGAGCGCATGCACGCCGGAATCGGTCCGGCCGGCGACCAGCAACTTCGCTTCCTCGCCGGTCAACCGCGAGAGACAGCGTTCCATGACCTCTTGAATCGCTCGGCCGTTGGACTGGATTTGCCACCCGACGTAATTGGTGCCGTCATAGGCGAGCGTGATTTTCAGATTCCGCATGGCGCTGACTGGACCCTCTTCGGAGTTGCGCAGGCGAGCGGGGCGGCGTCAGCCCCCCGGTGTGTTCGT
>CAMDDX010000393.1 GCA_945893075.1 Planctomyces sp. SH-PL62 | reverse complement strand
GGGTCAGGCTGGAAAGCGTGACCTACGTGAAAGGACCAAGCCTTGGCTGAATGGTGGCACGAATTCCGACAGCAAATGCCGGTCGCGGAGCGATGGGCGTATTTCGACCACGCGGCCGTTGCGCCGCTTAGTTTGCCGGCAGCACGCATGTTGGCCGATTGGGCCAGTGAGGTCGCGCGCAATGGAGACGCGAATTGGTCGGAATGGCGGAAGCGCGTCGGCCCGGTGCGTGAGTCTGCCGCGCGGTTGCTCGGTTGCCAGTCGAGCGAAGTCGCGTTCGTGTCGAACACGACCAGCGGTTTGTCGATTATCGCGGAAGCCTTTCCGTGGCAGCCGGGGGACAACGTCGTGCTGGCCAGCGGCGAGTTCCCGGCGAATCGAAATTCGTGGCGCTGTCTGATCCCGCGCGGCGTCGAAGTCCGCGTCGTCGAGAGCGAACCCGGCACCGACGTTTGCGAGATCGACAAGCTGTTGGCCGCGACGGATGCTCGGACGCGGATCGTCACGGTCAGTTGGGTCGGGTTCGTGACCGGCTGGCGTCACGACCTCGACGCACTTGCGGAAGCCTGTCATCGGCGCGGCATCTTGCTGTGCGTCGATGCGATTCAAGGTTTGGGAGTGATTCCGCTGGACCTGTCTCGCACGCCCGTCGATTTTCTGGCGGCCGACGGACACAAATGGATGCTCGGCCCGGAGGGAGCCGGCGTGTTGTTCATCCGGCAGGAGCATCTCGAACGTCTGCGGCCAACGGGCATCGGGCCGAACAGCATCGCGTTCTCAGGTTCGTATCTCGGCGATCTGAGCGACTACACGTTCGATCGCGAGGACTCCGCCGTGCCCTATCGAATCGCTCGTCCGTTGCAGTCGCGCGAGATGTGGTCGGCCGCACGGCGCTTCGAGGGAGGCACCGCGAATGCCGGCGGAATCTTGGCGCTCGGCGCGAGCTTGGACTTGTTGTTGTCCTTCGGCATCGACGCGATCTGGTCGCGGCTGTGCGACGTCAACGAGCAACTCCAGCAGATGCTGGAGTCATTGGGTTTCAATGTCCGTTCTTCGGCGTTGGCAACTCGAAGATCCGGCATCGTTGCTTGCGAAGTCTCGGACGACGAACGAAAACGCATCCAGGCGACCGCGCGAGCCGGCGGAGTGATCCTCAACTTCCGCGAGGGGCTGATGCGGTTCAGTCCGCATGCCTACACCAACGACGAAGATCTGGAACGCCTGCGGTTGGTGCTGACGAAATCTGAAATTTGAAATTTGAGATTTGAATGATGACCGTGTCTCAGCCACCTCCTCCCGCAACCGATCCACCGAAACCGGTGAGCCTCTTGTTTCGCCTGACGGCGTTTGCGGGGATCGCGTTTGTGGTCACGATCTTCGCCCTGATCGCGACGATCTTCGGCGACCCGCGTTCGCCGGCTGCGAGATGGTTGAACCGCAACGTGGGTGCGCTGCTGACGGTCGAAGTCGCGGCGATCCTCGTGATCGGCTTCGCCGCGATGGCTCAGGATCGACGGCAAACGCTGCGCGAACAGGATGAGTCGGACGAAGCAAACGCGAAGTCGGAGCCGTGATGTCACCGCTCACTTCACTGCCGGCAACTCCGCCAACCGACGAGGCTCGGTTGTCACGATCTCCGCGTCGCCGATTGATTGTGCTGGGAGTGATCGGGCTGTCGTTGGTCTTGGCGGTGCTCGGTTATCGGTTCTACTGGCTGGGACGGCCGCTCGGTCATGGCCCGGCCGGTCCGACGGTCGCGCGTGCGGCGTTCGGACGGATTTGGTCGGATCGTAAGGTCGTGTTGCTCGGTTTCGGAGACAGCGTGACGGCAGGTTACGGCGCGACGCCGGGACATTCGTTTTTCGATCGGTTGGTTAAGAATCCCGATGACGAGTTTGCCGACATGCGCGGTCTGTGCTTGTCAGCCGTGCTGCCGAATTTGGAAGCCAAGAATCTCGGCCTGTCAGGATCAACCTCGTTGGAGCATCTCGACATCTTGTTGCCGAGGGTTCCGAGGTTCGACGACGACACATTCGGCATTCTCGTGCTGACCACGGGTGGCAACGACGTGATCCATAATTACGGTCGCACGCCGCCGCGTGAGGGAGCGATGTACGGTGCGACGCTCGAGCAGGCTCAACCGTGGATCGCCAATTTCGAGAAGCGGTTAGAGACAATGCTGAATCGTCTGCGAGAACGCTTCCCCGGCGGCTGCCATTTTTTCCTCGCGAACATCTACGACCCGACCGATGAAGATGGCGACACGCTCAACGCCGGCTTGCCGCGCTGGCCGGAAGGGTTGCGAGTCCACAAGGCGTACAACGACGTGATCGCGCGTTGCGCCGAACGCCGCGAGGACGTCGAATTGATCGACATCCAACGCGAGTTCCTGGGGCACGGCATTCATTGCCGCCAGTTCTGGCATCGGCATTATTGCTCGGCCGATCCGACGTATTGGTACTTCGACAATCTCGAAGACCCGCACGATCGCGGCTACGACGCGATCCGCCGGCTGTTGCTGATTGAGATGAGCCGTGTCTTGCCGAAGCGGTTGGCTCCGTCCCGAATATCAGCCGCAGGGCGCTAGCCCCGGTTCGTCGTGTCGAGAACACGGGCCAACGTCTGTAACAAACCGGGGCTAGCGCCCTGCGGCTGATGAGAGCCGCACGATCTCTCCCGGTTGCACAAAGATGAGCGTGGCCATGACGTCGCTCGCGGCAAGGTGAAAGAGTTGTGCGACGGCTTGGCGGTATGAGTCCAACTGCGGCTGGTACGTTTCCACTCTCGCAGACAGCGACGGCTGGTCGTCAACCGCGTCGGTTTTGAAGTCGAGGATTTCCGCCGCGACAACTTTGTTGCCGGACGACCACAGCACCAAACGATCGATGATGCCGCTGATGAGCGTGCGGTCGAAGCGGCAGGCGAACGGGTGCTCGCGCAGCACGCGCGGCGTCAGTGAATGGTGCGGGGAGCTTTCACGGCTCAGCGCGGCGGCGATGGCGGGCTTTTCGAGAAACGTGAAGAACTCCGGCAGCATGTCTTTGGGATCGACCGTCAGCGGCGGCAGCGTGCGTGCGGCGTCGAGCAGTTGTTCTTGCGAGGGACGGCCGGCGTCGAGCCACTCGATTTGCTCGAACCATTTGTGGATCAGCGTGCCGCGGTCGAGCGCGTGTGCCGCGCGCGGTCGCAATAGCTCGTTGAGTGGCCGAGAGGTTGGCGATTCGTGTGAGGACGGAGCCTTCCGCTGCCAGCCGCGTGTCGGAGTTGGCATCGGCGGAGCGAAGCGGATGCTTCGCGCGAGTACGGGGTCGGGAGTCTTTTTCAGGCCGCCTAACGTTTCTTCTGGATCGTGGGCTTCAGGGACGGCGGCCTGAAAAAGACTCCCGACCCCTTCGCGTTGATCCCAGTCTGGATTGCCAGTCTCGAATAACACCGCATCCGCCGGAGCGAGCATGTCGTCTGTGAGCGACGCGCGCAGCAAGCCGGCAAACGACTTCTTCGGCTCCTTCTCGTGCGGGGCGATCAGCAAATACATCGCGTGAACGGCGCGTGTCAGCGCGACGTACAGCAGGCAGAGCGCCTCGTGCGTGCGGCGTTCGATGTCTTGCTCGAAGAGTTGTTGCAGTTCGATTGGCAGCAGTTGTTGAATGCTCTCGCTGCGATAGAGGCACACCGCGTCGGGTGGTTCGGCGGGATCGACGTTGCCCGCGACCAAGTCGGGGGACTGGCCGGGAATCTGGTGGTCCAGTTCCGGCAGGACCACGATGTCGAATTGCAGACCCTTGGCTTGATGCACCGTCATGACTCGGATGCGGTCGCCGCTGGGATCGGCGACGCGCTCCTCACGGACGAACTCGGCGAAGTCGGTCGGTCGCAAGGTCGCCGATGGCTGATAGGCGTCGGCCAGTTTGATGAGCTGGTTCAGCCGCGCTTGGTCGCGGGAGTTGACGTGCCCCAGCAATCGTTGCGACCACGAGGCGATTGTCGGGCCGTATCCGTCGGAGAGCAGACTTCCTCGCAGCGACTCGGCCAGTCGAGCGGCTGCTGAGTCGTCTTGGAAATTCGTGAACTCGAAGGCCGCGCCGAGCGGTGACGTGGCGACGTGAAATCGCACGATCCGGTCTCCCGGATGATCGGCGAGTTTCAGTAGCGAGAGCAGCAACCGCACGGCGGCCGAGTCGGTCAGTGGATGGCCCCCTTCTTCACTGGCTGGCACTCCGAGTTGTTGCAGCTCGAAGATCAACTGCGCGACGGCTTCGTTGCTGCGCGTGAGCACGCCGATCTCGTGCAGCGGATGTTTCGTGGCCAGTTCGGCCACCAGTTGGGCCGCGGTACGCAGCGTGATGTCGTCTTGCGATTCGCTGTCGTCTGCTCCGACTTTCGGAACCACTTGGAATCGCACGAAGCCAGCGAGATCAGTTCGCGCGGTGGAGTGCGGCGGAAACTGTTGGGACCAGGAATCGACCGGGCCGGCCAATCGGTCCAGCCGAGGATGTCGCGCGAGTTTTTGAAAGACTTGATTGACCGTGTCGATGATCGGCTGGGCGGATCGGCGGCTCAGCGCGAGTTCTTGCGGGATGACGTTCGGCAACTGGCGGCGGAGCGTGTCGAAGATGCGTGCGTCGCCCCCTCGCCAACCGTAGATCGCTTGCTTCACATCGCCGACGCAGAAGAACGACGGCGGCAATTCCGACTGGTCGAACAACGATCCTTGAGCGGTTTTCTTTTTCGACGGTCGTTGCTTGGCGACAACTTGCTCGGCGAATGGTCGCAGCACCGACCATTGCAGCGGCGACGTGTCTTGAAACTCGTCGAGCAACAAGTGCGACAGCCGCGAGTCCATCCGAAACGCCAGCTTGCCGAGCGACCGTTGATCACCCGGCTGAGGCTCACGCCCGCCGGCCAACGCACGCGCGACATCCGAGAACGAGCAGCCCCCGTGTCGCCGTTGCAGCTCATGCAGTTCGCGGTCGTACTTGTCGAGCAGATCGCGTGTCGCCTCGGTCTGACGAGCCAGCCGATTGAGAGCGATGCTCGAAATTTGCTTCAAGAGCGGTTGATAGACCGCGAGCGTTGTCGCATCGAGATCCTTCCGATTGAACTTCACTTCCCCTTCCAGCAGCTTCTTGAGGATGCCTTTCGTCAGCATCTCTTCCCACTGCTCACGATCGGCCAGGTCGATGTCGTTGTTGACGGCATCCACAAACACCTTGTCCGTTCGCGTTCCGGCTTGCTGAAGTTCTTGAAGCGCTTGCTTTGATTGGAGCAAGTCGTCCTCTGTCGGCAGTCGCGGCTGCGGGACTTTGCGCCACGCTTCCGGCGCTGTCTGCATCGCGATCTCGTGACACTTGCGCACGGTTTCGACAATCAACTCGCTGACCGACCGCGACGTCGTCCCTTTGGTCAGCAATCGCAGCAGCCTCACCAAGTCGTCGTCCGACTCCGCTTCCAGCAAGGCCTCGACGGCATCCTCGCGCAGGCGATCCGCTTCGACCCCTTCCAGAATTCGCCAGCCCGGAGGCAAGCCGAGTTCGAGCGAGAAACTGCTGGCCAGTTTCGCGAAGAAGCTGTCCAGCGTTCCGACCTGTAATCGATGCAATCGTTGCGTGAGTTTGCTCAGCAGTTGCCGGCAGCGCTCGGCAGTCAGCCCCGGCGATTCGATCGCTTCCGCCAACTCCTCACGCTTGCGGTCGTCGGTCGCCGCGCGGGCGAGCATCAACAGGATCCGTTCGAGAATCTCACCCGCCGCTTTGCGAGTGAACGTCGCGGCGAGAATCGACTCCGGCGGGACGTCTGCTTCGAGCAGCCGCAGAAAGCGGCTTGCCAATTGATACGTCTTGCCGGTTCCTGCGGAGGCACGAATCAGGATGTCTGGCAATGCCGAGTTCATGAATCATCCTTGGAGTGCGGCGGCTTGACGCCGCCCTCCATCAATTGCGGTCATAAGTCGTAATGAGCTGGATGGCGTTGTCGTGACGAACGGTTGTTGAACGCGGGGTCGGGTCTACGATTTTTCGGAATTGGCCGACCAAAGTTCTGCTGACTTCAGAGCGGCATGTCGGCCAATTCCGAAAAATCGTAGACC
>CAMDDX010000392.1 GCA_945893075.1 Planctomyces sp. SH-PL62 | reverse complement strand
ATCGGTCTTCTGGCGATTCAGCGCCTGCATGTTCTGCTGAATTCCGTTGGCGGCGTTTTGGGCTTGAGCGAGTTGCTGGTCAGCCTCCTTCAAGGCGGCATTTGTGCGGACAAATCCGATCTTGGCCGACCCGACCTTGGGGTCATTCTGTTCTGTCTCGTGAGCTTTCTTGGCGGCCTTCGCGACTTCGGCTTCGGCCTCTTTCAGTTTGCGAGACAGTTCTTTGAAGTCGGAGCGGTCGGCCATCACCACGTCCTCGATCGTGCGGAGTGATTTCGCTGTCTCCGCGACTTTAACAGCGACCGCTCGACGCGTTTCCTCGGAGGCCGTCGCACCACCGCTTGACTGTTTCTCGGCAATCGCTTTGTCGTGGAGTTGCATGGCCTGGCGGTAGTCCTCGCGGTCCTTGATGGAGTCCACGACTTGCTTGCGCAGTCCCGTCATCTCTTTTTGCAGCGCGGTGACTTGATCTCGCGCCGTGGTCCACGCTGGATCGGACTTGGCCGTCGTCGCGGCGAACTTCTTGGCTTGTGACAAGTCGTGCAACTGCTGCTTGTGGACCAGCGATGCCTGATGATGAACCTGCTGGACTTGGTCGAGCTTCTTCTTGGCCTCATCGAATGCCTTCTGGCGATCCTGAAGCTGCTGGTCGATTTGCTGGATGCTGCTCTGAATCTGTGTGACGCTCGGCAGCCCGGCACCGACCTTGACCGTGTTGGTGCTCCCTTTCTTGCCCTTGCTCTGAGCTTCCGCCAAGCCGATCGACAACGCGATGACCAGGTTCGCAACGAGCAGCCGCAACAGTAAATGGCGCTGCGGCATGATGACTCCTCACAACTGGGTTTTGGACGGCAGCTAATACGACTGCGCACCTCGTAGCTGAATTCGTGAGAATTCAGTTGGTGCCCCAAACTGAATTCTCACGAATTCAGCTACAAAGTGCGCTGTCAACGTCCGCGTACATCCAGCTTTTTGAGCAACTCGCCCGACTCCAGTTCGTAAACCAGGATGACGCTGTTGCCGTTGCCGCCGTTGTCGGCCGTCTCAGGATCGGCTGCTTGAGTTCTTGCACGCTTTGCAGCGTCACTCCGGTCTGATCGACTTTGACGAACGGTAACCGGTCCTGCTTCGTCCAAAGCCTACGGCGACGTGGTTCGATGCGGTCGCACTGACAGTTCCCAATCGGGATTCATCGTGAGCACCACTATTGGGTATCCAGTTCGGCAATGGTGGTTGCGCTGGCAAGATCAATTAGCAGAATTTGGCTGTCGTCCGACGAACCGAGTGCCAGTCGCTTTCCGGCGGCATCCAGGACGCAAGCATCCAATTTGCTCAAGGAGTGCGTGATCGACAGCACATCCTCGGACTTCAGAGAGAAAACTTTGATGCCATTGAGTGCGGCCACGAGCAGCCGTTCGTCATCAGGGAAGAAGGCGAGGGCGATTGTGGCAAACGGTCCCTGTGCGGCCACTTGCCGAGACGATTTCACACGCGCTCCGGACTCGTCGAGTTCCCACAATATGGCTCCACCTTTACGCCCGCTCGAAGCGGCCACCCATTGACGATTGGAACTGATCGCGAGCAACACCAACGGTTCATTCGTTGGCTCTTGCAGGCGGAGGATGGATTTCCCGCTCCCTGTGTCAAACACGGTCACCGTTCCCACGGAATTGGAACCTGCGATCCAAGAACCGTCCGGGCTGATGGCGACTGCCACGCTGTTTTCGAGTCCCAGATCCAACTCTCGGGATTTGCGAATCTGACTCAAATCCCAAATCGTGACCGCGCCGTTCGTCGCGACCGCAGCACCCCATTTCGCGTCGGGTGTCACGCACCAATGTTTCAATTTTGCAGGATCGAGCGGTTTCTCGGAGTTCGGCTTTTCGTCGGAATCCAGGCTCCACTTCACGAGTTGCTGGTTCATCACGATCAATGCGGATTGGCCATCCGCTGCGTAGGTGGGCGACCGACCGCCGACCGCATTCGCGAGCACTTTCTTTTCGGAGATGCTCCAAAGCTCGGATAGACCCCGGCTGCGACCGACGGCCAGTCTGTCGCCGTCGCCGGAGAACGAAAGCTCGGAGACCCCGCCTCGGTTGACGACCGCTCTGGGCTGTTGGCCTGTCGAACTGCGCAAGAAAAATCCGCCAACGAGCACAAACGCCAGCGAGACGATCGCGCCAGCAATCTTCCGGCTCGGAATCAGAATCCAAACGGCTCGCGGAACGATCCCCATAACTCGGTCGCGCCAACGGACGTCGCGAATCAGCTTCTCCGCGTTTTCCGCGCCGTGTTGGCCAAGTTGCTCCAGAGCTGCGATGGCACCTCGCTTGACCATCGGGTCGTCATCCATGAGCAGGACCGAAACGGCCTTCACGGCTTTCGGATCCCCAAAGCGGCCGATGGCGAGCAGAGCTTGATATCGAACTTCGGGTGCGCCATCTCGCAGCATGGCCATGAGACCGGGAAGCGACCGTTTGTGCTTAATCCGTCCCAGGGCAATGACGGCCTGCAACCGCACGACCATCTCATCTCGTAACGCCTCTTCCAAGACAGGAATGGCGGCGGAGAGTTTCAATTCTCCGAGTGAGCGCGCGGCAATCGCTCTCAGTTCGCGTGAAGGTTCGCGCCGTAAAATCTCCAAGAGCGGTTCCAAAGCCGCCGCATCTCCTGAACGACCGAGAATGTCGATCGTCAATCGCCGTATGGCCGGCCGAGGATCGCTCAGCATCCGGTTCATCGCCGGGCCGGCTTCTGGGGCCTTGATTCGTCTCAACGCCGCGAGAGTCTTCATCAGAACGGTCTCGTCGGTCGCTTCCAGCAGCGGCAGCAACGCGGACACGGCACTGGGGTCTCCGATCTTTCCGACGGCCTCGGCGGTTGCCGCCACCAGCGCCTCGTCCACGACGATCAAGTCCCGCCACCGTTGCAACAACCGCGTCAGTTGCGGAAGGGCCTTGCGATCACCGAGTTCGCCGAGTCCGATCGCGGCGAGGCGACGCACGTCCGCGTCTTCGTCAGCCAGAGCGTTAATCAGCGGACGGAGAAAACCGGGGTCGGGAATCCGCAAGACCGCCGCCGCCGCATTCGCACGCAGCACGCTGTGTGGGTCTTTCAAAGCCTCGATCAATGTGGCAACAGCGCGTTTGTCCGCAATCAATCCTAGCGCTTCAATGACACACGCTCGGAGCACGGGCGACAGGAGGTAATTCATGGCCGAGAGCAATTCAGGGACGGCCTCTGGATCGCTAATGCGTCCCAACGCGTGGATGGCGTTGAATGCCAACTCTGGCTCTTTCTCACGCACAATGGCCAGCAATTCTGGAACGGCTGCCGACCCGATTTTGACGATCACGTCCAATGTCAGGTGGCGTGCTTGTGGGTGCAGTAGCGTGAACGCCAACAAGGGGCGGATCGCTCGCACGTCTTGCAACTTCTGAATCGACGTGATCGCCGCGCGACGAATCTCGCTGTTGGAATCGGACAACATGGGCAACACATAGGAGAACGCATCCGTGCCGGGTAACTCACCCAGTGCCGCAACCACCGCTTCTCGAACGACAGCTTCCTCATCGCGCAGTCCCGCGACGAGCGTCTCCAGCACTTGTGGATCGCGGGATCGCCCGAGTTCGAGATAGGTCTTTTGACGAGTCTCGATTTCCGCCTGACTGTACCCTTCATTGTCTGCTAACGACATGAGCAGTTGGCGCAGCTTGCGACTGGAGAGCCCCCCGTGGGAATCCCCCGACATCAGAGGTGATTTGCGGCGAAGGGCTTGATGGATCGTTTCCGTCAGCAGTGCCGCGGCTTCTGTTTCCGGCAGCAGAAACAAACCACTCTTGGAGGCGGATTCCTTCACGTCCGGCTCGACTCGTCGATCATTGAGCGGCTCGACAGCACTTGCCGCATTTTTCAAAACCGGACCTGGAGTGCTCGTTGCCGAGGTTTGTGACTCGCGAGAGCGGCCTGACTCAGAATTCGGGACGAGCACAACCGCTTGGCACTTGGGGCAGCGGATCGACTTGCCCGCCAAGGCCCCCTTGACGCGGAGTTTCTTCCCGCAGGCGCACGGAAATCTCATCGAGCCATCAGCAGGCTGCGCTCCCGTATCCGAGTCTCCGCTGGAAAGCATCTTCCGAGTTGGTGGCAAGAGAGTGGTGTCGCCGGCTTTGATGACGGAATTGGTCGTCCGATCAATCACAGCGCTCTCGTCTGGAGACTGAACGTCGCTCGTAGAGTTGGAATCAACATTCATTTTCAAAGATGTCGCCTGTGGCATCAACGCCACTGGGCGGCGCAGAACTTGTCCGCACTCTGCGCAGCGATTCTGGTCTGGCGGGCTTTCAGCAAAACAACGTGGGCATTTTGAGTTCATACTGTGATTACTCCGTGTGTCTTGGCGGAATTGCCGAAGCCGATCCGGAGTGAGCCGCAGGCACAAAAGGAAAAGACGAAGGGCGTCCGACTCATCATCGTCCACCCTCCGTCACACAGGGGCATTGACATCACACCAAGAACGTGAGATCGCTTACTCGAAATTCCCCTTAGCGGCCAAATTGTCCAGAACCGGGCCGCTGAAGATTTCCAACGGTGACAGTTCGACGGTGCCGTCGAGATAGCCGTCATTCTCGTCCGCGTCACCCGTGGCAATGGGGAAACCAGGATTCAAGAACTGATCCCCATTCTTGTCGAAAAACGCCTTCACGCTTCCATCCGCCATCAGAATGTTGCAGCTCTTCTGGCTTCCGCCGCCATGATGGGCGAACCAATCGCGAGTGTCTTGCAGCCACAGCTTGCCATCCGTGCCGCCAGAACCCGCAGAGGTCGGCGACGGCAACACGTCGCCAATGAACGCGCCGGTCACCGCGGCTCCGGTGCCTGTCAGCAACACCGTCGCGGCCGGCATCAAAGTAATCTTCTTCGCGGAAGAATCCCAAAACGCGGGACCATCGTTCATCGCTTCACCAAGTCGCGAACCAGCCACGAGATCAGTTCCCGCCAACGTCGCTGTAAGGACGGCTTCTTTGGCATCGCCAGCAGCAGAATCACCGAGCAATGGAATGTTGCTGCTCGGAATGCGGCCAGCATCAATCGTGCGGCGCGTCATCGGCCCCAAGGTTCCCGCTAAACCTTTCAATGTATTCAGCGTGACGGTGCTAGTCGCCGACCCCGTACCGGTAATAGCCTGCTTAATGCCGCTCCGACAGAAATACCAACTGGCGGCGTAATTCGTGCCATAGCCTTTGTCCAACATGTCCACGACTCGCTGAACGCGAACGGCGCTACCCGCAGTGATCGTTCCGACCGTGGTCGTCCCATCGCTGTATTCGAAATCTTTACACATACCCTCTCCCAAACGGAGAGCCCCACCTGGCACGGCTGCCAATCCGTCGCTCGCCGCTTCCACACTGCCGACGTCGCCAATCAAATCGTTGAGTTTTTCCGCTCCGCGAAGCGGACTCGACGGACATCTCATTTTTTGCGGAAGCGCAGCCCCGATGTTGACCACATCGGCCACCCAGCCGTACTTGGTGACACAACCATCGCGGCCGTAATCATAAGATCCGGTGCAAAGCCGATCGCTCGAATCCTTGTCGGCAAACGTATGAAACGCGATGCCGAACTGACGCAGGTTGTTCTTGCACTCGGTCGATCGCGCCGACTCGCGAGCTGCCTGAATTGCCGGCAACAACAACGCAATCAAAATAGCGATGATCGAGATCACCACCAGCAGCTCGATCAGCGTGAAACCACGCCGAGCCGCCACCAACGACATTCGCTTCGAGATCTTCATCTGGACTCTCCTTGAGGAAAAACTACTCGGCCGAGCGGACGACCGGATACGGTCAAACAATCCGCTCAACCCCCTGAACCTCGACGATTCCCTTCATCACTTCGCGATTCCTTCGCTGCTGACTTCTGACCTGCGCCGCTTGCTCGTTCATCGCGAGCGGCCTGCATTCACCGGCACAACTGTTGAGAGCCGGCTGGAGATTTCGGACGGGACGGTACGAGTCACGCTTGAGGCTCTGATGAACTGACGGTGAAGACTTCGTGAAGAGGCGGGACTCGTGATCCGAGCCGTTCGCAACTCCGCGAACCATGCTCTCAACGACCGCAAGCTATT
>CAMDDX010000391.1 GCA_945893075.1 Planctomyces sp. SH-PL62 | reverse complement strand
GTTTGCGAACTGACTTGCGACTCTTCTTCGATGACCGATACTTTGAACTCATGGCGGCGACCTCCGGTTTGTGGATAACTCTCAACCGGGCTTGTAAGCCCGGCCGGAGCCGCCGCCAACTTTTCAACTACGACAGGGACAACCTCTCGGCCTCTTCAGCTCGATGTAGCGCGCGATCCAGTCCCGTATTCAACTCAGCAACTTCTGTGGCCGAGAAGACGCCAGGAATGATGGCGAAACCAAGATCACTGATTCCGTTTTGCCATTCGCAGGTCATCGGCGAACTCTCGATTGCGGACCAACTACGCTCCGAATTTGTCGAGCCGCCCGGCATGGGCCAGTGCGAAGCCCATCAGGTATTTCGCCGGGAATTGGCCGAGGCCGCCCCTCAGGCATTCGCGTTCGCCGAACTTGTCGCAGAGGTCCGGGCGACAGCGTTCTTCAGCGGCGAGCAGCACGGGGACCGGGTGCCAACTGTGCGATTTTATTTTGCTCGGCGTGCTGTGGTCGCCAGTGACGATCAGGACGTCGGGCTTGAGCGCAGTGATGCGCGGGATCGCGGCGTCGAGTTCTTCGATGCGGCGGACCTTCTCAGCAAAATTGCCGTCTTCACCGGTTGAGTCGGTGTACTTGAAGTGGACGAAGAAGAAATCGAAGTCCTTCCACGCTTGTTCGAGTCGCGACATTTGATCGGCCAGCGTCTGGCCGGCGTCGAGCACGTTCATGCTGACTAGCCGCGCGAGGCCGCGGTACATCGGATAGACGGCGATGGCACCCGGCTTCAGGCCGTACATTTCTTCAAACGTCGGGATCGGCGGCTTCTTGTCGATACCGCGCAGCGTCAGCAAGTTGGCTTTCGGCTCGTCCTTGAGAACCTCACGAGCTTGCCGGATGAATTCTTTGAGCAGCTCAGCCGTGCGTTGCGATCCCGCGCTGCGAGCGATCGGTTCGAGCGGCGCGACTCCGGTCTTCTGCGGATCGGTGTCCTCGACATCGCCGCCGAGTCCCACGGCACGCAGGACGATGACGAGTCGGTATTCCTTGACGTGCTGGACGAAGACTTCGATGCCCGGAATCTGGATGGCCTTGGCGAGCTTCGCGACGACTCGCTCACCTTGTTCGGTCGGGATGCGGCCGGCTCGGCGATCAGTGATCAGGCCGTTGGCGTCGATCGTGCAAAAATTGCCTCGGATCGCGACGTCGTTTGGGCCGAGTTCAAAGTCGATGCCGAGCGCTTCCAGCACGCCGCGCCCGATTTGATATTCCAGCGGGTCGTAACCGAAGAGGCCCAGATGCCCCGGCCCACTTCCCGGCGTGATGCCCGGCAGAACGGGGGTGCTCGAACCGAGCGTGCCGCGCTTCGCGAGGGCATCGAGATTCGGAGTCTTCGCGGTTTCGAGTTCCGTGAGCCCCTCCGGCGTGAGCGGCAGGCCGCCGAGTCCGTCGGCGACGAGGAGCACAATCTTCGAGCCGTTGTTTGTGTTGAGTTTCCGAGTCAGATCTTGCAGGTCGGGCATGGTGGTCGTTTTGAGTTAGTGGGATGGTGAAAAACAAAGTTCGATAAGAACGTTAAGTGCCAGCAATCCGGCCGACAAGTAAGCGAGTCGGCGATTCACTTCACCCTTCGCTGCGCCCAATCCAAAAGTTGGACCAAGCCCATTCCACAACCAAAAACCGCATGGAGTGGTCACGACTCCGAAGAGCCACAGAGTCCAGGCAGGGCTGCCGTGGCTAAGCAGATCGCCTGCGTCACCGATTCGCTCGAACGAGCCACATCCAATGTAGGCTCCGTTGGCGGCCAGACAGAATCCCGCAAAGAATTTCGCAAGCGGCCAACAAGTCCATTTCGCTTGCCGGATGACGAAGAGCATCACCAACGGTGCCAGCGACCCGATCACTGGCCCCGACCAAATCACGACCAACGGATTCCGATTGTTGACGACATCAGTTCGCGAGATTGCCAGCGGATGCAGCACCAGTTTTTCGACAGTCGCTCCGGTGCAGATGGCTCCGACGACATGCCCCAACTCATGAACGGCCATCATCGCCAACCACGAGAAGGCCAAAAACGTGACGATCAGCAGCACTTGAGGGGCTCGTCGCATGAGACACGATGGGGGCGAGTTCGTAGTTCCGCTTTTAGGCGATAGCATTTCCGATCCACGAATCGAATTCTCTCTGATTCCGCCTCAAGGCGGTACTACGAACTGCTGGAGCCAATTTTGCAGACGACGATCGAGGTAATGGGCTGGCTGCTGTTCGCGATCTGGGCCGGCATCTCGGGTGCGCCGACCGTGTGGATGATTGGCCGGTCGTTGAAGCGGCAATCCGATCGTCTGCCCGATCCGATGACTTGGCCGCGAGTGTCGGTGGTCGTGCCGGCTCGCGATGAGGGGCACAAAGTCGAAGCGGGGCTGAAGTCGCTGCTCGCGTCGGACTATCCCGATTTTGAGATCATCGCGATCGACGACCGCTCGCGCGATGAGACCGGCGCGATCATGGACCGGTTGGCACGCGAAGGGGTCGGGAGTCTTTTTCAGGCCGCGACTCACAACATTCAAAACTTGTCCCAGGATGAGCGGCCTGAAAAAGACTCCCGACCCCGTCTGAGAGTCATTCACATCTCCGAGTTGCCAGAGGGCTGGCTGGGCAAAAACCACGCGCTGCAGGTTGGGACTCAGCAGTCAAAGGGTGAGTGGTTGCTCTTCTCCGATGGCGATGTCATTCACGATCCGCAGACGCTACGACGAGCGGTGCGATTCGCGGTTGCTCACGGGGTTGATCACTTGCCGCTGTTTCCAGACATCGAGGCAGGGGGGATGCTCGAGGCGGCGTTCGTGGCGTGCTTCGGGCTGATCTTCGCGGCGGGGACTCAGCCGTATTTGATTCCGACTCGGTGGCCGCGAGCGTACTGCGGGGTCGGGGCGTACAACCTCGTCCGCCGGTCGGCATTGGAGCGGGCGGGTGAGTTCGAGCCGATCAAGCTCGATATTTTGGATGACGTGAAGCTCGGAAAGATGCTGAAACGATCGGGGTCGCGGTGCAGCATTCTGCGAGCGGGTGACGGACTGAGCATCCGGTGGCAATCGGGAGCCTGGGCCTGCATCACCGGTTTGGAGAAGAACGCGTTCGCGTCAGCCAACTATTCCGTCGTGCAACTGCTGTGGATGTGCGGCATGATCTCGCTCGTCATCTGCGGCCCGGTGGTTGGAGCGATCTTCGCGGGCGATGCTCGAACCGGCTACATCGCAGCGGCGGTGCTTTCGCACTTTCTTTACGGATTGATTGCCTGGCTCTTCGGGCATTCGTTCTGGCTATTCCCGATGCTAATGCCCTCGGGATTGGCATTCGTATTCGCGTTTCTGCGGTCAGGTTGGATTACGCTGCGGCAGGGAGGCGTGCGGTGGAGAGACACGTTCTATCCTCTGGAAGTCCTGCGGAGCGGGCTGTTTCGGTAAGTTCGTAGGATCGGAACTCTTGCCCGTCCCTCGTCGGTCGGGACGGGCAAGAGTGCCCATCCTACGAGTCGTGACGATTGTGCTGACTCGACTCGGAGGGTCGCATCGGTCGCAGGGAGGCTCGGCCGGAGAGGGCCGTTCGGATCGAGCGGTTCGGTTGCAATCGAGGGTGCGGGAACGTTTAATCCGCCCGCTTTCCTGGCTGGAAAGCTTCGGGCGGCTGGCGGATTGATCAAACCGACGCCGGTTGATTCCCCCGAAAATCGGCGGAACAAGGAACTGGGAAGTTCGGCCGAGTGGGTTATGGTTTGATCGTTCTCACACGAAAGGAAGCAGCCAATGAGACTTGGCTGGAATTTCATGAAGCTGACCGCGTTGACTGTATTGGTAAGCGTATTGGGGCTCTCGATTTGGACGATCGGCTGCGGCGAACCCGCATCCCCGGTCAAGCCGATCTCGCCCGCGAAAACGAATGGCGGCGAAGCGGGTTCGACCAAGGGTGGCGGAACTGACGTTCCGGCTGCTCCTGAAGTGGACACCGGAGCCGCGAAGCCGGCCGAAGACAAACCGGCCGAAGCTGGCGAGAAGAAGGACGACCCGAAGGCTGAAGAAGCCAAGAAGGAAGACGCTCCCGCCGAGAAGAAAGAAGAGAAAAAGGAGTAGCTTGGACGGCCTCTGGCCCTCAGGCAGACACTCACAACGCCGCGGTTCACACCGCGGCGTTTTTGTTGGTCAGCCGCTCATTTTCTCGTCGTACAGCCGCTCGATGTCGGCGACCGTCACGGTGATCGTCCGGGTGAAGCCGGTATGAGCCCGCTCGTATTGGACGTTGCTCGCCTTTTCCGGATGGCGATGCACGGCATCGGCCAACCAGTGCATGTCGGCATCGGCGAGTTTGCCGATGGCGGCGTCCCAAAAGGTCTTGGTTTCGATAACCAGTGAATCGACTCGCGGATCGAATTTGTTGAAGTCGGCCATGATGGTCTTTGCGGTGCAAGAAATTGAAATCCAGGAATTTGGAAGGGCGGCAGTATAGTCGCCCGACGTGTGGTTGGTAGCGAATTAGTAGCAGGCACACTCCGTGTGCCGTCGGTGCGATCGGCTTGAGCTTCGGCAGACGGCACACGGAGCGTGCCTGCTACTACCACAACGTGTAGCCGCCGTCGATGACGATGGCCGCTCCAGTCACATAGCGGGCGGCGTCGCTGGCGAGATACACCGCCAGCGGGCCGAGATCCTCCGGTTTGCCGAAGTCGCCGGCAGGGATTTGCTGCTTGAATGTCTCGATGATCGCTGGGTTTTGAGCGGCCCAGCGGACGTTCGGCTCGGTCATGAATCCGCCCGGACAAATCGAATTGACGGTGATCCGATGCGGTGCCCAGTCGGTCGCGAGTGCTCGAGTAAACTGGATGACGGCGGCCTTCGAGGTTTCGTAACTGCGTCCGCCGATTCCGCGATTGGCGACCATGCCGGAGATCGACGCAATGTTGATGACTCGGCCACCTTGCCCACGCTTCACCATCGCCCCGCCAATCAGCTTCGTGCAGAGAAAGGTGCTCGTCAGATTGATGTCCAGAATCTGCTGCCACTGTTCGAGCGTCTGTTCCTCGACCGGCACGTTGATTCGCCGGCCACCGACGTTGTTGATGAGAATGTCAAACGGCCCAAACTGATCGAGGGCTTGTTGGCAGACTTGCTCGCATTCGCTCGGCACGCCGACATCGGCCACCAAGATGTTCGCGGTTCGGCCGCGCTGCCGGATGTCGGCAGCAGTCTTTTCCAAACTGTCGCGGTCGCGGCCGACCAGTACGACATCGGCTCCTACGTCAGCGATTGCGAGTGCCATCTCTCGTCCGAGTCCGCGACTGCCGCCGGTGATGAAGAGCCGCTGGCCATCCAACCGAAATCGGTCAAGCACACTCATGCTTCGGTCTCCGGTGCTGCGATGGGAGTCTCGTCGAGAGGCTCGGCGACTGATGCCGGTTGTTCTTCGAGAGTTGCCGGCTCAAATAGCTTGGCCTTCCGATAGATGTAGATCTCCATGTGCGAGAACGGCCAATGATGAGCCAGTTCCCAAACGTCGGGCATGACGAATTGCGCTTCTTCCGGCGTCCGCAAGACCAACCGCGTGTCTGGCGAACTGACATCATCACGGGCGAGTTGCTTGAGGACGCGAAACAACTCCGACGTGGGAGACAACTCTTCGATCATCACGAACGGCGGATCGAAGAACATCCAGTCGAATGGGACAAACTTGGCTGAGTCCCCTTTCGGCCGGAACGAGCAACGGAAGATGTCCGTTCGCCAGCACAAGCACGCGGCTTGAGCCTCTTCGCCGAGCGACGCGACATTGTGTTTCAGCAATTCGACCGCTTTCCGGTCCTTTTCGAGGAACACGACGCTCGCCGCGCCGCGGCTGAGGGCTTCGAGTCCAATCGTCCCCGTGCCGGAGAAGATGTCCGCGACTCGCTGCCCTTCAATCCAATCACCGAGCCTCGTGAACAGCGACTCCTTGACGAAGTCAGTAATCGGCCGAGTCGTCAGACCGGGATTCGCCAACAGTTTTCGCCGACGAAATTGTCCTGCAATGATCCGCATGTGCCGTAGCCTTCCGCCTTATTCGTCTGTCTTCAAGGCCGGAATCCGTTTCGGCAACTTGCCTGCTTGAACCAACTCGTAATGCCGCTGAATGATGTTTTCGCC
>CAMDDX010000390.1 GCA_945893075.1 Planctomyces sp. SH-PL62 | reverse complement strand
TTCGCCACCGACCGTCAATCCCTGCCAGACCATGCTTCGGAAGCTGGGGTCCACCACGATCGCGGCGGGCTGCGTCGAGCCATTGTCGTTGTAGAAGATGTTGTCCGCCGGCCGCGAAATGCCGCTCGCGACCATCACTTGATAACTGACAAACAGCGAGAAATTGTCTCGCAGATGGATCTTTCCGTAGACCGAGAAGTCTCCGACCGGAGCGAAATGATTTCCGTTGGCCGACGTGATGACCGTGGGGTCGCCGGCGCTGCGGAGGCGATCCGTCCGAACAGACGCTTCATACTGATTCACACCGAACGCCACCTTCGGCTCGATGCCGAGCGTGAACCACTGATCGACCCACTCAAACCTCATGCCGAGTTGCGGAGCATAGATGCGGTTGTCGACATTCGAGTTGATGTCACTGACGAGCGCCGGAAACAACAAGCCTTGCTGGTCGAAAGTGCCGCGCTGGAAAAGCCGTTCTTGAAAGTTGATGTACCGAAAGCCGGCCAGTGGCCGCACCACGAATCCCGTTTCATAGGGCGAATTCGCAATCCAATTCGCCTCCGCACCATACATCTGAGTGTTCTGGAAAATCTCAAATGAGCTGTCGTACAGAAACAGGTTGTTGCTGGGTTGTCCGCTGAGTCGCGTACTGGTCGCAAATTGAATTTGAGTTTCCGGCGCGAGTGGCGGGGCCGGTGCGACGGCCAGGAATTGGCCATTTTGATAACGACTAAACGCGAAGTAGTTGGCCTCAAAGGTGCCCGCACTGGTCGGTAGACCAATCGTGCCGCGAATACCCTGGAGGTTGCGAAAGCGCAGAGCGGACGTCGTGGGAACTTGAACCGTGGCAGGTTGCCCAGCGATCGTTGCTTGAAACGGCTGCGACGGATCGACGATTCCCGCGACGGGGGAACCTAGCAACGAATTACCCGGACCTTCAAAATCCCAGGACAGGTATTCGAGCCGAATCCAGGTGGACTTCGCCGCGGCGGTCAGGAAACGATCCACCGGCGTGTCTTCATAATCAAAGCCTCGGTCACCGGAGATTTGTTCGGTGATCACTCCGTTAGGACCGGGCGGGGGACAGTATTGACCGTCCGCGGGGACGCGAGCATTGGCGTAATTGTCGTAGGCGGGCACGCCCCAGGCCGGCCATGAGTTCGAAGCGTCGTACGGCGCGGGAGCATAAATCCGCGGCGGCGCGATCGTACCGGGAGGCTGGGCCTGCGACGTGGTTGACGCCAACAAGCTCCAAACACCAAGCACGCAGACTGCGAGGCGGCTGCGCATAGTCCTTGTCCTGCCTGAACGACTCCGATCTCGAAGGCCCGGCGATGAAACCGGACCCACCTCCATGACGACATGGGGGGATGTACCAGAGGTATCGGACGTGACGATCAGCGAACTTGGGGAAAATCTCCCAGTCGTATCGAGAAGGACTGGGTGCTCGATGACGTGAGCGGAGCGCGGTGGCAGATTCTGCCAGTGAAAAGAAAAAGGCCCTCAATGGAGACTGGCCAATGACTTGGAAATGTGACGTGCTGAACGCTGAGTACAGAGTGGGTCAGACCGTATTCAGAGAAACCGTCAAACATCCCGAGTCGAATTTGGCCAGCGTTGACCATTGAGGGCCTCGGCTGGGCTTGTTGATGCCAGGAACCAGAAGCATCGAACGTGCCAGCGATGTGCTCATTGTGAGCGCCGAAACAATAAACTCGTAACTCCTGTGAAATTCAAGAATTGCTGTCTCGGTGCGTTGTGAGTCGGTCGCCATCATTTTACAAGTTCGGCGCTCAAACCGTCGTTTTCAGCGCCGAGAAGAACCACAATGAGTCCTCGTCAGTGGTCAGATAAAGTTCTGGTGGCCATCTCCAGCAGTGTCGTGCTGCTGTATTGTGTCGTTGTTCTAGCCTATGTCGCCACGTTTCCTGATCTGCGACTTCGCGTCTTGTTGACCGATGCCCCGGACGCTCAGGCCGCGTCGGGGATGGTGGTCCGAGACGTACCAGGGATTCGTTGCAGTGGTCCGCAGCCGGTGGTTGGTGACGTGCTCCGTCGCATCGGCGATCAGCCAATTCACTCGTTCAACGATTTTTCCCGCAGTCTGCGCCGCCTGAGACGTGCTCAGATTCCTCCCGGAGGATTGCTGAATTCGGGCGACGATCCTGCCCTCGTTCGCGAACCTCTCCCCAGCCTCGTGGAGTTGGAAACGGGCGAACGACTGATCGCGGTGGCATTTCTTCACGACGACGTGCCGCAGACCACTTGGGTCTTCGTGCAATCGTTGCCTCTGGACGAGATGCTGTTGACGCTGATCTGGTTCTTGCTGCAACTGGGAATCACGGCGGTGGGTGCCTTGGCGGTCTGGCATCGCCCGTTCGATCGACCGGCGCGTGTGTTCTTCGCGATGTGTGTGGTGACGATGGGGGCGTTTGTCGGCGGGTTTCATTGGTGGATTGTCGCGAGTTCGCTCCCCTTGAATGTGCCGTTCGTGGGCTGCGCTTTGTTTGTGCCGGTCGTTTCGCTGCACTTCTTTTTGACTTACCCGCGCCGGACTTGGCCGTTGACTCAAATCCCGCGCACGGCCTTGGCCGTGCTGTATGTGGTGCCGACGGTCACTTTCGTTTGGATGATCGGCATGTTGGGCTACGCGCATTGGCTGGCCCAAAGTGGTTTGGCCGATGCGACCGAGTCGATTCTGAAATCACTGGTGACACTTCGAGACGGCATCTACGCCTATTTGACGTTCGCGTCCGGATGCTTCTTGGTGATGCTCACGGCGTTGGCTCAAGGTTATTGGCGGACGGCCAATCCCATCGAACGCAACCAATTGAAGTGGATGTTTTTGGGGGGCGTCATCGGCGCGTTTCCAGTCGGGTACACGCTGTACTTAGCCTTGTTCGACCAAGTGGAGTTCGCCTTGGGCCGTGCGCGAGTCGCCATGTTTTTGGCGAGCCTGTCGTTCATGTTGGCCTACGCGGTGGCGATCCTGCGCTTCAAGCTGATGCTGATCGATCAGATCGTCAGCAAAGGGATGCGTTACTACGCGGTCAGCTTGGGATTGACCGGTGCGTTTGCGGGATTGATCTCTCTAGGCGGTTTGACGGCGAACTTCTGGAACGCTGGCGGACCAGCGTTTCCCGGATGGCAGCAGGTCATCACCTTGGGAGCAGTACTCGCGGTTGCTGTCACGATGCTGTTGTGGAGCCGGGATCGGCTCCAGCAGTTGATCGATCGGCGTTTTTATCGGGAGAAGTATCAGCTCGACCGAGCATTGCAGCAGATGAATCGAGCGGTCGAGCGGGTCGTCGATAGAAAGACGCTGGCACACCGGATGATTGGGTCCTGCCGCGAAGTGCTGCGAGCGGAGAGGATCGCGGTCTATCTGCGAGATGGGGAAACATCATCTTTTCAGTTGATTGCCGCGGAGGGCGCTACCGATTTGCCAGCACAAATTGTGGCCGACGACGAATTGATGCAGGCATTGCAGTCTGAGTCGGCGGTCGCCCGTTCGATGACTCCATTGCTTAGCGGGCTGTCGTCGGCACAGCAGACATTGCGGAGTCTGCGTGCCGAGTTGTTGTACGCTTTCAACAGCGACAACGACTTGGTGGGGGTCGTCGCGCTCGGTCCCAAACAAAACGGGACGACTTACACCGCGGAAGACCTGACGTTTCTCAACGCACTCGGGCAGATCACCAGCGTGGCTCTGCACAGCGTGAAGGCACATCAGGATCTCTCGCGGGTCAACGAAGAGATGCAACAGAAGGTCGAGAAGATCGACGAGCAGCGGCGCGTGATCACGATGCTTCAGCAAGAGATTCGCACGACGCAAGCTGGCGGCACTCCGAAGCCGGAGCCGGCCGCCGAGGATTTTGAGCGCGGGCACATCATCGGCAGCAGCCCGGCGATTCAACGAGTGCTCGATACGGTTCGCAAAGTGGCTCAGAGCGAGTCCTCCGTGATGGTGACTGGTCCCAGCGGCACGGGAAAGGAACTGCTCGCGCATGCCATTCACACCAACAGTTCGCGGCGAAACGGGCCAATGATCGGTGTGCATTGCGCGGCATTGTCCCCCAGCTTGCTGGAAAGCGAACTGTTCGGGCACGTCAAAGGGGCATTTACCGGAGCACACAAAGACCGCGTGGGGCGATTCGAATCGGCGAATGGCGGCACGTTGTTCTTGGACGAGATCGGCGACATCTCGTTGGAGACACAGATCAAGTTGTTGCGAGTATTACAGACGCGGCAATTCGAGCCAGTCGGCGGCACACGCACGGTGCAGGTGGATGTGCGGCTGATCGCGGCGACACATCAAGACTTGAAACGGCTGATTGCCGAGGGGAAGTTCCGCGAGGATTTGTTCTATCGGCTGAACGTCATCAGCATCGCGCTGCCGACGCTGGCGGAGCGGAAAGAAGATATTCATGAACTGTCGCTACATTTCTTGAAGCGATCCGCGCAGCGGCTCAGCAAGCCGATCAAGCAGATTGACGACGATGTGCTCGACGCGCTCAAGCGATATTCGTGGCCGGGCAACATTCGCGAATTGGAGAACGTCCTCGAACGCGCGGTCGTGTTGGCGGAAGGGGAGAGCATTGTTTTGCACGACCTGCCGCGTGAGGTTCTCGAAGGGAGAAATCATCCCGCGAAGTCGGTTTCTCCGAGATCATTCACGGAGCCGAAGCCGCGCGGCGGAAGCGGGCGTGAGCGTGTCGAAGAACCGATCGTGGTCGGTGCATCGGCAATCGGACGTGGGATGCTCGACGAGTTCGCGGAACGTGAAGCGATTGAAGATGCGCTGCGAGCGGCCAGCGGGAACAAAGCGGAGGCGGCTCGCGCGCTGGGCATTCCGCGGAGCACGCTCTTCAGCAAGCTCCGCAAGTACCGCATCAATAAGCCGCGGTAGAGGCGGTTAGAAAACGTAGCCTGACTCTCCGAGTCGGGTGTTTGGTCTCAGTCGTCCCGACTCGGAGAGTCAGGCTACGAAATGTTGTGAAGGAGACACGTTGCGATGACACGACGATCTATCTGCCAAGCCGTTTGGGCGACATTGGTAATCGCGCTGACTTCAACCGCGACGAACGCTGCGGACTGGGGATCGTTGAAGGGCCGCTTTGTGCTCGCTGGTCCGCTGCCGGAACAGCCGAAGTTGCAGATCAACAAAGATGTCGAGTTCTGCGGCAAGCACGAGCCGCGTTCCGAGAAACTGGTGGTCCATCGCGAAGACCGTGGGATCGCGAACGTCGTGATCTGGCTCGACGTCAAGCCGGGTGAGAAGGTCGCGATTCATCCCTCTTACGACGAATCCGCAATGGCGCAGATCAAGCTGGCGAACAAGGGCTGCCGGTTCGATCCGCACATCTGCGTGCTGCGAACCGGGCAGACGTTGCTGATCGAGAACCCGGACCAAGTCGATCACAACACGGCGGCAGGGCTGGATAAGAACGATCCGTTCAATGCTTTGACCCCCGCTGGAAAATCGTCTGAGCGGCCGCGCTTCAAACTAGCCGAGCGATTACCGGCGCAGGTGCAGTGCGCAATTCATCCGTGGATGACCGGCTGGCTGGTGGTGAAGGATCATCCGTATGTCGCCGTGACCGACGAGCACGGCCGCTTCGAGATGAAAACTCTTCCGATCGGCGAGCACACCTTCGTCGTGTGGCACGAGTTACCGGGCTACGTGCAAGAGGTGACTCGCGGCGGCCAGGCGGAATCGTGGAAGCGCGGCAAGGTCACAATCCGTGTCTCGGTGGGCGAGACGGATTTCGGCGAAGTGCGTCTCACGGCGGACGCCTTGAAATGATCGCCCAGCGGAAAGGGGTCGGGAGTCTTTTTCAGGTCGGTTGAACGGCCATTGAATATCTGATCGCGATTGATTGCCGCAGAGCCAAACGCCGACCTGAAAAAGACTCCCGACCCCGTTGCGTCATTCAGTCAAAAACCATCCGACCTGGAACGGTTGCGACTCGCGGCCTCAAAGGACTGACTTGTAAAGCGGCCGGCAGAATCCAAACTCAATCACAGCATTCATGGCCACGAGAAGCACAAAAAGTCACAAAGAAGGAACCATCCGCATTCCGAAAATTAGCCGCGCGGCGCTAGCCCCGGTTACACGGCATGAACCGGGACTAGCGCCGCGCGGCTAATTTTCGGAATGCGGATTCGTCTGAGAGCA
>CAMDDX010000389.1 GCA_945893075.1 Planctomyces sp. SH-PL62 | reverse complement strand
CGTGAAACAGATGGCTTTCGACTTTCCAAAGCTGACGCCACTGCTCCTGCAACGCGCGGCGTTCGGCTTGATAGGCCGCCGGATCGGGATGATCGTGGCGGATGCTGCCAGCATCCGAACCGACGCTGGCAGCGTCGGCCACGTCGCTTGCCACGTGGGTTCGCGATGGGAGATCCAACTCGTCCAGAGACCGGTCGCGCGTACAACCTTCGTCCGCGAAGATCAGCCACGTCTTCTTGCCTCGTACACGAGCATAGAGAAATTCAAACTGCGTGTACGAGACGCGACCGAATTTTTCGTCTACCGAGGGAGGCTCGGCCCCGTAGCCGCGGCCGACGAGCTGAATCAGGCCCTCGCAGTCGTCAATCTTCTCTCGCAGAACCTGCCGCAGATCGCCCGACTCGGTCCCGAAGATGTCCTGCCAGACTGGGTCATATCCCAGCCGCGATAACACATTCGCCACGAGCTGCCGCGACGTCCCAAACTCGGACGTGACCGCCGATATGAAAATGCGTGGCTTCATTCGCTGCTCCCAGGAGAGGCGATCCGCGAAGTCCGTAGCCTGACTCTCCGAGTCGGGAAGCCTGCGAGAAAACTCCCGACTCGGAGAGTCAGGCTACGGTGAATCGTCACAGGTCGCGATCAGATTACACCGAGCCACCGGCATCACAATCCACGGACCCGAAAACCGCCACCACCAGAAACGCAAAAACCCCGGACGAGCCGAGGTTCTTTAGAACGCTTGCGAAGAGTGCCGAAGGTGGGAGTCGAACCCACACACCCAGTAAAGGATACAGGATTTTGAATCCTGCGCGTCTGCCATTCCGCCACTTCGGCTCGGTGAAGGGGCGACATCTTAGGGAGGAGCAGTTGCGATGCAAGCAAAGTCGCCGAGTCACGGAGTGACTCGGCTACTTTGCGGCTTCGCCGCTTGGTCGCTGCTCAATCAAACCTGCTAACCGCAGCGCCTCTTCGTAGTCTTCCGGCCGGTTCAAGTTGCGAAGCGAATGTAACTCCGGGTCCACAGTCATCAATTCCTCCACGGGAACTTCGACTGCATCCGAGGACTGGATCAAGAACAACGGTCGCAGCCTCTGGTCTGCCACAAGCTGATGGACACGCTCGGCCAATGACGTGAGATAGACCGCCGCGAGCGGATGATGGAATTTCCCTTCGCGCGGGACTGCTAGTTCGTGGGAGCCCAATCGGCGAATCATCTCGGTAATGAATTCTGGTCGCAGCAGCGGGACATCACACGATGAGACATAGACCGCTGAAACGACTTCTCGGAGTGATCTCAGGCCGACCTCGATGCCGGCTAACGGGCCGAGATGCTCTTGTTCGTCGCGGACCACTCGCACGTCGTCCGGCAAGGAGGGGACTTCCTGGTTTGGTCCGGCGACGACGACGACGGGGCTGACGACCGAGCGAAGAATTCGCACGATCCGTGGCAGCATGAGTTCGTCCCCAAACGGGAGCGTTAACTTAGGTCGCCCCATGCGGGAACTTTGGCCGCCGCAAAGGACGATTCCGCCGACTGATTGAGTCACTATTGCCCCCTCCGTAGACTGCCTCGCATGAGCGACGAACCTTGGTACAAGGACGGGCTGCAGTTTAGCTGCACCGGCTGTGGAAATTGCTGCACCGGACCAGCCGGATACGTTTGGGTCTCGGAGACCGAGATCGCCCAGATCGCCGAGTTCCGGAAACAGTCTGTCGGAGAGATCAAGATTTTTCACACCCGGCTGGTCGGGGCCAATCTGTCTCTGACCGAGTTCGCCAATGGGGACTGCACGTTTCTCGATCCGGCGACTCGACGCTGCACGGTTTACTCGGCTCGCCCGACGCAGTGCCGTACCTGGCCTTTTTGGCGTAGCAACTTGCGCAGCCAAGACGCTTGGGAAAAGATGCGGCAGACCTGCCCCGGAGCCGGCCAAGGGCCGCTGATTCCGCTGGAAGTGATCGAGTCCCAAGCCAGCCAGTTGGAACTGTAGAGACTCTGGATCGACTGGCTCAAAGAGTCAAACTTTGCCGATTTTGCGGATTGGATTGAAGTTGACGATCAGAAAGGGCCGAAAAGGATTAGGGAGTCCTCGGCGCGGCTTGTCCGAGCTGAGAACGAGAGACCTCCTGACGCTGAGTTCCGATCCGCGACTTGACACTAAATCGAGTTTGTGAATACCGTTGCGACCCGTTCAAGGGCTGTAACATCCGCCGCGGATCGGTGACTCTGAGCTAGGAGACTTCCGTCGTGACCAAGAAAGAGATCGTCAAAACCATCTCGGATAAAATTGGTCTCACTCAGTTGAAGACGAAGGAAATCGTCCAGCAAACTTTCGACGCCATTGTGGATACTTTGGTCGAGGAACGCCGGATCGAGCTTCGGAATTTTGGAGTCTTTGAAGTCAAAAAAAGAGCGGCCCGCAAGGCTCGCAATCCACGAACGGGAGAACGGGTGGACGTGGCGGAGAAGTACGTCGTCACGTTCAAGCCCGGCAAGGAGATGGAAGAAAAGGTCCGGATGTTGGAAATGGCTGAAGCTGCGAAAGCTCGTGGTGAAGCCCCCCCCTCCAACGCCCCACCGACCTCAGTCCCCTAACGGATTGCTCTGCCAAACACGTCGCCCTCGGTTCCTTCGCCAATACTCGATGTCAGGGAGGACATCATGCGAAAACTCGTCTGTCTCGGCCTGCTGCTGGCCACCACCGCACTGCATGTTGGATGCATCGTCCCGATTTACTCGGCCGAACGATCCATCCGCGCACGGCAGTTGGTCTACATGTCCGAAAACCTGCGGATGATCAACGAGATCTGGGAACGCATTTGGTTCCTGGATATTCCCGACACAGAGACGCCGTACCGCACTCACGGCGGCGTGATCTGAAGCATGTAGGCGGCGAATCAATCAGCCGGAACGCGCTAGCGTCCGGTTCGGACTTAAGAGCTAACGGCAAACCGGACGCTAGCGCGTTCCGGCTGATGGTTGCTTGCTGGTCGTGAGTTGGGTTCACCAGTAAATTTCATGGCGTGAACCCACTCGAAGTCACTCTGAACCGACTCCACTTGCGCAACCCGATCCTGGTTGCTTCAGGAACGTTCGGGTATGCGCGCGAGATGCAGTCCTTCGCCGAGTTCGCTCGACTCGGCGGCATCATTCCAAAGACCGTGACGCCGTTGCCGCGCATCGGCAACCCGCCTCCGCGAACGGTCGAGACCGCGTCCGGTTTGCTGAACTCGATTGGATTGGACAACGACGGCATCGAGGCGTTCCTCGATAAGCATCTGACCTATCTGCTCGGCTTGGGCACGGCGATCATCGTCAACATCGCTGGGCACGACATCGCCGAGTTCGGCCAGATGGCCAAGCGGTTGAATCCGTACAAAGAAATCGCAGCGGTTGAGCTCAACATCTCGTGCCCGAATGTCAGCGGCGGGGTCGACTTCGCCACGGAACCGAAACTGACGTCGCAAGTCGTCTCGGAAGTGCGCGCCGTTTGCGATCTGCCGTTGATCGCGAAGCTGACACCCAACGTGACTCGCGTGGTGGACATCGCCGCCGCTGCCGCCGAGGCCGGTGCCGATGCGGTCACGCTCGTCAACACGTTTCAGGGCATGGCCGTTGATTGGAAAAAGCGAAAGCCGATTCTTGGCAATGTGCTGGGCGGTCTCAGCGGGCCGGCGATCAAGCCGCTGGCGTTGCGGATCGTGCATCAAGTTTCGCAAGCGGTGAAGGTGCCGATCATCGGTGTCGGCGGGATTCAGTCGATCGACGATGTCATGGAGTTTCTCATCACAGGCGCGACCGCCGTGCAGATCGGGACCGCGAATTTTTACGACCCGACGCTGGCTTCTCGGCTGGTCGATCAACTGGCCGAGGTGGTGAAATCCCAAGGCTGCCAGCGAGTCACCGAACTGATCGGGACGTTGCAATTGCCCAATCGGAGCGGTTGCCAGAAGTGAGGATCATTCATGCGAGTTCTTTCCGGCATTCAGCCGACTGGCCGGTTTCACTGGGGCAATTACTTCGGAGCGATCCGGCAATACATCGCTTTGCAGGACAACGAGCAGGCGTTTTATTTCATTGCCGACCTGCACGCGCTGACGACGATCCGCGACGCGGTGGCCTTGCGAGGCTTCACGCGTGACGCGGCTCTCGACCTGTTGGCGCTGGGACTTGATCCCGCCAAAGCGACGCTGTTTCGGCAATCGGACATCCCCGAAGTGACCGAGTTGATGTGGTTGCTGACGACACTGACGCCGATGAGCCTGCTCGAAAAGTGTCACGCCTACAAAGACAAATTGGCAAAAGGATTGTCGGCGGATGCGGGGTTGTTCTCGTACCCGGTGCTGATGGCGGCTGACATTCTGTTGTATGACTCCAACGTTGTGCCGGTTGGAGTCGATCAGGTACAGCACATCGAGGTGACTCGTGATGTGGCCATCAAATTCAATCTGACGTACCAGCGGGACGTATTCGTATTGCCGGACGCGCGTGTCATGGCGGAGACCGCGAAGGTTGTCGGCACCGATGGCGAAAAGATGTCGAAGAGCTACGGCAACACGATCGAGTTGTTCGAGGACGCGAAGAAGCTCCGCAAGAAGATTATGTCGATCAAAACCGATTCGACTCCTGTTGAGGCTCCAAAGAACCCAGAGACCTGCGCTGTTTTCACGCTCTACAAACTGTTCGCGACGGAAGCACAACAGGCGGAGCTGGCGAATCGGTATCGGGCGGGCGGCATGGGCTACGGCGAGGCCAAACAGGCGCTGTTTGAAGCGTCGGACGCCTTCATCGGACCGGCGCGAGAACGACGCGAGAAGTTGGCGGCCAATGCGAACAGTATTGAAGACGTCTTGCAGGCCGGAGCTAAGCGGGCGCGAGTCAAAGCCCAAGAGGTGCTCAATCGCGCTCGCGAGGCGTGCGGATTGTCGCGGCGCGGCGGTTGAGTCTGAAGTGGCCGTCAGTCAGGATCGCTGACTTCGCGGATCATCCGCGCGAGCTGCATTTCCAACCTGATGAGCTGTTGCCAGTCGGAGCCGTTGACGACTCGCTGACCGGAAGGGTCATTGGCTTGCAGCTCGCGGCCGGATTGCAGGAAGACGACCACGCGCTGATGAATGAACGCGACCAAGTCGGCCAGTTGTGCGCGTTGGGCCAGCCGAAACGTGTCCGGGACCGGCGGCGTGGCAGAGGCCAGCTCCATGCCAGCGGAGTCCAGCATGTCGCTCCAGTCGGATGGATGAGCCGAACCGGGATCAACCGTGCCGCTCGGTTCGACGTACTCCGAGTCCTCATCGGGATGCGAGCCGTCGATGACTTCTTGCAGCCTCTTGAGCGGCGGTGAGTCTGAGGATCGGAATCGCACGCCGATCTCGCGAGGATTGCCGTAGACCAACAAGCAGCGGCCGATCGACACCAGATCGCCAACTTGCAGCACGCGCATCGTGGTGGGCACCCCGTTGACTCGCGAGCCGTTGGTGCTTTCCAGATCGGTGAGGATCACCTTGCCGGCGTCCTCCTGAACCTTGAGGTGGAAGCGGCTGACTCGTTCGTCGTTGAGTTGAATCGAGTTGTCTTCCTCGCGGCCGATCGTAAACGGCGTACTGACGTCCGCGAATACGCGGCCGCGCTCCATGCCTTCGAGGATCTGGAAAGTCACCGCTGCCATATCGCGCCTTCCTAACCGAGTTCGCCCACTGACATCTTTCTATCGGTCTGAACCGATGAACGTCAATCGGGAGAGCCATCGGTCAAACGGCGTTAGGCCCGGCCTGGAAGGGTGAACTGCGATAAGTGGCGACCATCGCGGCATCCACCGCCTGCAACAGATCCGCCTTGCGGACCGGCTTCTTCAGGACGGAGTACGCCTCGGCATCGGTCGCCTCGCGAACCAGTTCTTCGGTCGCGTCGGCGGTGATCAGGATGCACGGCGTGACCGGCACGATGAGCTTCACCAACAAGATGGTCTCGATGCCGGTCAGCCGCTCCATGTGCATGTCGAGCAGCAGCAAATCGACCCGTTCGCCCTCGACGATCTCCAGGGCCTCTTCGCCCGACGAGGCTTCCAGCAGCGTGAAGAACGGCTCTAGCAGCGCACGCAACACCTCGCGGAACTGAGCATCGTCATCCGCGATCAGCAGTTGAAACTGTTGTTGATGAACGGCCACGAAGGAATCCCTCAACA
>CAMDDX010000388.1 GCA_945893075.1 Planctomyces sp. SH-PL62 | reverse complement strand
TCGCGGTGTCAGCCCGGTCGATGGCCGGGTCCGCGTCGGTGGCCGATGGATGATGCTGGGGGGTGCCGAGTATTTGATCCCGGTCACCGCCGATGAATCGCTGGGCGTCGTGGGCTTCACCGACTTCGGCACCGTCGAAGCGACCAGTGTCAGCCTGAAGAATATGCGGTTGACGGTCGGTGCCGGTTTGCGAGTGACGATCCCACTGATGGGTCCGGCTCCCATCGCCATCGACTTTGGCTTCCCGATTCTCAAAGAGAGCTTCGACGACACTCGCGTCTTCAACTTCTCCGTCGGCGTCACGCGGTAAACCCTGGAGTGCGGCGGCTTGACGCCGCCCTCCATTCCTAACGGCAAGCGATGTGAATGGCCATTGAGCTTGCTCGTGGAACAGCGGAGCGAATCGGCGACACTCACGATGACGGCCAATGCCCGCTCGCCGCCAACAGACCGCAATGAATGGAGGGCTCCGTCAAGCCGGAGCACTCCAGGGAATTACGCGAGCGATTCCAGTGGTCCCACTGCGACCGTGGTTGTGGCTCCCAGCGGGTAGACGTCCAGCAACTCGCGAACGTCGCGACTTGTGATCCCGCGCAGCGTGGCGAGATCGTCAGCCACCGAGCGGAATTCTTCGCGATAGATCCAGTTGCCGCCCAACGACGACAGCCGACCCATCGGCCGCTCGCTGCGCAGCACGACGCGCGAGGAGACTTTATTCTTGGCCATCTCGAGTTCGTCTTCGCGAATGCCGTCGCGATTGATTTCCGCGTAGATCGCGTGGATGCGTGCGAGATTTTCCGCGATCGCTTCCGGTTCGCTCGACAAGTACGTCATGTAGCTGCCGCTGCCGTCGTATTCGGTGAAGTCCAGATCGGCCGCTTCCGCGAGACCGGGATCGACCAACTCCCAAAACAACCGGCTGCCGCTGGAGTCGCCGACGATCACCGACAGAATCTCCGCCGCGTATCGCAACCGGTTCTGAGCCGACGGCGCGGGAGTCATCTGCATGATGTGTTCTTGTTGGCTCTTCGGACGAGCGATGACCTTCAGGCCGCCCACCGGTTTCGCTTCATGCGTGGCTCGGCTGCAAGTCCCCGCCGGCCAGTGAGCACAATGCTGCTCGGCCAACGCGACGATTTGCGACCAATCCGTATTCCCCGCGACCGCCAGCACGACGTTGCCGGCGAGATAGCGGCTGTGGTGATACTCGCGCATCTGCTCGCACGTCAGCGCAGTGATGCTCTCTTTGGTGCCGAGCACACTCTGCCCCAGCGGATGCCCCGCGAAGTGCGTCTGCATCAGGTTTTCGTAGGCCGTGAAGCTCGGCTGGTCGTCGTACATCCCGATCTCTTCCAGGATGACGTTCTTCTCCATGTCGAAGTCCGCTTGCCGCAGCGAAGGTCGCAAGATGTTCGCGAACAGATCGAACGCTTGCGGCAAGTATTCGGGCAGGACCGCTCCGTAGAACAACGTTCCTTCTTCCGCGGTGGCCGCGTTGTACTTGGCTCCGACCTCATCAAAGATGCGATTGACGTCGTCGGCCGAGTACTTCTCGCTTCCCTTGAAGACCATGTGCTCGAGGAAGTGGCTGACGCCCGAAACGGCCGCAGTTTCGTCGCGCGACCCCGTGCGGACGAAGAAACCCAGCGCGGCGGAATGCACCGCCGGATTCAGTTCCGCAATCACCGTCAAACCGTTGGCGAGTTTTGTCTGATGGAATTTCATGGCATCTCGTAGGAAAGGCTTTCCAGCCTGACCCGGTTGGGAATTGGTGACGATTCGAGTCAGCCTGGAAAGGCTGACCTACGGCATCTTCAACGGATTCGGTCCGATCGTCAGCACGGTGAAGTCGCGCGCCGGATGCTGATGCACGTAGTCCAGCACGCCCTCAACCGTCAGGCTGTCGATGTCCCGGCGGATGTCGTCGAGCGTTTGAATGCGTTTCAGAAAATGCCAGTCGCGAGCGATGGACGTTGCGCGGCTGGTGGTCGATTCCTGCTGCATGATCAGCGAACTCTTCGCGCGGGCTTTGCAGCGTTCGAGTTCATGCGACTCAATGCCGTCCCCCAGACGCTGGAGTTCGTGCAACGTGACGTCGAACGTTTCCTGAGCACGCTCGACCGTCGTGCCGGCGTAGCAGAGAACTCGCCCCTCGTGCAGCAGGCTGTTGAGCGACGCGCTGACCGAATAACACAAACCGCGACGTTCGCGGACCTCGGTGAAGAGCCGCGAGCTCATGCCGCCGCTGAGCACTCCGACCGCCGCCCACGCTTTGTAGTAATCGGGATGCGAGTACTCGATCCCGTCGTAGGCGATGCCGATGTGCATCTGAGTGGAATCGTGAGCGATGTGCCCGATCCGCTCACCGCGCGGACCAGTAACCATCGACGGCTCCGTTTTTGTTCCCCAATCGCCAAACAACTGCGCGACCAAGTCCAGCGTGTGCGGAACATCGATTTGACCGGCGATCCCCAAGATCGCCCCATTCGGACGCAGGCAACGATCACAGTGCGCCCGCACCGACTTCGCGGTGAGGCGAGGCAATTCTTCGAGCGAACCTTCCGTCGGCAATCCCCACGGCGCGTCATAGCAACGGCGACGAAGTTCGATCATCAATTTGCGCTGTGGCTCGTCTTCGATCGCTCGCAACGATTGTTCGATCCCCGCGATCGCCCCTTCAAATTCTTCTTCCGGCAATTGCGGGCGGCGAATGATGTCCGCGTAAAGCGCCAGCGCGGCGGGAACATTCTCGCCCAGCGTCGCGGCGGTGAAGGCGATGTGATTCAGCCCGGTGCTCTCGTTCCGCTGCACCCCCAGGTTGTCGAGGGCATTCGACAAGTCGCGGCTGTCGAGGTCACCCGCTCCGCGCGTGATCCAATCGGTCAGGGCCGCCGCCGTGCCTCCTTGACCAGCCGGATCGAAGGCACTGCCGCCAGGGATCAGAAAGCAAAACGCCGCCGATTGCACATCCAACATCGGCTCGATCACGACCGTCAATCCGTTGGGCAACGGATGCGTGTGAATAATTTGTTCGGGCATCGCTTCGTCCGTGAGGCTATCAAAACTGCGGCAAAGACGGGCGGAGTCTGACGCGGTGTTCGGGGAACGCCAAGGGGTCGGGAGTCTTTTTCAGGTCGGCCTCACACGTTTTCAAAGTCGTGACGTGGATAAGGCCGACCTGAAAAAGACTCCCGACCCCGTCCTTACGTTACTTCAACAATCGCAAGACCAGCGCCGTCCAGCCGGTTTGGTGCGAGGCTCCGCAGCCGCGGCCGGTGTCGCCGTGGAAGTATTCGTAGAACAGCACGAGATCCTTCCAATGCGGATCGTTCTGATAGCGGGCATCATCGCCGTGACAGGGCCGGCGTCCCTCCGCGTCGGGGAGGAAGAGGTTCGACATCCGGCGCGATAACTCGGTGGCGACTTCTTTCAACGTCATCAAGACGCCGCTGCCGGTTGGGCATTCGACTTTGAAGTCGTCACCGTAGAAGTGGTGATAACGTTCCAACGCTTCGACCAGCAGGTAATTGACGGGGAACCAAATCGGCCCGCGCCAATTTGAGTTGCCGCCGAACATGCCCGTGTTCGATTCGCCGGGGACGTAATCGACTCGCAGTTCTTGGCCGCCAGAGTTGAAAACGAATGGATTTGCCGAGTGCGTCCGGGACAGCGCCCGCAAACCGTAAGGAGACAGGAATTCGGATTCGTCGAGCACTCGTTGCAGCACACGTCGCAAGCGTTCCCGCGACGGAATCGCCAGCAGCAGGCGACTGTGTTTGGCGTCCACCGCCGCCGGGTCTCGTTCGCAGATGGTGATCTGTTTCGCGAGGTCTTTGCGGTTGTTCAGGAACCACTTCATGCGGTGCTTGAAGCCAGGGAGCTTATCGAGCGTCTTCGGATCGAGAATTTCGGCCGCGAACAGCGGGATGATGCCGACCACCGAGCGAATCCGCATTGGCTGGCCGTGGTCTCCGATCTTGAGCTGGTCGTAATAGAAGCCGTCGGTCTCGTCCCACAGGCCGCTGCCACCCAGCGTGTTCATCGCGTCGGCGATGGCGACGAAGTGCTCAAAGAACTTCGAGGCAATATCCTCGTAGCTCGGATCTTCGGATGCCAACTCCAGCGCGATCGCCAGCATTGTGGAGCAGAAGAACGCCATCCACGCGGTCCCGTCCGCTTGCTGCAAACTGCCACCCGTCGGCAACGGCTGAGAGCGGTCGAACACGCCGATGTTGTCCAGACCGAGGAACCCGCCGCCGAACATGTTGTTCCCTTCGAGATCCTTGCGGTTGATCCACCAGGTGAAGTTCAGCAACAGCTTTTGAAACGCTCGTGCGAGAAAGAGGCGGTCGCGTTTGCCAGGTTTGCCGGTCAGTTTGTAGACGCGCCAGCAGGCCCAGGCATGGACCGGGGGATTCACGTCGCCAAACCCGAACTCGTAGGCGGGCAATTGACCGTTCGGGTGCATGTACCACTCGCGCAGGAACAGCAGCAGTTGCTGTTTGGCGAATTCACCGTCGAGCCGCGCGAACGGGACCATGTGAAACGCCAAGTCCCAGGCGGCGTACCACGGATACTCCCACTTGTCGGGCATCGAGATCACATCGCGGTTGAACAGATGCGGCCAATCGCGATTGCGGCCTTTTTTTCGTGACTCCGGAGGAGTCGGTTGCCCTTCATCCCCTTTGAGCCACTGCGGCACGACGTAGTGATAGAACTGTTTCGTCCACAGCAACCCCGCATAACCTTGCCGAGCGACGCGGGCCGCCTCCGGCGAATACTCGCGGTAAAGTTTCTGGGCATAGAACTCATCGGCCTCGCGCAGTCGAGTCGCGAAGACTTGGTCGAACGCCGCCCCGAACGCCGTCTGAGGAGTCCAGGTCTTCTCTCGATTAAGAGTGAACCGCATGCGGACGACCTGCGAGGAGTGCGGCGCCACCCGCAATTCGTACCAAGCCGCCGACTTCGTACCGGCTTTCTCCGGAGACACCGCGTCAAGATTGCCCTTGATCACCCGCTCGTGAAACGCGTCCTTCACATACTGGCCGTTGTTGGACACTCCATAGAGCAGTTCCTGATTCGTGTTGTTGTCGGTGAAGAGCCATTCTGGTTTGCTCACCGAATCATCCGCCGCCAATGAATACTCTCCCAATGCCTCGTGCCACGCGGCAACGATTCCGTCCGCCTGATACTTCATCCCCGGCAGACTCTCCGTGGTTTCGTCATGGCCGGTCCACGACCAGGTATTGCGCAGCCAAAGTGTCGGCAGCACATGCAGAGTCGCCGCCTCCGGGCCGCGGTTGTGGATCGTGACGCGGACCAAGATGTCTTGCGGCGAGGCCTTCGCGTACTCGGCCACGACGTCGAAGTAACGGTTGTCGTCGAAGATGCCGGTATCGACCAACTCGAACTCCAACTCCGTCTTCGAGCGTCTGCGATTCTCGTCGAGCAATCGCTCGTAGGGGTACTCGGCCTGCGGATATTTGTAGAGCGCCTTCATGTAAGAGTGCGTCGGAGTCGAATCGAGGTAGTAGTACAACTCCTTGGGATCTTCGCCGTGATTTCCTTCCGGCCCGGTCACCCCGAACAGCCGCTCCTTCAAGATCGGATCGCGGCCATTCCACAGCGCCAGCGCGAAGCACATCCGCCCCTGCCGATCGCTGATCCCCATCAGCCCGTCTTCGCCCCAGCGATACGCGCGGCTGCGCGCCTGATCGTGCGGAAAGGATCCCCACGAGTCGCCATGTGGCGAATAGTCCTCGCGCACCGTCCCCCACTGCCGCTCGGAGAGGTACGGGCCCCAGCGCTGCCAGTCCTCTTTCCGGGTATGAGCCGCCGTCAGCCGCAATTCTTCGGCCGTCGTTGTAGGGGTGTCGGTCAACTGGGTCTCGGTCGATGCACGTGACATAATGCCCTCTCGTGGTGAAATGTTTGTGAAATCCAAATGAGTTCAGCGGTGGAACGCTAAGTTAGAAAGCTCCGTGTTGTTTCGCCACACGCCAGCAATGAGCCGCAGGGCGCTAGCCCCGGTTCGGATGACACAAACCGGGGCTAGTGCCACATCTCGGAAACGGGGTTTCATGAAAACGGAAAATTGCATATCTCCCGTCAGTCTTCGATTTTGAGGCGGGAGGTCAAGCCATGCCAGGGACGGCCGCAAGAATACAGATCAGCGAGAAGCAGCAAATCGTATTGCA
>CAMDDX010000387.1 GCA_945893075.1 Planctomyces sp. SH-PL62 | reverse complement strand
CCGACACCACCTCGATCCATTCGCCTATCTCCGCGACGTGCTTCGCCGTCTTCCCACCACCGAGCCTGCCAACCTAACCAACCTGCTTCCCAATCGCTGGCGGCCTGAGTGACGCATCGGACCAATGTGATCCGCCGGACGCTTACCTCTCCTTGATTGATGCGTGCCATGATCTGCTTCAATTGAACGCCGAGAATTCTTGGGAGCGAGGAATCTTGATGCGGGTCGTCGCTGTGTTGGTGATTGGACCAAGCCCCTTCAGCGAAACCCAATAGCAACAGCCCCCAGTTTCAATTCGCTGTGTGTCTGGTGGACGCGATCGGCTTCCTCGCTGGGCTGAACATGGAGCACAAGAATTCGCGGCGTCTGGACACGCTCGTCCCGCAAGTCGTCATAGCCATCAACGTCGAGGTCGTACGCGATGTGCTCCTGATCCGGGAGTGCAATCGTCGTGCTCTTAATTTGGAGGTCGAGCGTTCGTCCTGACTCGACGAGCCGCTTCTTTCCGGTGCTGGGATTCGTGCGAGTGGTTACTTCATGCAGCGTCAGGTCGATGCCGTAATCGAAATCGCGCGTCGAAAAGTTCATTCCGACGCTGGCAGCAATCGCCGCCACGTACGCTCGCGACAACAGTTCTTGGCGATGCTGCGGAGTGAGCACGCTCAGGCCAGTCCGTCTGGAATCAGGGACGCAAAGAAAGAATCGAAGTCACGGCAGTGTATTCAGCAACCGCCTGAGTTTCATCGGCGAGGCATTCCATCCGGGGGCTCAGACTTTCTTGTTGTGGGATGCTCGGTCGTCATTCGTCGGTGCGAAACGTGATCGCGGGGAGTCCTGCCTTGTTGTAGAGGTTGACCAGCGGGTTCCAGGCCCAGCCGTAGCGGACGTATTTTGGTAAGGGGACTTCGGGAGACGACACGACGATCGTGTCACCCTCGATCACGGCGTCGGCGAAGACGAAATTCTTGTCGGTGCCGGCGATCACAAAGCCGGTGAGCTTCTCGTCGCCGGGCTTAATCGTCAGGCCGCCGTGGATGTGTTTGAAGTACAGGCGGATCTTGTCCCCTTTCGGCAGTTCGGTCTGCATCTCAGTGAATTCGGGGCCGGAGTAGACGAGGTCTTTTTCGCCGTACACGAGATGCCGCGCGACGAGCGACAGGCGGCGGCCGACCTCTTGTTTGTTGCGCGGGTGAATGTTCGTCGGATCGCCGATGTCGATCGTCATCGCGAGTCCCGTGTTCGGCACGCGCCGCACCGTGCGCCATTGCGACTCGCGGATTTCGGCCCAACCAGGCTCGACCGGTTTTGTTTGGAGCGCGTTGAGGTTGGCCAGCGACACGATCAGGAATGGAAATTCGCCGACCTCGAATCGCTTGCGCCAGTCGGCGATCAGTGTTGGCAAGAGGCGGCGATATTGCAGCCAGAAGGGACCGTTTGCTTCGCCCTGATACCACAACGCTCCTTTGATCGCGAACGGCGTCAGCGGCTCGATCATTCCGTTGGAGAGCGACGAGATCATCTTGTAGTGCGAGACCTGCGGCGTCGGGAACGGGGTCTTCAAATCGGCGATTGCAACGGAGGGATTGGCTTTCCATGTCCCGGCCAGCTTCATTCGCCGGTCGCCCGGATTGATGGCTGGGTGCAGCGCCATGTTGGTCGGAGCGGAGCAAAACCCTCCCGGTCCTTTGTGGTTCAAGACCGCCGCGACGAGCACATTCTTTCCGGGCCGAACGTGCTCGTGATTCATCAAATACCGGCGAATTCCCGGAAGCTGCGTTGAGCCGATCAACTTGCCGTTCAGCCACACGATGTCGGTGTCGTTGATGACCGACAGCACCAGCGACAAATCCTGACCTGCCCATGTTTCCGGGATGTCGATCTCGTGACGGAACCAGACGAGTCCATCGAAATCTTTGAGCGACTCAATGCCGGCTTCTTCCCACGGCTTCGGGACGTTGATGTCGAGCCAATCGTCTGTATTGAGCTGCGTGTCGGAGATGTATTTCTTCTCGGCGCTGACCGGATCGACGGTCGCGGTCCATTTCTCCAGCTCGCGGAAGTAGTCGAAGTTCGCGCCTCCGACCGCGATCAGCTTGTCGAGTTCATTGAACCGTTCTGGAAAATCGAACGGCATCTCGCGGCGAAGAGCTTCACTGCTGACCCACGCTTCGGCGGCCGTTGCGCCGGCGGATGAGTGAATGATACCGATCGGAACTTCTTGAGTCGCGCGAATTTGACGAGCGAAGAAGTAACCGACCGCAGTGAAGTTGCGAGCGAAGTCCGGCGTGCAGACCTCCCACTTCGCGGGGGGCGGCACCTTTAGCGGCACGAGCGACGAATAGAAGCTGACGGTGAAAGATCGGATCTCTGGATCGTTGGCTTGCTTGACCTCTTCGTCGGCGTTGTCCGACAGCCGCACGGGCCAGTTCATGTTTGACTGGCCGGTGCAGAGCCAGACGTCTCCGAAGAGCACATTGGTCAGCTTTGCGGTTCGACCGCCTCCCTCGACGGTGATCTCGTGCGGTCCGCCCGCGACGAACGGTCCGACCTTCGTCGTCCAGCGACCATCGCTGCCAGCGACGGCCGGTTGTCCCGCCGGTTTCCCATCGATCTGCACGGTGATCTTGTCACCCGGCTTGGCCCAACCCCAGATCGGCGCGGCGATGTCCCGTTGCAGCACCATGTCGTTGGCGAACAGCGGATGCAGAAACGGCATCGGTTGCGGCTGCGTCGGCCACCAAGGCTGTGGTCCAGTCGGCTGCGCGAACACTTTGCCGGAATGCGACAGCACCAAGAGAAGCAAGAAGCAAACCAACCGCCAGATTCGTTGGCTCATCATCCCATCACCTCGGCCAATGTCACCAGGCGGCTCTTGTCTTCGCGCGACTTTACGCCGGCGTGAATGATCGCGGTCACTTCGAGGATCTCTTGATGAGGCACTGGCTCGATGCCGGTCTCGACCATTTTGCGAAAGGCGTCGGCCATATTCAGCATCTGATAGTGATGCCCGAGCCAATAGTGATCCTCGATCGCCGGCGTGTAGGTGTAGACCTTCTTGGCAAAGTGGACCGAGGTCGAACAGTAGCGGCCGTGGACATCGGGGCGACCGTACCACACCTCGGCCGGCGGACGGTCTTTGTAGGTCACCAGCGCGTGGCTGGTGTCGCCGTAGGCGTACAAGTTCACCGCCTCGACCCCCGGCCCGCAGAGCGTCATCACCATCCAGACGGGATGTTGGCCGTAGATCACCCAGCCACTTGGCGAGTACGCCCCGGCTTGCGACGCGATGACGTACTGAATCGGACCAAATTCGCCCGAGGCTTTCATACGCAGCGCTTCTTCGGTGCCCCATTGGTGTCGAAACAAACTCGACGACATCAGCGGGGCCTTGTGCTGGCGAGCGAATTCCAGGATGCGGCGCGTCTCGGCCACTGAACCGCCGATCGGCTTATCGCAAAAGGTCGGCAGTCCCTTGGCCAGACCGGGAGCGGCGAGATCGAAATGATCTTCGCCATAGCCCGACGCATCGCCGAGCCAAATGGCATCGACCTCGCCAACCATTTTTTCGAGCGATGTGGCGACTTCCACACCGGGAAACACCTCGCAAAAGATCTTGGCCACTTCAAGATCGGGTTCGTAGTAGTGCGTGATTCGCGTGTTGTTGAACGGCCAGCGGCCGAACGTCGTCTGCGGATTCCGCAGGTAGTCGTGAAACAGTTTGACCGTGCCGGGGTCTTTGTACTTCTTGATCGCTTCGAGATTGCACTCGGGGTGGAAATACTGAGCGAAGTGAAACGTGTGTCCGTTGAGCCGCTGCGGCTTGCCTTGAATGCGCGACGAAATCACGCCGATGCGATAGACCTTGCCCGCAGGGCCGCCCGGTTTGTTCGGCGGCTCGGCGGCGTTCGATGCTTGTGCGAAGAAACCGGCACCGGCAGCAAGCGCCGCGCTGGAGATCATCTGACGGCGTGTGGAAGGCATAAGTGAGGTCACCTTCAAGACTGAAGTTGTTTGACTGGGATTTCCCAGAGGAGTTGAGCTTGAAACCGATCCAAGCTCGGAGCGACCGGGATATTAACAACGCGCTGGCTCGCCTGCTTCTTCGCCTGACTTCCGCATTGGTAGACTCACTCACGCTTCACGGCATGGACGAGTGCGTCAACGAAGACCTCACCTTGTTGATCCGGGAGACACACATGATCCGAGAAATGCGACGCGGGCGCTGGGTGCTGGTAATAGCGCTGGTGCTCTGGAATTCGAATGCCTTCGCAGATCCTGGCTCGACGCCGGAAAGAAACAACATCCGGAAAGCGGTTTCGTTTTACGCTTCGTTCGATGAGACGTTGCGTGGCGACTTCGGGCGCGGTGGGATGTCGTTGAGTACGCGGTTCGACAGCGCGACTGAAAAAGGAGCGTTCGATTTTGAACCCGGCTTCGATCCGCGCCTCTTCCGGATTGCCAAGCAGCGCGGCGTCCAGGGTGGCGCGTTGGAAGTGACCGGAGTCCTGCCGCGTCGTGGTCGTGTTTTCTTTCCGGCGAAGGGGAACATCGCGTATCGCGCCGGGGGTTGGGGCGGAGCGGTTTCGTTTTGGTTGAACACCGATCCGAACAAGTCCTTGCAAACGCCGTTCTGCGACCCCGTTCAAATCACCGAAAAGGGAGCGGGCAATGGGGGCGTCTGGTGCGACTTTCCAGACGTCAAGCCGCGCGACATGCGACTCGGTGCGTTCCCGGCTGTTCCGCCGGGAGGCAAGCCGATTCCGGAAACCGCGCCGGACGCACCGCTGGTGCGAATAGTCAACGTCGGTTTTCAAGTTGGCGAGTGGCATCATGTCGTCTTGAGTTGGACCAACTTCGACACAGGCAAGCCGGATGCCACCGCGGTTTTGTATGTGGATGGAAAACGAATCGGCGACCTTCGCGGCCGCGAAATCGCGATGCGTTGGAATTTAGAAAAGACCGGCATCTACATTGCCTTGAGCTATCTCGGTCTGATGGACGAGTTCGCGGTTTTTCAGCGAGCGTTGACTGATGACGAAGTCGCGCTGCTCCATCGCACGCCCGACTTGCTAGTTGAATTGAAGACACTCGCGAAGTCCGACGCAGCCGCAACCAGTGCTGCGGAGTTGGTGAAGTTGTTGGCGCGCGAGCGCAACGGTGCTCCTCCTTCTCCGCCGGCATTTCCCTTCGACACAGCGGCCGCGAAGAAGTACCAGCAGGACTACGCGACTTGGTTGGGCGTGCCGACGTCGATTCGCAATCACGTCGGACAGGAATTGGTGCTCGTGCCGCCGGGTCAATTTCTGATGGGCTCGCCGGCCGACGAACCGGGGCACGCCGCCAGCGACTACGACGAGACGCAGCATCCCGTGCGACTCACGCAACCGCTCTATCTCGCGCGCCACGAGACGACCGTCGGGCAATTCCGTGCGTTCGTCGAGCGGACGCAGTACGTCTCCGATGGCGAACGGAACGATGGCGGCAACGCTCACGACGAACTTGCCGTGTGGCAACACCGAGCGGGAACGTGCTGGCGTCGGCCGGGATATGCGGGTCCGTTTTCGCTGGCCGACCATCATCCGGTGGTGCATGTCAGCCACACGGACGCCTTGGCGTATTGTCGTTGGCTTAACGACCACGGTGCCGATTCCGTGCGATACGACTTGCCGACCGAAACGGAATGGGAATGGTCCTGCCGAGCGGGCGCGGCCACACGCTTCTGGTGGGGAGACGCGGTCGATGATTCGGGGAAAGTGGCGAATGTTGGCGACGCCAAGTTACGCGAAGTGCATCCTCAGTGGCCGCGGGAGATCATGCCGATGAACGATGGTCACGCCTTCCCGGCACCGGTGTGTACCTACCGCGCGAACGCTTTTGGATTGCACGACATGTTGGGCAACGTCTGGGAGTTTTGCTCAACACGCTTCGGCAAGTACCCGCTGGAACTCACGACCAACCCCGGCGACCTGACTCCCGACCGAGGCTTTGCCGTCCGGGGCGGAGGCTGGAGTAACACTCCGCAGGATACGCGCTGTGCGACTCGCAACGCCGATCCTCCGCACTTCTGCCACAGCAACCTCGGTTTCCGTGTGGCCATCAAGCTGGACGTCATCCTGAAATGATCCGCATTCCGAGAATTAGCCGCGCGGCGCTAGCCCCGGTTCAAGCCGTGTAACCGGGGCTAGCTCCGCGCGGCTAATTCCT
>CAMDDX010000386.1 GCA_945893075.1 Planctomyces sp. SH-PL62 | reverse complement strand
GGCATGGCGGTGCATCCGAAGCACGAACTCATCATCCACATTCTCGATCCGAGCCGCTCGGTTGAAGGCAACTTCCGCATCTACACCGTGCAAACCGACGACGGCAAAGTCTTCAATGGCCTGCTGTCCTCGGAAAGCAAAACGGCGATTGAACTGATCGACGTCGAAGCCAAGAAGCACACGATCCTCCGCGAGAACATCGAAGAACTGATCTCGTCCAAGAAGTCGCTGATGCCCGAAGGAGTCGAGAAGCTGCACACGCCGACGGAACTCCGCGATCTGTTGGAGTTCCTGACAGCGCGCGGCAAATACCTGCCGATCCCGATCGAAAAAGTCGCGACGATCGTCAGCACCAAGGGGATGTTCAACAGCGAAGACGCGAACGTCGAACGGCTGATCTTCTCCGACTGGAAGCCAAAGATCTTCGAGGGTGTCCCGTTCGTGCTCGTCGATCCGAACGGCGACAAGACGCCGAACGTCATCATGCTTAACGGCTCGGCCGGCAACATTCCGCCGAAGATGCCCAAGTCGGTGACGCTGCCGTGCAACTCATCGGCGAAGGCGATTCACTTCCTCGGCGGCATCAGCGGCTGGGGCTGGCCCGCGTCCGAGAAGGGAACGACCTGCCTGATCGTCCGCTTGAAATACGCCGACGGCCAAACCGAAGAGCACGCTCTGAAAAATGGGGAACACTTCGCCGACTATATCCGTCGAGTGGATGTTCCCGGCAGCAAGTTCGCCTTCGCTTTACGAGGCCAACAAGCCCGTTACTTCGCGGTCATCCCTAAGCGAGCCGACAAGATCGAGACCATCGAACTCGTCAAAGGCTCCGCTCGCGACGTGACCTCGCCGGTCATCATGGCCGTCACGGTCGAGGGGCCAGACACCGCCAAGTGATCGGCAGCGGAGTCTTTATTCCGTGCTTGGCATCTCGGAGAGTCGGCGTATGCTGTCCGCGGAGGGACGGAGATCGGACGTCAATTTTTTCGGGAGGCCATCATGGTCGCAGGACGGTTGCGATTCGTGGTTCTGGGATTGTGCGTGCTGTGCTCGTCGTTGGGGTACGGCATTGGACCTGCGACCGCGGACGACCAACCCTCCGCTCGCGAGCTGCATGTCGTCTGCGTCTACGAAGGGAGCACTCGGACGGGAGCGGCGATTCATGGCGAGCGGGCCACCGTCTCGGTCGAGCGGCCGGGGAAGTCGGTGGTGCTGTTTCTCGGAGCGTGCAGCGATCACTCCGTCACTTGGGAAGTACTCGTCGGCAAGGACACGAAGATCGAATCGGTGATTCTTGGCGGGCAGAAGAAGCAGGCGGTCAAAGAGTTGCCGGAGGGGACGAAGCTGATCGAAGCGTTCGGCCGCGGCGAGAAATCATTGATGGGCTATTACAAGCTGACCGCATTGCAGACACGGCGGCTGATTCGGCAGTTGGTCGATCGCACCGAGTTGCCGGTGTCGAGTTACTTCGGCATCTATCAACCGAAGGGGACGATTCAGGTCACCGAGGTGCGGAATGATCCGAAGCTCGATCCCGATTTCCCGCAGGTGGACCCGAACGAGAAATTCCCGGAGACGAGTTTCCCCGCCGTGCATTCCGTCCCTGGACGATTCCCCCACGAGACGGCGGCGACGGTGGGGGAATTCACCTTGCGAGGACCGCTGCTCGACACGCTCAAGACGGTCAAAGGCCAGTACGCTCACTTCGCCTTTGATCCCGATGCGAAGCAGTGGTACGGCTTGAAGCACGAAGTCTTCGCGTTGGATCTCAAGCAACAAACCGCGACCGAACTGCCGTTGGATGAGGACGTGCCGAAGTTCAGTTGGCCGAGCGGATTCACATTCGACTCGAAGCGCAAGCGATTGGTCGTGGCGACGCACGGAGGCGAGGGGTTTCTGTATGAGTATTCGCTGGCCGACAAGAAATGGTCGGTGTTCGCCAGCCTCAACAATCTCGACTTGAGCAACCTGTGTTACTCGCCGCATCACGATGCGTATTACAGCGTGATGCTGGACTACGACGGGAACTCGCACACGATCCCGACGCTGATTCGGCTCAATGCTTCGGGAGCAGTGATCTCGCGAGAACGATTGGTCGGGCCGTTCGTGGACGGGATGTTGGGCGACCCGCATCAGGGTGGCGGCGTGCAACTGCTGCCGCTCGGCGAGCAATTGGTGCTGATCAGCAATTCGAGCGGTTACGACCCCAATGATGGTTCACGCTCTGATCCGGCGACGTTCATCTTTCATGTCGATCCGAAGCTGGGATTCGCTCGGCTTTCTTGGAAGTCCACGAGCAAGAAGACGAAACCGAAACTTCCCGCCACGAATGATGGAGAGACGTCGCGCACCGAGCCGTCCGAACGCCGCACTCCCGCGCGAGTGTCAACATTGCCAAGCGTGCCCAGCACAACATCGCCATCAACCGAACCGAAGGTCGCACAGAAAAAGGACGACGCCTCGGAGCTTCGATTTCATGGAGCCTTCTTTCCCGGCCAAGTACAGCGCGGGCAGAGCAACGGCAGTTGGGGCGAGTTCTCTCTAAGTGGCCCCGATCTCAACACGCTGCGTCCGATGCCCAACGGGATCGTGCGGATGGCGTTCGATGCCGAAAAGAAACAGTTCTACGGACTCAATCATCACGACGTCTTTCAAGTGGACCTCGTCAAACAGGCCGTCACTGAGTTGGAGATCGGCACCGACGCCCCGAAGCTGAGTTGGCCATCGGGCATCACGTTCGATTCCAAGCGGCGGCGATTGCTCGTGCTGGGGTCGGGGCTGATCTATCAATGCGATGTCGACAAGCAGCACAAATGGTCGGTGCTTTGTGATACTCGCTTGGGTTGGGGCTTTTGCCGAGGCTTGGTCTACGAGCCGCAATCCGACTCGCTGTTTCTCTTGAGCCAATCCAACGGCCGGATGGACTACACGCTGACTCGGTTGGACAGCGAAGGGAACGCCGTGAAAACGAAATCACTGGCCGGACCAGAATTCGCCGGAGCCTTTGGACGGTCTCCTGCGGACAACAACTCGCAACTGATCGCCGTGGAGGGGAAGTTGGTTCTGCTGACCTATCCCAGCAATCATGGTGAGACAGAAACTCCCGCGCGATCGCGACTCTATTTGTACGATCCCAAAACCGATCGCCTGCAAATAACGTGGGAGAAGTGAGCCACGATGAATCCGACACTTCTTCTGCGAGAGGCCACCGTCCAGGACATTCAGTTGGAGTTGCTGCGCCGCGCGCAATGGAACGCGTTGGATGGTGAGCGGGTCGTGGCCAGTCTATTGCAGCATCGTGACCTCTGGATCGCCGCGCTGTTGGATCGGCCGGGAGTTCCCAACTATTCCGAGCCAAGTCATCTGCTGATGATGGGGTTGATCAAACTGCGGGATCTCCCGGACAACTTTTGGAACGCCGACACGCTTTATTTGCTCACCGAGACCAGCGACCAAGCGGCTCGACTAGCGAGTATCATCGAATCCGAGGACTGGGGCGGTGAGGTCCACTTGCATGACGATCGCGTGGCCATTGATCGAGCGTTGGGAACCGGTCGAGATGACTACGGCCTTATCTCCGTCTGGTGGGATTAGATTCAACCGGAAAGACTCCCTGAAGAGGTCTGTCTCGTGGCGATCGCTCGCCAGGTGCCGTTGCGAGTTGTCTACATCCATTGAAAGTGAGCCCTGATGTCCGCTCTTCCCGTTCGTTTCTGTTTGTTGGCATTGGTCGTGAGTTCGTTCGCCAACGCGGCGGCAGCTCAAGAGTGGTCGCGTTTTCGTGGTCCGAACGGCAGCGGGGTCAGCGATGCCAAGACGATCCCCGTGAAATGGACCGATGCCGAGATTCGCTGGAAGGCGAAGCTGCCGGGAGAAGGCATCTCTTCGCCGGTGGTGTGGGGCGAGAAGATCTTCGTGACGGCGGCGGAACCGGAGATCGGCAAGCGGCATCTGATCTGTTTGCGAACGGCGGACGGCCAAGAACTCTGGCGGCAAACGGAAGCGTTCCGAGCTTACAAGAAGCACAAGGTCAACTCGTTTGCGACGTGTACTCCGGCCGTCGATGCCGAGCGGGTCTACACGGTTTGGCAATCGGCCGAGGCGTCCGCATTGCTGGCGTTCAGTCACGACGGAGCGCCAGCTTGGAAGTTTGAACTCGATCCGTTTTCCGAGGGGCACGGCGGCGGTGTGTCGCCGATCGTGTGGAATGATCTCGTCGTGTTGGCGTGCGATCAGCAGGGGCCGAGCTACCTCGTGGCGGTGGACCGTCGCACGGGCGAGCAACGCTGGAAGACGCCGCGACGCAGCAAGCGCGCGGGTTATTCCACGCCCTGCGTGTATCAAGTCCCCGGCCGGCCGGACGAGCTGATCTTCACTGCCTGGGAGCACGGCATCACGGGCCTCGATCCGCTGACCGGTGAGGTGCGTTGGGAAGTCGATTGCTTCGGCAAGCAGACCGAGCGGGCGATTGCGTCCCCGATCGTGGCCGGGGATGTGATCTTCGGCACTTGCGGCTTCGTCACCTCCGACAAGCATTGCGTGGCGATCCGTCCGAGCGACTCTGGTGGCAAGTCGGAAGCGCAGGAACTCTTTCGCATCGAGAAGACCGCGCCGCACCTGCCGACTCCGCTGGCGTACAACGGCCGTTTGTTTCTGTGGACGGAGAAGGGCGTCGTCACCAGCGTGAAGCTCGACAACGGCGAAGTGGTCACGACCAAACGCATCGGCGGGAATTACTCCGCCTCGCCCGTGTGCATCGACGGCAAACTATACGCCGTCAGCGACGATGGCGAAGTCGTGGTGCTCACCGCGGATGACACGCTCGAGGAACTTGCCCGCAACCCGCTTGAGGAATCCAGCCGCGCGACACCCGCTGTGTCGGGAGGTCGCTTGTATCTCCGCACCATGAGCCGATTACTCTGCATCGGCGGCGCGCGGTGATTCGTTCGCTGACGCACTTCACAAGATTGGAAACTCATGAACGTCTACGAATCGCTGGGGGTCACTCCCGTCATCAATGCGCTGGGAACTTTCACTCGTCTGGGAGGCAGCCTGATGTCGCCCGAAGTTCTGCAAAGCATGCAGGACGCCGCCGGCAGCTTTGTGTGCATGGAAGAATTGCAGCATGCCGCCGGAAAAGTCATCTCCGGGCTGACCGGTTCCGAGGCGGCCTACGTGACCTCCGGAGCACAGGCCGCGCTGGTTCTCTCCGTCGCCGCCTGCATCACCGGACTGGATGCCGCGAAGATGGACCGGCTTCCCGAAACCTCCGGTCTGCTAAACCAAGTCGTCATGGCTCGGCTGCACCGCAATCACTACGACCATGCCATCGAAGCGGCCGGTGGCCGAATCGTCGAAGCGGGCAGCGATCGCGAGTGCCGATCGGAAGATCTCTCCGCAGTGTTCAATGACCTTACGGCGGCGATTCTGTATCTACCCGGTCACGAGGATCGCCTCGCATTAACCGACGTGGTGTCGGTCGCGCGGCGTCATCACGTCCCCGTCATCGTTGACGCAGCCGGCCGTTGCGATGAGCCACGCAACCTGACGCGCTTCGTGGCGGACGGAGCGGATCTCGTCTGTTTCAGCGGAGGCAAATACATCCGCGGTCCGCAGGCTTCCGGCTTCGTCTGCGGGCGGCGCGACTTGATCTCGGCGATCGCCTGGCAGCATCTCGATATGGATTTCACGCCCGGCGTGTGGACCGCACCTCGCGAATTGTTGTCAGCCGATCAACTCGCGTTCGTCCCGCGACAGGGGATCGGCCGCGGGTACAAAGCCGGCAAGGAAGAAATCATCGGCCTGCTCACCGCGTTGCGACTCTACTTTGAGCGCGATCATGTCGCTGAGAAAAGGAATTGTCTCCGCAAGCTGCAGTCGATCTGCGACGGACTGCTCGGAGTCGCACACGTCACGGCGGAAATCATCCCGCCTGATCTTGCTTGCGGCGGTTTTCCTAAAGCCCGCATCGCCATTGATCGCGAGTCGCTTGGCCTCTCCGGCTACGACTTCATCCGGGCGCTCATCCAAGGCCGACCGTCCATTCATCCCGGAGAACGGGAGCTGGATCGCGGGGCCGTCATCATTCACCCGTTCGGCCTGCAAGAGGGAGACGAGCAGGCCATCGTGCAGCGAGTCAAAGACATCGTTGGTTCTAATCCGCATTCCGAAAATTAGCCGCGCGGCGCTAGCCCCGGTTCATGCCGTGTAACCGGGGCTAGCGCCG
>CAMDDX010000385.1 GCA_945893075.1 Planctomyces sp. SH-PL62 | reverse complement strand
ATCCGTGGCCGTGTCTGAATCCGCGGGGTGCCCAGGCGACTCCCTGCGGATTCAGACACGGCCGCGGATAAAGGCAACCAGAGACAATGCCACGGCATCAACACTTTTCACGCTCGGTCAATTTGCAAAGCGAGGCAATATGTTGCATGTCGTGATCATGGCGGGGGGGAGCGGGACGCGGTTCTGGCCACAGAGTCGGCGACGGCTCCCGAAGCAGTTCTTGTGCTTTGGCAGCGACCGGACTTTGCTGCAAGAGACGGTCGAACGGTGTGGTGATTTCGTTCCGTCCGAACGAACTTGGATCGTGACCGGTTCCGCCCACGCGGGCGAGACGGCTCGGCAGGTGTCCGACATCCCTGATACGAATGTCTTGATCGAGCCTTGCGGTCGGAACACGGCTCCGTGCATCGGGCTGGCGGCGATGCAGTTGTTGGCGACGGAACCCGATGCGGTGATGCTCGTGATGCCGGCCGATCACGTCATTCGTCCTGTCGCCGAGTTTCAACGAACCGTCGAGCAAGCGGTCGCCATCATCGCGCGAGACCCCGCCGCGCTGGTGTTGTTCGGTGTCGTGCCGACGTATCCGGCGACCGGTTTCGGATACATCCAACGCGGCGAGGCGCTGGCCGACTCGTCCGGGTTTCGAGTCGCTGCGTTTCGTGAGAAGCCGGATGTGGCGACGGCCACTCAATACCTCGCCTCGCAGGACTTCTTCTGGAACTGCGGCCTCTTCGTGTGGCGAGCGGCCACGATTCTGGAACAACTCGAACGTCACACGCCGGAGATCACGACGCGGCTCAAGCGGCTGCAAGCGGTGGTCGGGACCGAACAGTGGTCGGCCACTTTGGCGGCCGAGTTTCCGCAGATGCCGTCCGTCTCCATCGACTATGCCGTGCTGGAGAAAGCGAACTCCGTGGCCGTTGTTCCGGCGACATTCGACTGGGACGACGTCGGCAGTTGGCAGGCCCTCGCACGTTTGCTGCCGGCCGATGCGGACGGGAACACGATCTCTGGCCGATTCTGCGGGCTGAACTCGACCGGTTGCATCGTGCGATCCTCGGACAAGCATCTCATCGCCACGTATGGCGTGAGCGATCTCATCATCGTGCAGACACCAGACGCAACACTGGTCGCTGACAAACGGGACGAGAACTCGTTGCGACAGTTGATCGCGGAATTGGAACGGCGAGGGTTATCTGAGTTTCTGTAGGACGGAGTTTCAAACCACAGGTGTCGTGCTCGCGTGCTTCTTCTCGTCTGTTTTGTTCTTTGTCGTTGGGCAGGTGCATTAGGCGACGGCAACGGGGTATTGAAAGACTGGAGTTTCGACAACTCTCACGGGAGCCTTTTGCTCCCACACGATTTGCTGTAGCCGTTCCACTGTGTCAGGTGAGAAGAACCGCTCTCCGGTGCGCAACGACACGCGCGCAGGCACGTTTTCGACGACCACAAACCGCCCGGCAGTTTGCAGCGTATACGTCACGTTCTGCTGCACAAATTCTTCTTCCGACGATTCAGCAACCATTTCAGGTTCTCCTGTGCTTGAAGTCACCCCATTCGTCCGGGTCAGGTTCGTACGCCGTAATGATCTTAATCATGAGCCGCGACGGGTGGCTGCATTGGACGTGAATCGGCCGACCGGCATCCGTAAAGCCCAGCACCAAGCAACTCGGACCGTACTTGTCGTTCGGATAGTCTTCAATGACCTTCCCGGCTGCAACTGCTTCGCGGAGCTCGTGGACAGCGATGTGGCGCAAAGTCGTCTGATCGACCGCATGCTGCGAGTACTCGAAATCGCCGGAGCCAACTTTGACTCGGATTGCGTCAATGAGTGCCATGAACTCATCGTAGCCCGGTGCGTCCGACCCGACAACGACTCATTCGTGATTCGCCAACATCATCGTGCAGACACCAGACGCAACACTGGTCGCTGACAAACGGGACGAGAACTCGTTGCGACAGTTGATCGCGGAATTGGAACGGCGCGGGTTATCTGAGTTCCTGTAGGACTGAGTTCCAAACTACAGGTGTCGTGCTCGCCTCCGCCGTCCGGGTGTATCTCGAACACCGCGAGTCAGCGGGCCTCCCCTTACGACCAGGTTAAGCCGCCCGGACAAGCGGCGCGAACCACGACAGACGATCAACGAAGCCGAAAATCTTCGCGCGCCGAAACCCCGCCGCTTGTCCGTGTCGGCTTGAACCGTTTGTTGGGCGCTGTTTGTTTTGTGTTTGAACCTGTCCGGGGAAACCGAGGTTTGTTTGTTCCCATTTGTTTCTTCTGCGAGTTTCTAACCCACTTGTGTTAGGCAAGGCCATCACGGTTCCACTTCAACTTCAAAAGCCGGGTCATGACCGCCATCGCAGCCAGTCCGAGGACACAAGCCGCCGTGACACTGATCGCAACCGTTGCCAGAGCCCCGAGACTTGGCTGCACCGCACTCTTTACTTCCTGGAAAGTGTTGAGCGCGATGGACAAGGTCAAACCAAAGGCAAGTCCAGCCCGCCAGCCCAACTTCAGCAGCACACAGATCACCAGCACGACGCCCGCCCCGACAACGCCTGCTGCCACAACGGTGGGCCAATAACCGAGACTCGCCCCCAAGTCCTTCTTCAGTCCCTCCGTGATGCTTGGGTTGATCATCACCGCCAAGAGCATGAGCCAGAGACGCCAGTTGGATACCGGTCGGTTTTCCTTGGGTGCTTCCGCCATATTTCGACTTACTCCTTCTTGCGCCGGCCAACGCTCAGGTTGCCCCGGCGGCGGCCAAGAACCGTTGTTTGTAAACCCGCCCGATCCGCCGCTCGGGTTGAACCGATTGTTCGTCGGTATCGCCCTTTGCGATTCACGTGAGCATACTCAAACACACTGCGGATCATTCCGCGACGTCGAATTCGCGGTCATAGCTGTTCTTCAACTTCGACATTACAGAATCCTTTTCGCCGCACAATTGAGCATATTCCGTCAGCAACGATTTCAGCCTTGCCTGGCTTTGTGATAGCGATTGCCTGTCACGCTTGTCCGTCGCGGACGCATGCGTCTTGTTCTCTTCAGACAGCCCCTTGTGAGCGGCAACTAGACGATCACGGTAGCCGTTTGCGATCTCGTCAACATTGTTTGCGTCCAGGGCCATCAACTGCGTTGCGAGCTGCGAATGCTTTTCAGAGAGCATCGAAAATCCACACGCCACACCATCGAGATCGAACTCTCCTGCCGTGGCAACGTTTGCTTCACTCAAGCTCAATATGTCCTTGTTGCCATGCCACTGAATTCCCTGCAATCGCGCCCAAAACAACTGGGTCGCGTTTGCCTTTCCATCCAGAGCGACAGCCAGGCCCTTGAAGCCGTCGCAGCCCACCAAGCCAAGGACAATGAGTGAGATTGCGGCAATCTGGCGAGCAATAGGCATCTGCGAAATTCCCGGAGTGAGAGCAAGTAGAGCCCAACAGTTAAGTGAATCGCGCGCGGCCTAATACGGGAATGCCGGTTGCGGTGGCACTTGGAATTGATTGGCAGAATGCCACGGACTTTCGTGGAAAACAAGTTTGAGCACATCTGGTTTTCGAGAAACGGTTGTTGTGATAGGCCGCATGCTTCCTATCACCAATCGCATCGCGCGCGGTCTAGTACGGTATTAGGCCGCGCGGAATCGCCAACAGGGCCGAATGATTGCAGGCTGCAAGTCGGGGCAGCGGACAAGAAAGATTGTCGCAGATGAAATGCCGCGTGCCGAGCGATTATTCGGTCAATTCCAAGCACGGGTCGAGGCCCATGCGGCGGTACATGTCCATGCGGTGGCGTTCGGTCTTGAGCAAGTCTTTGCGTTGGCGGAGGTGCGTCTTCTCCAAGAACTTTTGCGTCTTCTTGAAGAACGCGATCCAGGTGCGGAAGAGTTCGCCGCTGGCATCCGGCCGAGCTTGGCGACGCTCGGAGTCGAGGTCTTCCGGTTCGAGACAGCGCAGCAGTTCGTCTTCCAGTGAGAGGAAGAATTGATAGCTGCCGGGATCGCCCTGCCGAGCGGCTCGGCCGATGAGCTGGCGGTCGATGCGCGCGGAGCTGTGCATTTCCGTGGCGATCACATGCAGGCCGCCGTTCTTGACGAGTTCCGGATCCAGCTTGATGTCGGTGCCTCGGCCGGCCATGTTCGTGGCGACGGTGACTTTGCCGACTCGGCCGGCGCGGGAGACGATCTCGGCTTCCTTCTCGTGGAAGTGAGCGTTGAGGATTTCAAACTCGATCCCTTTGTCGGTCAGTTGCTTGCCGAGCGCTTCGGAGGCTTCGACGGACGGCGTGCCGATCAGGACTGCTCGGCCTGCGCCAATGATTTCTTCGATGCTCTTGAGGATCGCGATCCGCTTGGCGTCCATCGTGGCGAAGACGCGCGTGGGCCAGCCGACGCGGATGCACGGCTTGTTGGTCGGGATCGGCGTGACGATCAGGCCGTAGGTCCGTTTGATTTCGCCGATGCCTTGCACGGCGGTGCCGGTCATGCCGCTGATGTAGTTGTAGAGCCGGAAGTAACTCTGCACGGTGATGCGGGCTGCCTCGCCCGATGCGGCCGTGACCGGGACGAGTTCCTTGGCCTCGATGCCTTGATGCAAACCGTCCTGCCATTTGCGGCCGTCCATGACGCGGCCGGTCCCTTCGTCAACGATCTTCACTTCGTTGTTGACGACGACGTAGTCCTTGTCGCGAATGAACGCGAACCGGGCGGTGAGAGCTTGCTCGACATGTTTGTAGATGCGCTCGGTATCGACGGAGTCGATGAGGGCGGGCTTCGCCAACAGGAGCACCTTGCGGCAGCCGGCGTCGGTCAGGTACGCCGAGCGGCGTTGCGGTTCGTAGACGAAATCGGTGTTGGCTTCGAGATGCGAGATCGCTCGCTGGCACCAGCGGAACAGGCTGACGGTGGCTGCGTCGTTGGGCATCGTCAGTCCGATGATCAGCGGCGTCCGAGCCTCGTCAATGAGAATGCTGTCCGCTTCGTCGATGAGTACTCCGTAGTGGCCGCGTTGCACAGGCCGTTCCTCGCCGGCGCTGCCGGGGCTGCGCTGTACAAACACATTCGGCTTGTGAGCGTCTTGAGCGCCGACGCCCAATCGCAACCGGTCGCGGAGGTAATCGAAGCCGAATTCTTTCGCGGTGCCGTAGGTGATGTCCTGAGCGTAAGCCTGCCGGCGTTGATCGGTCTCATCGGGCGACGTCACGCAACCGACGGACATGCCGAGCGCGGCGTAGATGGGAGCCATCTCTTCGCAGTCGCGCTTGGCCAGATAATCGTTGACAGTAATGACGTGATAGCCGCGACCAGGGAGCGCCCGCAGGTACGACGGCAGGCAAGCGGTCAGCGTCTTGCCTTCGCCAGTCTGCATCTCGGCGATGCCCCCTTCAAAGAGTCCGATGCCACCCATGATTTGCACGGGGTAATGCGTCATGCCGGTCGTACGGCGCGAGGCTTCGACGACCAGCGCGTAGGCCTCGGGCATCAACTTGAGTAACGCGACGCCGGCTTTTGCTCGCCAGCGGACTTCCAGGCTGGCTTGCAGGAGTTCGCGATCGTCCAGCTTTTTCAGGAGCTCGATGCGCCGCCCGATGGAGCGGGCGATGGAACGCCAGCGCGAGAGCCGTGACGGGATCGGCCGACCGCCGCCTTTGACCAAATGAAACGCACGATCGACCACGGACACGGGACGCTCCTTCGTGGGGACAATCCAAGAGACTCCGAATTTCGGGCGGTTTGTACCGCAGCCCCGCCGGGCGTGCCAATTGGAGTTGTCGGCCGCCTGAAACGGTTGCAACGGTCGATCCGGCCAACACCTCTCGTCGCCGGGGTCGGGTGTTCGGTTTTTCGGAATTGGCCGGAGCTGGCGTGATTCACGATCAAAACTCTGTGCCGGCCAATTCCGAAAAACCGAACACCCGACCCCTGATTTCCAATGAACTACACCATTGCCGCACCGGCGACCGCCGCCGACGTGAAAGATGACTTGCTGCGCTTGATGCAGTCGAATTTCCCGTGGGGCCACCAAGCGGATCTCTGGTATCGCTGGGGCTACGAGCAGACGCCGTATCGGCCGAACGTCTGCTGGCTGGTCGAGACCGAGGCTCACGAGCGGGTCGGCTTCACGTCCACGGCCAGCGCGTATCAAAGTTGTTGACCTGTGAGGACTTCCGCGAGGAAGTCGTCGTTCCAGCCGGCGATTTGCATCTTGCCTCGCAGACTTTCTTTGAGCGGATGATGCTTGAGTCGCGTGATGGCAAAGCGTCGTAGCCAA
>CAMDDX010000384.1 GCA_945893075.1 Planctomyces sp. SH-PL62 | reverse complement strand
GGCGAATGCACCGGGGGGCTGACGCCGCCCCGCTCGCCTGAATGCCTCACGCCACTGGAGATTGTCTGGCGAAATGGCCACGATACTTCCCACTGTTCCTCGAAATGTCTTTTGATTCCTCAACCCAGGAGTTGCCATGACGCCTCGCCGATCCCAGCCCGTCAACAACCAGCAGACTTCGCGGCGCACGTTTCTGGCAGCAACGGCCGCCTCCGCCTTCAGCTTCACGATCGTTCCACGACACGTCCTCGGCGGGCAAGGACAGACTCCTCCCAGCGAGCGGCTCAACGTGGCGGGCATCGGTTGCGGCGGCATGGGAGGCGGCGACATCGCGACCATCGCCAAGCTCGGAGCCAATTTCGTCGCACTGTGCGATGTTGATGAAGGTCGTGCAGCCGGGACATTCAACGCTCACCCCAAGGCGCGGCGCTACAAAGATTTTCGTGAGATGATCGACAAGGAAGCGAAGAACATCGACGCGGTCACGGTCGGCACGCCGGATCACATCCACGCCGTGGCCGCGATGGCCGCGATCAAGGCCGGCAAGCACGTCTATGTCCAGAAACCGCTGACGCACACGCTGCACGAATGCCGCGAGCTGACCAAGGCGGCTCGCGCAAAGAAGGTCATGACCTCGATGGGCAATCAAGGTCATGCCTCCGAGGGTTCGCGGTTGACGAATGAATGGATTCAAGCCGGAGTGATCGGTGAAGTCCGAGAAGTCCATGCGTGGTCGGATCGCGCGGGACGGTTATGGAAGCAAGGCATCGGCCGACCTACCGACACGCCAGCGATCCCTGCGACGCTCGATTGGGATTTGTGGCTCGGCCCCATCAAGGAGCGGCCGTATCACCCAGCCTACGCGCCGTTCGGCTGGCGTGGTTGGTGGGACTTCGGCACGGGAGCGATCGGTGACATGGGCTGTCACATCATTGATCATCCCGTGTGGGCACTCAAACTCGGCGCGCCGACGTCGGTTGAAGCCAGCACCACGCACGATGGCACGCTGCTCTCGGAGAACAAACTTAACTTCGAGACGTTCCCGATCGCCGCGATCATCACCTACCAGTTCCCTGCGCGAGGCAAGCTCCCTCCGGTCACAATGACTTGGTACGACGGCGGCCTGCTCCCTCCGACACCGATCGAGATGCCGGCCGGTCAACGACTGCCTGGCAATGGCGTCCTCTATGTCGGCAGCAAAGGAAAAATGTATCACGGCTCGCATGGCGGCATGCCTCAGCTTCTGCCGGGTACGTTGATTGAGGCGGCGAAAGCGGTGCCGAAGACAATGGACCGCTCACCCGGCCATTACGACGAGTGGTATCAAGCCTGCAAAGGTGTGAAACGTCCGGTCGCCAACTTTGATTACTCCGGCCCGATGACCGAAACCGCATTGCTGGGAGTGTTGTCGCTGAGGTCACCGGGGACGCGACTCGAATGGGACAGCGAGAACATGAAGGTGAAGAACGCGCCGGAACTCAATCAGTACGTTCACACCGAATATCGCAAAGGCTGGGTGTTGTGATCGGCCGACAGCCGAAAGCCGTTATCTCACTTTTCAACAACGTGCAACGTCCTGCAAAGGATTCCCCATGAAACGCGCATTGATGATCTTGCTCGCTCTTCTGGTCGCGACCGCTTCGGCGTCCGCAGCCGACAACACGCTCACCGATCAAGAAAAGAAAGATGGCTGGCTGTTGTTGTTCGATGGCCAGTCCACCAAGGGCTGGATGTCGATCAAAGAGGAACCACTGCCCGGCCGGCATGTGCAGGAAGGCAGCCTCAACCCACACCCGTGCAACTACATGCTGATCCATGAGAAAGTCTGGGAGAACTACAAGCTGTCGCTCGACTTCAAGATCAGCCCCAAGTGCAACAGCGGGATTTTCGTGAGGACGTTTCCGCTGATGCCTCGGCCGGGGAAAGATGTGGGCTTCAACGGCATCGAGATTGCCATCGACGACACCAAGACCGCCGGATTCCATGACACCGGGGCGATCTATGATCTCGTCAAGCCGACGAAGAACGCCACGAATCCTGTTGGCGAATGGAACCACATCGTCATCACCAGCGACCGCAACATTCTGGCCGTCGAACTCAACGGCGAGACCGTGTCACGCATGAATTTCGATGAGTGGCCCGAACCCAACAAGCGCGCCGACGGGACCGCTCACAAGTTCGACGTGGCTTACAAAGATCATCCGCGCAAAGGCTACCTCGGCATGCAAGATCACGGCAGCGATTGCTGGTACAAGAACATCAAGCTGCTGCCTCTGAAGTGAGACCCATCATGCGACTCCCCGTTGTACGCGGCGTCATCGACCGCCGGATTCTGGTGAACTACCGAGCCGATCCGTCGGTGATTGCGCCGCTGCTGCCGCCGCCGTTCCGGCCGAAGTTGTTTCGCGGCATGGGACTGGTCGGCATCTGCCTGATCCGGCTCAAGCAACTGCGGCCCGCGTTTCTCCCGGCGTGGCTGGGAGTCTCCTCCGAAAACGCCGCGCACCGCACGGCGGTGGAGTGGGACGACAACGGCATCACTCGTGAACGGGTTTATGTTCGTCGGCGCGACACGAACTCCTGGCTCAACACGCTGACGGGCGGACGGCTGTTTCCCGGTTTCCATCATCACGCGGCGTTCGACGTTCGCGAATCGGTCGAGCAACTTTCCGTGTCGATGCGCAGCGATGATGGCGAGACGAATTTGTCGGTGAGCGGTCATCTCACTCCGATCTGGCCGAAGTCGTCGATCTTCCAGTCGCTCGGAGAAGCATCGGCGTTCTTCGAGGCCGGCTCGTTGGGCTATTCAGCGACTCCGACGGACTCGCGGTTTCAGGGACTTGAACTGCGCTGCCAGAAATGGCACGTCGATCCGTTGAGCGTCGAAGAAGTTCGCTCTAACTTCTTCGAGAACGAATCGCTGTTCCCGAAAGGCACGATCGAGTTCGACTGCGCCTTGCTGATGCGCAACATCGCTCACGAATGGCACGAGCAAGCCGACCTGTGCTGCGCGGCCGCCGCTGCATGAGTTCCGCCGATGCGATAGGATACGTGCCGGGGTCAGGTGTTCTGATTTCTGTTTTGGCTGAGGAAATTGGAATCAAACGTGGATCCAGCGTTTGACTCCGAATCATGCCCAGCGTGAATCGCGGGGCCAAAACAGAAATCAGAACACCTGACCCCTCGCGTGCTGCGAATCAACTCCGACGAATCAGGTAACCACAGCGTGACCACTCCCGACACCGCCATCACCGATTCCGCGCGAGTGGATTTAGACCGCCAGCGCCGCTGTGGATTTCCAGAGGTCGTGTACTGCGAAGGCAAGACCGTCGAGGCGGTCGAGCAAATCTTCGCCGCTCTGGTGGCCGCCGGTCAGGAGGCGTTTGGAACACGCGCCTCGGCGGATCAAGCCGCGGCGATCGTGCGAAAGTTTCCGCATGCGCGGCACAACGCCATCGCTCGCACCATCCGCGTTTCGTTGGCAGCCGAGCGTCCACTGATTGGCAAAGTCGCGGTCGTGACCGCTGGCACGGCAGATCGGCCGGTCGCGGAAGAAGCTCTGGAAACGTTGCGCTGGATGGGCTGCGCGGTCGAGCGAATTGAAGATGTCGGAGTCGCCGGGCCGCAACGCTTGCTGGCGGTCGTTCCGCAGCTTCAAGACTGCGACGCGGTGGTCGTGGTGGCCGGCATGGAAGGGGCCTTGCCGTCGGTGGTCGGCGGACATGTCTCCTGTCCGGTGATCGCGGTGCCGACCAGCGTTGGTTACGGAGCTTCATTTGGCGGCATTGCCGCGCTGTTGGGAATGTTGAATAGCTGCGCGGCGAACGTGACTGTCGTGAACATCGACGCGGGGTTCAAGGCGGGTTATGTGGCCGGGCTGATTGCGAAGCAGAAGGCAGTTGCCAAGATTTGAAATTTGAGATTTGAGATTTCACATGCAGATGATCGACAAACTTCCGTCGCCGCCAGTTCGACCGGCCGCGGCTCACAAGGGGACTTTCGGGCGAGTGCTCGTGATCGGCGGCAGCCGCGGCATGTCCGGCGCGCCGAGCCTGACCGGTTTGGGAGCACTGCGCGGCGGAGCCGGCTTAATTTATGTCGCCGTGCCGAGCGAGATTCTTCCGATCGTCGCCGCGATCGAGCCGTCGTATCTCACGATCCCGTTGGCCACCGACGAAGAGCATGGTTGCCTTTCGGCCGATGGGCTCAAGGGATTGCGACAGGCGTGCGAAGGTAAGGACGCGATCGCACTTGGTCCTGGTCTGGGAACATCGCGCGGCGTGACGGCAATCGTGACCGCGTTATTTGCCGAACTGCCGCAGCCGATGGTTGTGGATGCCGATGCGTTGAACGTGCTGGCCTCGCAGAAGCCTGGCTTCTCCAAGGCCGCCGGTCCGCGCATCCTCACGCCGCATCCGGGAGAGTTTGCTCGGCTGATTGGAAGCGACATCACGACGGTCCAAAGTCAGCGAGCGAAGCTGGCGGCCGAGTTCGCCGCAGCTCACGGAGTCATCGTGCTGCTGAAAGGCCAAGGGACGGTCATCACCGATGGCGACCGAGTCGCCATCAATCGCACCGGCAACCCCGGCATGGCGACGGGCGGTTCCGGAGATGTGCTCACAGGATTGATCGCCGCGCTGTTGGCTCAAGGCATGCAGCCGTTCGAGGCGGCACAACTCGGAGCACATTTGCACGGACTCGCCGGCGACCTTGCGGCAGCGGAGTTGTCGCAGCCGGGACTGATCGCGTCCGATCTGCCGCGCTATCTCGCAGCGGCGTGGCGGAGAGTTTTGAATCCGTAATCTCAGGAAACGCGCAGCCGCCGAGAAGACTTTCCCCCGATCGTTGGCTGTCCGCGCTTGTTGGATTCTGTGGAATCGACTTTCGCTTCCGGTTCCTCATGCGGGCCCCGAAAACCAATCCGGCCCTTCTTCGGTGTTGCCGCCGGCGGCGACATCAACTGGCGAATGGCGTCGAACACGCTCTTGAACTGCCGGTCGTATTTCGTTTCGAGGTCATCGAGTCGTTTGGCCAAATCCTTGTTCGAGGTCAGCCATTGCCGCAGCCGCACGAAGGTCCGCATGATCTCGATATTGACCGCAATCGCCCGCTCGCTGTTCAAGACGCTGGAGAGCATGGCGATGCCGTGTTCGGTGAAGGCCAGCGGCCGAAAGCGGATCATTTTTTGTGCGGTGGAATTGGAAGTCACAAATTGTGACTTCCAATTCTCAAGTTCTTCGTCCGTGAGTTGAAACATGAAGTCTTCTGGAAAACGAGAGAGGTTTCGCCGAACGGCTTGATTGAGCGCCTTGGTAGGAACGCCGTACAGAGCGGCCAGTTCACGATCGAGAATCACTCGCTGGCCGCGAATCAGCAGGATCGTGTGCTCAATTCGTTCGACCGGAATTAGCGATTGGTACGACTGGCTCATCTTCCGACGATCCTTTCCGATCGATTTAGAGATCACAATTTGTGATCTCTAAATTGGTCCAAATTCAACTTGAAATGCCAGGTTGGCATTTCAAGTTGACGTTCAAAAACGGCACTCGAACTCAGCAGACGGAATCGATTTTGCGGTCACAAATTGTGACCGCAAATCTTGAAACACACGATTTTCGAGGGGTTTTCTAGAAAATTGGAGGTCACAAATTGTGACCTCCAATTTCAGGCACCGTGTTTTTTCAGGGATTTTCGACGAAATTGGATATCACAAATTGTGATATCCAATTTGGCAAAGGTGTCAGGTCAAAGCGACTTCGATCCCAATCGTCACCTTCGCATTGCCGACCGAGACGGGTTTGGAATCGGACGGGGACGACGCTGAGGATTCGATGGAGTTCGCCAACGTCTCGGCTTTGATGTACTCGCCCCAGCTTTGTAGAGCGGCGGGCACATCGGCATCGTCAGTCGCATAAGAGACTTTGATCCGGGCTTGGATTTCGAGGTTGGCGTCTTTGCGGAGTTGTTGGACTTGGCGAACGAAGTCGCGGGCGATCCCTTCTTGGAGCAGCTCCGGCGTCAGGTGCGTGCTCAGCGCGATTTGGACGCCGCGTTCGTCGGTGCTGACCCACTCGGCGGCTTGTTGAGTGGTGATGACGATGTCGGTTGGCAGCAGCACGACCTCGGTGTCGGCGACCTTCAGCGTGACGCTTTCGCCACGGCGGAGCGGGGCGAGCGTGTTGGGATCGGTGGCCGCGAGCGTTTGGGTGATCGCTCCCAGCAGCTTGCCGTACTTGGGGCCGAGGGCTTTTTGGTTCGGCTTGTAGACGTAGCTCACCAGGTCGTCGAGGTGGTCGCAGCTCGTCAGCTTTTTGAGGTTGAGTTCTTCCTCGAT
>CAMDDX010000383.1 GCA_945893075.1 Planctomyces sp. SH-PL62 | reverse complement strand
CGGGTCTACGATTTTTCGGAATTGGCCGACAGGACGCTGCGACGATGGAAAAGCTGTATTCGGCTAATTCCGAAAAATCGTAGACCCGACCCCTGGTCCCCCACCATTTATCAAAAGGAGAAGCACTTGATTCGTTATCTCACCACACTCGCGACGTTGATCGTTTTGGGATTCCTCTCCAACGTGAGAGTCCCGGCGGCGGATCTGATTCGCATCGGGATTCTCGGCATCGATAACTATGGGTCGGTCGCGTACACGGAATTTCTCAACAAGCCGCATGCCGAGGGAGTCTTCGAGGGGATGCGCGTCGTCGCCGCATACCCGGTCGGCAGCGACGACTATCCCGATAGCGCGAAGCTGGGGGCACAATGGAAAGACCAGCTTTCGAAGATGTATCAGACTCCGAAAGACCCGAAGGACGCGGTGCCGCCGATCGAGTGGGTCGATTCGCTCGACGCGCTGTTATCGAAAGTCGATTGCGTGATGATCTTCAGCCTCGACGCGCGACTGCATCGCAAGCAGGCGGAGCCGGTCCTGCGAGCGGGTAAGAAACTCTTCATCGGCCGTCCATTGGCGTCCTCGCCGGAGGATGCGGTCGCGATCATGAAGCTCGCCGCCGAAACGAAGACCCCGTGCTGGAGCGGTTCACAGCATCGCTTCAGCACCGGCTTCGCCGGGATGGTCAATCATCCCGAAGTCGGCAAGGTCATCGGCTGCGATGTTTATGGCGGCTGGGATCCGAAGGCTCCCGATGCGGACAAGTTCTGGCGTCCGCTCCACAGCCTCGAAACGCTCTACACGATTATGGGTGGACCAGGTGTCGTGTCGGTGACGTGTGCTTCGACGCCGACCACCGAATCCATCACCGCCACTTGGAAAGACGGCCGCGTCGGAACATACCGAGGCATCAAAGAGGGAGCGGTCAAATACAGCGCGACCGTCTTCGGCGACAAAGGGGTCTCCACCGCTGGCATCTATGGCCACGGCATTCCGGTCAAAGGAGTCGTGCCGACGAACGACGAATACGTCGGCTACAAACCGCTGGCCACCGAGATCGCCAGGTTCTTCAAGACCGGTCAAGTCCCTGTCCAGCCCGCCGAAACGTTGGAGATTTTTGCTCTGATGCAAGCCGCCGAAGACAGCAAGGCCAAAGGGGGAGCTGTCGTGCCGCTGAAAAACCTTTGGGAAGCGAAATAGCTCCACCACAATTCTGAGCCGGCGAGAAGACGATTACTCAGCCATGCACATCGCGATCATCACAGCCGGCGGAGCGGGAATGTTTTGTGGGTCGTGCATGCACGACAACACTTGGGCGCGAGCGTTGATGGCGCAGGGGGCCGAGGTCTCGTTGATCCCGACCTACACGCCGATCCGAGTCGATGAAGCCGACGTCAGCGGCTCGCGCGTCTTCTTCGGTGGCATCAACGTCTATCTCGCGTCGCAGTGGCGCTGGTGGCGAGCCGTTCCCAGCTTGCTGAAACACTGGCTCGATCATCCGGCGATCATCCAATGGGCGACGAGCAAAGCGGTCAGCAATGACGCCCAGCAACTCGGTCCACTGACGCTCGACATGCTGGCTGGCGAGTCTGGACCGCAGCGTGAGCAAGTGGAGGAACTTGCCCAATTCATCGGCGAGCAGTTGCGGCCGGACGTCGTCGTCTTCAGCAACGCACTCTTGGCCGGAGCGGTCCGCCGGATCAAACAACTTTTCGCTGGCCCGGTCCTCTGCGTGCTGCAAGGGGACGACATCTTCCTCGACTCGCTGCCCGACTCGCATCGTGAGCCAGTCCTGCAAGCTCTGCGAGACCGCGCCCGCGACTTCGACGGCTTCCTCACGCACAGCCGCTACTACGCCGAGCACATGGCCGCCGAGTTGGCTGTGCCGCTCGACCGCTTTCATCAATTGCCGCTCGGCATCGACTTGACCGGACACGATGGCCAGCCGCGCCCGGCCGGTGATCCGTTCACGGTCGGCTACTTCGCTCGCCTCTGCCCGGAGAAGGGACTACATCTGCTGGTCGAAGCGTTCGCTCGTTTGCACGCCAAGCATCCGCGCACGCGGCTGCGAGTCGGCGGCTATCTGGGAGAGCGGGACCGGCTGTATTTTGAGCACGTCCGTTCGCAGGCGGCTCGGCTTGGCCCGGCGTTCGAGTTCGTCGGCAGTCCGGCAACGCAGGCCGAGAAGGTCGAGTTCCTGAAGTCGCTGGATGTACTCAGCGTCCCGACGGTCTATCGCGAGCCGAAAGGTCTCTCGATTCTCGAAGCGATGGCGAACGGTGTCCCGGTGGTGCAACCCGCTCACGGAGCGTTCCCGGAACTGCTGGAAGTTACGCAAGGCGGCCTGCTGTTCGAGCCGGGCAACCTCGACGACTTGGTCGCGAAATGGGAATCGCTGCTGCGGAATCCCGACGAACGACTGCGACTCGCCATCACCGGCCAGCAGAACGTCCGCGAGTCGTTCACGGCTGTCGCGCTGGCTGAACAGAGCGTGCAATTGTTCGAGCAGATCAAAGCATGAGCAGCCCGCTCAGGCTTCGTTGCTCGCCATGTCAAAGACACCTTCATCCATGAGTTCCGCTCGAAACGCTACGGCGTCGGGATCGTTGATCGCGAGAACTCGAATCGTGGCCCTGGCGATTTTCGTCAATCCAATGAGCGTCGCGCCATGCCACCGAAAGTGACGAGTCCAACGCTGTTGCCGTGGATGAAACAACCGCGCAACGTCGCCACTCAGCGGATCAATCCCCGCGATGTTGGGGCCTTTGTGCTTGTTGCAGTGCAGACAACACCAAGCCAGATTGTCCAATACGGTTTCTCCGCCATGCTGCCGCGCGATGACGTGGTCAAATTGAAACGGCAGCGGGTCGTAGGCTCGCGGCATTCGACAGTAGTCGCAGCGGTCGCCAGCCAGCTCACGAAGTCGCTTCAGCAGTTCGCGATTCATGAGTGCAATGGCTTCGCTTCACGAGACGCTCGCAACGATCGTCGAGCCTTTGATTGAAGAATCCCTAGCGTCTGACCCACTCGGATGTAATTGTCGAGTTCTTTCTCTTCCGTGGGTTTGAGCGTCCCGGCGCGGTTCTTGGCCGCCAATTGGTTCATCCGCTTCCGGTCAGCAGCACCGAAGCTCAGCCGCAAAATTCCCCGCGCCGCGTCCTCTGAAAGAAACGGCTGATCGGGGTCAATCACGCGGCGAAGAATGCCCATCTCGCTTGATGGGGCAGTGGCAGATCGTGGCATTTGTGGCTCCTGACTTCTTACGAACGCGATCAACAGTTCCTGCCGCCATTTCAATCCCCGCGGCTACGTGATTCTTTCGGTGATCTTTGTTGCGATTTGACCAGCTCGGCAGCGACTGGTCAAAGCCTTCCGACAAATTGCGACCAAGACACTGAGGGCGGCTCCAAGAATTGGCCCTGCAAGAATCCAAAATATTACTCGGAGATCTTGACGGTATAAGTCTGTAAATAAGTCGGCAAACAGGAAAAATGCCGTGACTAAACCCGCGAGTAGCCCGAATGATCCGTGGTTCGCGACCATGTTCGGTGAGTCGGCGCGTACCACCGTCACACCAAGAGTCCAAACCCCGAAGATCGTGAGTGCGAGGAACGCAGAAAGACGTTGCGGCAATGACGAGCCCATAAACCGAAGTCGCTGGCATCGCTCCCAAACACAAGCGACCAGGGACCATTGCACCCAGTTGGCCGGATAGAACGCCGCCTCGACAACACGCTTGTTTTCGTCCCAGTCCACATAGATCTGGCCCCCCAATCCGACCCATTGTGGCCCCTCGTTTTTTTATTATTCGGTGCGTCGGTCGAAATTCCTCCGACACCGTCATACCAGCCGCTCGGCGCACCGACGATTTTGGCCGCTTCATGCACGGTCATCCCTGGCAGAATTCTTTCACTGGTCTTCTGGTCGATCGCCGCAACTGGAACGCAAAGGGACAATGCAAACGCTGCAACGGCAACGAAAAGCAACAGCGTTCCAAGATTGAACTGCAACCGCATGTTCAATTCTCCGCGTATCGTTGTGGTGGAACCAACGTGTGACGCAATTCGCCGGATAGTGTGAGTCAGATAATAGTCGCAGGTAGTGCCTCTTGATATTGGTCGTTTGCGAGGTTTGATTCTCCGGACGGTTGTGGCTTCAAGGCTAAGGCGGGATGCGGAACAATGACGCCGCCCGACTCGCCTAATCTTTGGAACGCTCCATGAATTCTGAACGCCTTGCCGAACTGCTCTCGACCTTTCCCTCGCGGCGGATCGCTGTGATTGGGGACTTCTTTCTCGACAAGTATCTCGAAGTCGATCACGCGCTGGATGAGCCGTCGTTTGAGACGGGACTGAACGCGAACCAAGTGGCGGCGATTCGGCGGTTCGCGGGTGCGGCGGGGACGGTCGTCAATAACCTGGCGGCGCTGGGGTGTCGAACTTTGCACGCGATCGGAGCGGTGGGAGATGACGGCGAGGCGTTTGATCTGCGGCATTGCTTGCACAAGGTGGGGTGCTCGACCGATGGGTTGGTGACGTGCGGCGAGATCATGACGCCGACGTATCTCAAGCCGCGCGACATGCGCGATCCGAGTCTTGCGGGCGAGCATGAGCGGTACGACACGAAGAACCGCTCGCCGATGCCGCGCGCGGTACACGATCAAGTGCTGGCGACGCTCGACCGGCGGTTGCCGGAGGTCGAGGCGGTGATCGTGCTCGATCAAGTGGTCGAGGATGACTGCGGAGTCATCACGGCGGCGATGCGCGTCGCACTGGCCGAGCGTGCTCGGCGGTATCCACAGGTGCTTTTCTGGGCCGACAGTCGTAAGCACATCCGCGAGTTTCGCAACATGCTCATCAAGCCGAACCAGTTTGAGTCGGTTGGCCACGCGAACCCGTTGCCGGACGAACGCATCGACCTTGAACGACTCAAGGCCGAACTGCCCGCGCTGCGTGCGACGACTCAAGCTCCGGTCTGCGTGACGCTCGGCGAACGCGGTTTGATGGTCAGCGATCCGGTGCCAACGTTCGTGCGCGCGGTCCGCGTGGCAGGTCCGATTGATCCGACCGGCGCGGGAGACAGCGTCACGGCCGGCATGGTGTTGTCATTGATTTCTGGCGCGACGATGCCGGAGGCGGCGTTGATCGGGAATCTCGTGGCGTCAATCACGGTGCAGCAATTGGCGACGACCGGTGTCGCTCGGCCGGATGAACTGCCGCCTCGGTTGGAGATGTGGCGCGGGCAGTGATTCATTCCTCTGGCCCCATTCGTCTGGCAAGAAGTTTTTGGCAGAGGAATAGGGCCAGAGGAATGAACTACGAGTTGAGCGTCTTCGCCAGTACGTCTTCGAGCACCGTGTCGGTCGAGACGCCGTCGGCTTGGCCTTCGAAGTTGAGGATCAAGCGGTGGCGAAGGACGGCGACGGCGACGGTGCGGAGGTCTTCGCGAGCGACGTGGAAGCGGTGGTCGATGATCGCCAGGATTTTGGAGGCGAGGATGATGGCTTGCGCGCCGCGTGGGCTGCTGCCGTAGCGGACGAAGCGTTTCGTCATCTCGGTGGCGAGTGGATCGGCGGGGTGCGTGCCGAGCACCACGCGGACGGCGTCGCGGCGGATGTCGTCGGCGATGGGGATTTGGCGGGCGAGATGTTGCATCTCGCGGATGCGGAGGCCGTCGAGTACCGGGGTCGCGTGTGGCGTGTCGATGTTGGTGGTGCGGTCGAGAATGGATTCGATTTCCGCCAGCGCGGGAAACTTCACCAGCAGCTTGCAGAAGAAGCGGTCGAGCTGCGCTTCGGGGAGCGGATACGTCCCTTCCATCTCCAACGGATTTTGCGTGGCGAGGACGAAGAACGGTTCGGGCAGATGATGCGTGTGGCCGGCGATGGTGACGGTGTGCTCCTGCATGGCTTCGAGCAGGGCGGATTGCGTCTTGGGGGTCGCGCGGTTGATCTCGTCGGCCAGGACGATGTTGGCGAAGATTGGGCCGTGTTGAAACTCGAAATGTTTGCGGCCGGTGTCGTCTTCCAGAAAGACGTTGGTGCCGATCACGTCGGCGGGCATCAAGTCGGGTGTGAATTGGATGCGTGAGAACTTGAGGTCGAGAGCATCGGCCAGCGTGCGGACGAGCAGCGTTTTGCCCAGTCCCGGCACTCCTTCGAGCAGCACATGTCCGCCGGCGAGCAGTGACAGCAACGTGCCGCGGACGATCTCGTCCTGACCGACGATGACTTTGCCGATCTCGCTGCGGAGCTTGTGGAAGTCGTCGCGAAAGCGGTCGAGTTGAGCGGACAGGTCGGCGGTGGGACTCATGCGGGTGCGGCTCCGGTCGGAATGGGGCCGCA
>CAMDDX010000382.1 GCA_945893075.1 Planctomyces sp. SH-PL62 | reverse complement strand
TTGGCTACGACGCTTTGCCATCACGCGACTCAAGCATCATCCGCTCAAAGAAAGTCTGCGAGGCAAGATGCAAATCGCCGGCTGGAACGACGACTTCCTCGCGGAAGTCCTCACAGGTCAACAACTTTGATACGCGCTGGCCGTGGGTTCCGCTCGGAGAACACTGGGCTGGAACTCGACAACCTGGATAAGTACAGCCTGCACTATGCCTGTTACCTGCCGTGCGAAGACGAACAGACTCCCGCCGCCGTCTTGCGGCTGATCACTCAAGACATGCAGGAAGAGAGCCGGCGTTGGGTGCAAGAAACGCTGTCGCGGAATCCCGATTCCAAACTGGTGCGTTCCGCGCAAACGTCCGACTTCCAAGAGCTGCCGGTGTTCCAAAACATGGCCGCGTTGCAGGGCCTGCAGGGCTTCCTCCAAGAGGATGACTGCACGTACGGCGAACTCAGCCGGGTGATCGTCGGCGAAGCCTATCGCGGTTTGGGACTGTCGCGCGATCTGATTCAATGCGCGCTGGCGGATGCGTACCAACTGGGACTGCGCTGTGTGTTTCTGGCGTGTGTGCCGGAGCAAGTGCCCATGTACGCCAAGCATGGCTTCCTGTCCTTGGAGACCGAGGTCGTGCAGTTTCGGCGTGTGCGTCAACCAGCGCGCGATGTATCTGTTCTTAGACTCGTAGACTTTCGCGCGCGTCCCAGCAACATTTTCGGCGGTTAACGATGAGGAGATGCGGACATGCCACACGGCCAAGCAGGTGGGCCTCGGGAACCTCAAGAGCCCACCAATCTCGTGAACTTGGCCTTCGGAGCGCTGTTAAGTCTCGCGGGCTTGGTCTGTGTGCTCACCTACGCGGATGTGATCCCTCGGTTTTCAAAAGCGCAAGCAGAGCCGGCGCAAATCACGATGTGGCTGGGCATCATCTTGATTGCGTGGGGGACGCTGCTGGGTGCTCCGCGCGGGCTGTTCGCCTTCCAGCAAGTCAAAGAGCTGCTGCCGTTCCTGCATAAAAGTAGCGAACCTCCGTCAAAACCAGTGTCGCCATGCGCTGCTGTCGCGGGTTCGGCGGACAAGCCGCCTGGCGAGGCCAGTTCCGGGTTTCCAGAATTGCCCGGCGAGGCGAAATTGCCGAACAAGGTGAAAGAACAACTGGGGTTGAAGGCCGAGCCGCCGCCCTTGGAGCAAGCCGATACCGACCTGATCCGTCAGACGCTGTTTGAATCCAACGTCCCGACCTACATCCTGAATCAGGATTATCATCTGCTCGATTGGAACCCCGCGTTCGAGGTCGCGTTCCGCTCCGAGAAATTCAAACGGCTGCGACATGTTTCGCAGCTCATTCATTGCCTGGCCAACCGCGAAGACGTGCTGGCTCACGGCGCGGCCGCGTTCGGTGGCAGCCAAAAACCGCTGGTCGATTTGGAAATCATGGAGTACGTCTCGCCCGAATACGGCCGGATGGAGTTCTCCAAGATCACTTCGCAGGCCACGCACGGACTGACCGGTGAAACCATCGGATGGAACGTGGTGCTCAACGTCAACTCGGTCGAAAGGCGTGCCGAGTTTGACAAAGCGTTGGAAGTGGAACTCTCCCGTCACGTCAATTGGCGCATCTACTCGGCCGCGTATGACAAGGTGCTGACGCGATTCAAAGGCTATCGCGAACTGGTCAAGCGGCATTGCAATGCCGTCGCCGCTCGCAATCACATTCTCGACTTGGGGGCAGGAACTGGAAATGCCACCTTGGAACTGCTGAAGGCTGGCAAGCAGGTCGTGGCCATCGAATTCAACGAGGCGATGTTGAGTCGTCTGCGCGAGAAGTGTCGCGTCTACAGCGCGAAGGGAACCTTGCAAGTCGTCAAGCAAAACTTGGAAATGATGCACATCTCTAAGGCGGACCGCGGCAAGTATGACGGAGCCATCTTGCTGAATGTGCTCTACAACCTGAATGATCCTGTGAGTTGTCTCAAACTGGTGCGGAACGCTCTGGCACCCAATGGCATCCTCGTCGTTTCCGGGCCAAAGAAGGACAGCCGGCTCGACACTCTCTTCACCGCGATTCAAAGAGAACTTGAGAACGAGACGGATTGGGAAACGCTGTCGCACGACCTCGACATCGTGCGGGCGCGAAATCAGGAACTGGAAGCGGAGGGGGTGCTGTATCGCTTTACGATCGACGACGTTCGACGCATGCTGGAGGAAGCTGGTTTTCAGGTGATCGAACAAGACGATCAGGCTTACTCAGGCCAAGCGATGTATCTGGTGGCCAAGAAGCTCTGACCGGCGGCGCGGTGGGGTACCCCGAACCGCAGGAGCGCGAATAAGGAGACCCAAACATGAGCCGCCACAAATCACGAGTTGTCGTCGGTGGGTGGATTTGCCTCCTGGGCTTGTTGTCGAGCGGAATGCCACTTCGAGCCGAAGAACCGGCCGCTCGGACAGCGCTCGAAATCGGGGACGTCGAAGGACAACCACTCGCGGCGAACGTGCGACGCGTGATCGAGGCGTTGCAGTTTCTCGGCTCGCCGCTGCCAGCCGAAGAAGTTGAGAAGCTGCAAGCCGCCGCGAAAGATCGTGATGCCAAGCAGCTTCAGAAGCTGCTCGATCCGCGTGTGCTGTTGCTCGCGCACATCAACCCGGAGTCGCGTGTCAAAGTACGCCGCGGACCGGCGGCCGCCGATTTGCAGCAGTTCGGGTTCACGCCGGTGCTCATCAAAGTGCTCAACGAGAGCACGGTCACGAAGCGGATGAAGCTGGTCAGTCCGCAATCCGGAGCGGTCTACGCCGGAGCCAGCAAAGGCTCACTGGGCCGCCAGCAGCAGACCGAATTGAACGACAACGAAAACGTCAAACGGGACGCCGGTCGATTTCTTGCGGTTGAGATGTTCGAACAACCGCCGATGACCGATCGGCTCAGCGGCTTGGAAGTCGAGTACGCCATCGGATTGATCCTCTCGACGGAAGCCGGCAAGCGTGAGGCGACGATCGGCATTGATCTCGAACAAGGGAATCAGGACATCGGCTTTCGCGGTGAGGTGCCGGTGCTGTTTCGCATCGCACCGGCGATTCCGGTGAAGTTGGAGATTCGCGACGTCGATGGAACTTCGACGACTGCGGCGCTCATCGTGAAAGACCGCGCCGGCCGCATCTACCCGCCGCAGCCGAAACGGCTCGCTCCGGATTTGTTCTTTCAACCGCAGGTCTACCGCGTCGATGGCGAGTCGCTGCTGCTGCCGCCTGGCGAGTTCACCGTGCAGTTCGCTCGCGGGCCGGAATACTGGTTGCGCGAGAAGATGCTCAAAGTAGACGACTCACTCCGTGAGTCGAAACTCGGCTCACGGAGTGAGCCGTCTACGTTGAAACTCAACCTCGAACGCTGGGTCAACACGCGCGACTTCGGTTTCTACTCCGGCGATCATCACATCCACGCGGCGGGGTGTGCTCACTACACCGTGCCAACCGAAGGCGTGACGCCGGAGGACATGTTCCGGCAAGTCAAAGGCGAAGGCTTGAACGTCGGCTGCGTGCTGACGTGGGGGCCGTGCTACAAGTTTCAGCGGCAGTTCTTTCAGCCCGCGCCGCACAATCTCAGCGAACCGCTCACCCTGTTGAAGTACGACCTGGAGATCAGCGGCTTCGGCTCGCAAGCGTTGGGGCATGTATGCTTGCTGAACCTGCGCGACCAAACTTATCCCGGCTCCGAGGGGACCGAGACCAAAGGCTGGCCGACCTGGACGACACCGGTCATGCGCTGGGCGAAACAACAAGGAGGCGTCACCGGCTATGCGCATTCGGCGAGCGGCTTATGGATCGAACCGACCGCCGCCGCGAAACGCTTCCTCGCGAAATGGGATGCCAATAAAGACAGCCTCTTGTCCGCCGACGAAACCAAAGACGCGCTCTTGCCTGAACCGTTCGAGAAAATCGACGCCGACGGCGACCGCAAGCTAACCGAGCGCGAACTCGTGCTCTGCCACGACCGCGCGGCCGATCAGTTACCGAACCTGGCGATCCCGGAAATGAACGGCGTCGGCGCGATGGAGTTGCCAGTCACGGTCGTCGAGGGTGTCTGCGACTTCATCAGCGCGATGGATACGAGGCGGATTCAAGAATGGAACATGTGGTATCACGTCCTCAACTGCGGCTTCTCGCTGAAGGCCAGCGGCGAGACCGACTTCCCCTGCATGAGCAGCCGCCGCGTCGGCCAAGGTCGCGTCTATGTCCAACTTGGGAAAGAAGAGAAGCTCGACTTCGCCAGGTGGTGCGACGGGATCGCGCTTGGCCGATCGTACGTGTCGGATGGCTTCGCACACGCGCTCGATTTCCGAGTCAACGAAGCTCGCCCCGGCTTTGGCGACGTCACGTTTTCGCAACCCGGCGAGGTCACAATCACTGCGAAGGTTGCGTTCGCGCCAGTCACTCCGGAGACAGTCGCTCAAGGAGTCGTCGAGCCAGTCGGTGGCAAACGTCTTGTCGGTGACACCGTCGAACTGCACGGCCCGCGCTCTGACAAGGCCGTCGAAGGAGGTGAGCGGTTGGTCGAGATCGTCGTCAACGGCCGCGCGGTCGCGTCGCGCAAAGTTCCCGCTGACGGCAAGACACACGACCTCAAGTTTCAGATTCCGATCGCGCACAGCAGTTGGGTCGCGCTGCGTCACTTCCCGCAGTTGCATACGAACCCGGTCAACGTGCTCGTCGCTGACAAACCGATTCGGGCCTCACGCGAAAGTGCTCGCTGGTGCGAAGAGGTCATCAAACTGTTGTGGCGCAATCGCGAGCGAGTCATTGCGGAATCTGAACGTGATGAAGCGCGGCGCACGTTTGAAAAAGCGAAGGCCGCCTACCGCACGATTGCTGAGTCCAGCCGATTGCCGTGAACTGATGGCTGTGAGCTGATGGCCGATGGCTGTTATCTCAACCTGTTTCACTGTTTGAAAGTTGTGATAACAGCCGACAGCCATCAGCCGTCAGCTTTCGGCCGAACGGGGCACGCTCACAGGCGTTTGACTTTGATGTTCTTCCAGCGGCATTTGGCTCCGTTGGGCCAGCCTTTGCCGCCGTGGACTTGGACGGTGATCGAGCCGGCTGGGCCGAGCGTCTCAGCGACCTTCGCCGCGTCGTAGCCTTTGCCGTCGAATTTCGTGCCGTCGAATTCGTTGACCTTCAGGCCGTTGATCCAGGTCGTGATCTGCGGCGGAGTGCCGACGACGCGCACCTTCGCCGTGTTCCAGTCGTTGACCTTCCAAGCCTTGAGCCATTCATCGCTCGTGCAGGTTGGCGTGGCGGTCGGCGGGGGATCGGTCGGTTTGGCGAACAGCTTCAACAGCTTGCCGTCTTTCTCTTCGCCGAAGATGTCGTAAGGACGTGTGTTGAAGCCGCCGGTCCCTTCGCCGTAGATGTGGCCGACGTTTCCGCGGTCGTGATAGTCCACCATCATTTGGAAGCACTGGCCTTTGTCGTTGGACCGCACGAACAGGCCAGAGCAGACGCCCCAATCGGGTTTCATGTCGATGAGCAACTCGAAGTCCTTGAACTTCTCGTCGGTCAGCAAGATGCCGCCGTTGCCACTGCCGGGTGGGTCTTGTTCGCCGGAGATGGCACCGTCCTCGACGATCCAGCTTCCGCCGGTGCCGTGGCCGATCCGTTCGGGATTCTTATGCCAGCCGGCCAGCGTCTTGCCGTCGAAGATCGGTTTGAAATCCACATCGGCCGCACGGACCGGGGCGAACAGCAGCGGGAGCAGCAGCGTTGAGAGCCACAGAACGGAATGGCGCATGGCGAAGTTTCCGAAGTTGAGGAGTGATTGAAGTCGGCGGATGCTACGACTGCCCTGAAAGCGGAACAAGTCGCGAGGCCGGCAACTCGGATTGATCGTCCGTGCGAAAACGTCCTATGTTCTCGGCCACTTCCTGGTTGTCTGTCCGGAGCATCTGCAATGGCTCGTTGGATCGTCCTCCTCCTGACGCTGGTGTTCACATCGCTGCCGGCATTGGCGGATGGAAAACTGGACAAGGCGCGCAGCGAAGTGCGTGACTCCAGTTCCAAGTCGGCCTCCTCTCAATGGAGTTCGAACGACAGCGACTCGAACTCCGATTGTGACTCCGATTCGTCGTTCCTCGGTTCTCTCTTGGGATCGTTGCTGTCGAGTCTGTTTAGCAGCGACAGCGAAAATGCGCTTGTGAGCGAGAGCGCCGATGGCAGCAGCAGGTAAGCGTCCGGCGGAATGCGTTCTTGGTGGCAGTGGTAAGCTGATGCGGTTGGTTTGAGACCCGCAATCAGGAGAGCTGTCATGGGGCGTGAGACGGTGGAAGCTCGTTGGCGCGAGCGAATGCGGCGTTGGCGGAGTTCGGGGC
>CAMDDX010000381.1 GCA_945893075.1 Planctomyces sp. SH-PL62 | reverse complement strand
TCCACCTGCTCCCGAACCGCTGGCATCAACAACCCTGATTTCACTTGTGGCACATCATCCATGATCGACTCCAGAAAGAGGTTCCGAACATTTCCAACCTCATTCTGACAGCTCCTTATTCATCGCGCCAGCCAAAATTGGCACACCCAAGGCAACCAGCCCGACGAATACAAGGAGACGACGAATACTTCCCCGCCTCGGATCATTCGTCGTCTCCTTCGATTCGTCGGGCCTCTTCTGCCGTTATTGAAGAGCCACCGTCTGCCACTCGCCGGTTTCATTCATCCCCGCGCAAGGTATAGACTGTCGCCATTGATCGGTCATTGTTCGAGGTTTTGCCGAATTCACCCCGCGCTCTCTGAAGAAGGAGACGTCGATGACTCGTGGATCTTGGATACTGTTCGCTGCGTTGTGGATGGCGTCGTGTCCCGCGATCACTCACGCCCAACTCGTCCCGGAAATCGGTTACATCTATCCCGCCGGAGGCCGAGTCGGGACGACGGTTGATGTCACGCTGGGCGGATACGACTGGACTTCGGACATGCAGCTCTTCGTGCATGACCCACGTATCAAGTTGGAGATTGTCGGCCCCCCCTCGCCCGTGCTGATTTCGGAGCCGCCGTATTGGTTCGGCTACAAGGCCCGCGGGTTTGCCTGGCCGTTGGCCCGTGAATTCAAAGCCAAGCTGACGATCCCCGCCGATGTGCCACCGGGCATGGTGAAGTGGCAAGTCGCGAACGCGAACGGTGCCTCGCCCGTCGGAACATTTCATATCGGCAACGTGCCAGACGTCGTCGAGGATGCGAAGCGCAAGACCGCTCAACTGCTCCCCGCATTGCCGGTGACGGTGTCCGGGCAGATTCGTCGCATCGAAGAAATCGACCGCTATCAATTCAGCGTTCCGAAGGCCGGGCCGGTCACGATCGAGCTCCTCGCGCGGCCGTTCGGCTCCATGTTGCACGGCATGTTGCAAGTGCGTGATGCGAGCGGCAAGTTGTTGCTGGACGTCTCTGACTCCGAAGGCCGCGACATCGTGACGACGTTCATCGCTCAAGCCGACGCGAAGTACGAACTGAGCCTGCACGATCTCGACTTCGCGGGGGATCGGTCCTACGTCTATCGACTGACATTGGCCGCCGGCCCGCACGTCATCGCGGCGTATCCGGCCGCTGGCAAGCGCGGTGAAACTCGCAAGGTCGAGTTCGTTGGCATCGGCGTCGCGACCGGCGGTCCGCAACTGGAATCGGTCACACGCGACGTCGCATTCCCGACCGCCGCAGACGCCACTTCGTTCGCGTATTCGCTGGAGACTCCATTCGGCAACGCGAAGCCGCACACGCTGCTCGTGTCGGATGTGGCTGAGCAAGTCAAACCTGCCGGCGCTGCGATGTCACTGACCGCACCGGTCGGCGTCACAGGGTTCTTGGAAACTCGGTTCGGCACCGACTCGTTCACGCTCGAACTCAAGAAGGGTGAGAAGTGGGAACTCAACGCCGTCGCCCGCGCGATTGGCTCGCCGTTGGATCTGGAACTGCAAGTGCTCGGCCCCGACGGCAAGCAGGTTGCGACCAACGACGATGAAAAGGGGACGACTGATGCCTCGCTGTCGCTCGCGGTGGCGGTTGACGGAGCCCACCGAGTGATCGTCTCCGACCGCTCCGGCAAGAGTGGCTCGCGCGTGGCCAACTATCGGCTGAGCATCGAGCCGCCACGCGAAGACATCGCGATCACATTTCCAACGCAGCTTCCAATCGTCGTTGGCACGGCCGCGAAGTTGGCCATCAAGGTCGTGCGCGATGGCAGTTTCGCGGGCCCGATCCCGCTGAAGCTCGAAGGACTCCCAGCGGGCGTCACGGTTCCCGCCGACTTGGCGATCCCGGAAAAAAAGAACGATCTCGTGATCGATCTGACCTGCGCCGCCGACGCCGCCACAACCGCGAGCCTTTGCACGATCACCGCGACACCGACGCTCAACGGCCAGCCGGCGACGCGCAAAGCGGGCACGGTGTTGCTCGCGATCACGATGAAGCCGCGCATCAAGCTCACACCGGAAGGGCTCGACGACGTCAGCAAAGTCCACCGCGGCAGCACGCACCTGTTCCCGTTCAACATCGAACGGCTCGAAGGTTTTGCGGGACCGATCACGCTGGAGATGACCGCCAAGCAACAACGACATCGGCAAGGACTCGCCAGCGATGAGTTCGTCGTCCCTGCCGACGCCAAGCGAGTCGAGTACCCGATCTTCGTCCCCGAATGGATGGAAACCACCAAAACCAGCCGCATGATTATCAACGGAGCGGTGAAGGTCGCCGACCCGAAAGGCAACGTCCGCACGCTGCTGCAAAAGCAAGAACTTCGAGTTGGCATCCTCCCCGAAGGAGCATTGATGAAGCTCAGCCACTCAGCCGGCGAACCGACCGTGACGCTCGGCAGCGAAGTCCGCATCCCACTGGCGCTGTCGCTCGCCTCCGAGCTGCGCGAAGCCATCAAGATCACGGTCATGCCGTCCGAAGATCAAACCAACTTGCTGACTGCCGAACCGATTCCGTTGTCCGCAGGGCAAAAGGAAACGATGTTGCTCGTCCGTGTCGCCAACGACGCCAAACTCGTCGGCGAACAGACGCTGGTCATTCGAGCCGCGACGCTGCGAAACGGCTACCCGGTCATCTCCGAAACGACCGTCTTGTTGACCGTGAAACCAGCTCCGTAATTCGTCGGGCAATTTTTAACGCGGGGTCGTAGACCCGACCCCTGATGTGCTATGCGGGAAGTGCCGAAATGATGACGCACGAGACTGCCGTTTCACGTTCAACGCTTCGTAATGCTGTGGGGACGCTGTTGTTCGTCCTGCTGGTTCTGGGCTGGACCGCGAGTGGCCAAGAGAAACCGGCCGCTCCCGGCGCGGCCGTTGCGACTGAAGAAGCGGTGTTCAAAGAAAACGTGCAACCGCTGCTGAAGAAATTCTGTGTGCGTTGCCACAACGCGGACAACCTGGAGTCAGGGATTCGTGTCGATCAACTCACAGCTTCGCTGGAGGACCGACAGATTCCGCTTTGGAAAGGGATTCAAAAGCAGGTGTTGGATGGAGCCATGCCGCCGGAGGACGAACCTCAGCCGACGGCCGAGCAGCGGAAGGCGTTCGATGGGTGGATCACGCGGGCGATCACTGCGGCCCGATCTCGTCCTTCGCCGAAGAATGGTTCCGTGCGACGACTCACCGTCTCGCAATACCGGAACACGCTCAGGGATCTGCTGGGGCTGCAAGAGGATCTCACGGACGCGCTGCCGCCGGATGGAATCTCCAAGGACGGGTTTGCCAACAACGGGCAGACGATGCTGTTGTTGCCGTTGCAGGTGGAGTCGTACTTCGACATTGCCGAGAAGGCTCTCGACCTGTGCATTGTTGATGAAAACTCAAAGCCGGTGATTCAGAACTTTCGCATGGATTTCGGAGCCGCGATCAATCCGCAGCCCTGTCCCGACACGCTGGTCTTGGGTGCGTTGAACATGTTGCTCAACAACGCCGACTTTGCCGTCACCGAATTGAAGCCCACGAAGCCGTTCGAGTATCAGCCGTTCGCGATGCAGACGAAGTTTGAGTTCATCGAAGGCTACGTCGGCAACGACACGATCCGCGCCTGGAAGAAGTTCGACAGCATCTATCACGCGGTCTTCGCCTGCGTGCGCGGGACGCCGGGGTATCCGAAGGGGGAAGCTCATCAGGCCGTTCCCGGCGGTTTGCTGTTGCGACCGGCGATCCCCAGTCCGGAGATCTTCGGGCAGTCGAACACCTATGGGCCGATGGCGAATTTCAAAATCTCGTTACGCGAGTTGCCGGAGCAGGGGAACTTTCGCGTCACGGTGAAGGCCGCGCGATACGACGATGGGCTGCTGCTCGATGCTGGCTCGCCCGTAGCCACGCTCGCCAAGAGCGTGGGAGACGTGCCCGAAATCCCACGCTCTGGCGAGCGTGGCTACGGCTCAGTGATCGTTGCCGACTTGTCCGCATCACCCGAAGCGACGATCACGATTCCGCACGAAGGCATCTATCAAGTCGATGTGCATTGCTCGGCGGGAAAATCGCAGGGACTGTTGTCGCTGGAATTGGGTGAGCGGCGATTTGCGGGACAACTCTGGGAACCGAAGCCGGCTGCGGAGGACAAAGAGGCGAAGGTTCCCGATCAACAGACAGCATTCATGATCGTGCGATTGCCGACGGGTGAGCTGAAGCTGAAGGCGAAGTACGGAGACAACGCTCGGCTGCGTCGCGTCGCCTTCAGCCGATTGAACGACGACAGTGAGTCGGCTCAACGGTTCAAGACCTTCGAGAAACGCTCGCCGTCGCTGGGTGTTTATCTTGGCCTGCGTCGCGACTGCGGCAGCACGCTGACGCAAGTCGGTGGGCCGCGGCCGGTCTCGAACGGTGAACTTGAGGAGTTTGTGTTCGAGGGGGCAATCAACGATTTCCCGACTCCCGACGTGGAGAAGGACAACGTCAATTATCTGGCGGGCATTCGCGAGATCGGCGTCCGCAGCGAATACACCGACGGACGCGACATGCCTCGGCTGCTCGTGCGATCGGTGGAGTTCGAGGGACCGTTCTACGACTCGTGGCCACCAGTGACTCATCGCAACATTTTCATCGAGTCACCTGTAGGACGGGCACTCTTGCCCGTCTTGCCGCGAGAAAAAGAGACGGGCAAGAGTGCCCATCCTACTTACGCTCAGGAAGTCATCCGCTCGTTTGCCACACGAGCCTTTCGCCGACCGGTCACGGCTGCGGAGTTGGAAACGTTCGTCGGCGTTTGGAAGAACTCGTTCGCCGACAAGGGCGACTTCCGTCAGAGCATCAAAGACGCGCTGCTCGTCGTGCTGACATCGCCTCAGTTCTTATTCCTGATCGAGAACAGCAGCAGCCCCGCAGCCGAGGATCTCGATGCCTACGAACTGGCCTCGAAGCTGTCGTACTTTTTGTGGAACGCACCGCCGGACCAACGCCTGCTCGAGCTGGCCGCGAAGAACGCGTTGCATCAGTCGCTGGATACGGAGATCGAGCGAATGATCCGCGACCCGCGCTTCGGACAGTTCATCGGCGAGTTCGTGTCGCAGTGGTTGAGTCTCGACAAGTTCGATGTCGTGGCGGTCGATGCTCAGCGATACCCGAAGCTCACCCGCGACACGAAGACGCAGTTGCGCCAGGAGCCGGTTCAGTTTCTGCGGTATCTGATCGAACAAAACCTGCCGCTGCGAAACATCGTGCAATCAGACTTCCTCGTCGCGAACGAAATCACCGCCAACTACTACAACCTCGCCGACCGCACGGAAAACGGGTTTCGGTTTGTCCCCATCAAGCACGAGAACGAGAACCTGGGAGGCGTGCTGACTCAGGCCGGCATTCTGGCGGGGCTGTCCGATGGCCGAGAATCCAACCCCATCAAACGCGGAGCCTGGCTGGCCCGGAAAATCATCGCCGAACCGCCCGACGATCCGCCGCCGAACGTGCCGCAGCTCAAGGAGGACGACGGCGCGAAGCTGACTCTCCGCGAGAAACTGGAGCGTCACCGCAACCAGAAAGGCTGCGCGAAATGTCACTCCGGCATCGACCCGTGGGGGATTCCGTTCGAGACGTTCGACGCCGGCGGCCTGTTCAAGAAAGATGCTGGTGTCGATGCCCGTTCGACTCTTCCAGACAGAACCGAGATCAGGGATTTGAATGGCCTGAAGGCTTATCTGGCGAATGATCGAATCGACCAAGTGGCATTCAGCTTTCTGAAGCACGTCGCCTGTTATGCTGTTGGCCGCAGCCTGAACTACAACGAACTCGCGTTCCTCCAAGAACAGGGCATCCAACTGAGACCCAACGACTACCGCATGCAGGAGCTGCTCCGGTTCGTCATCAAGAGTGATTTGTTTTTGAAGAAGTAGACGAAACCCTGGAGTGCTGCGGCTCGACGCAGCCCTCCATTCATTTGAAATGACGACTTGGATATCCGAGAAAACGGTCGTCAGTCAGGCGATGTTCGTAGCGGCGGTTTTTCGGATGACGAGCGTCGTTATTCCAAATGAATGGAGGGCGGTGTCGAGCCACCGCACTCCAGGGAACGTGCCGCCTGTTATGCTGTCGGCCGCAGCCTGACCTACAACGAACTCGTGTTCCTCCAAGAACAGGGCGGCCCACTGAGAGCCAACAACTACCGCATGCAGGAGCTGTTCCGGTTCGTCATCAAGAGTGATTTGTTTTTGAAGAAGTAGACGAAACCCTGGAGTGCTGCGGCTCGACGCAGCCCTCCATTCATTTGAAATGAAGACTTGGATATCTGAGAAAACGGTCGTCAGTTAGGCGATGTTCGTAGCGGCGG
>CAMDDX010000380.1 GCA_945893075.1 Planctomyces sp. SH-PL62 | reverse complement strand
TCGGGCGAGAAATTCTGCACGTTGCAACTGACGATTCGCAGCGTTCGCTCGTCGCGCACGGTGGCTGAAGCGGACTCATTTACGCGCTGCCTCGGCACGTTGAACTCAGCCACTGAAAGCAGCACGAACAGCGTCGTCGCCAGATTGATCCAGAACGTCTTCGATCGGGTCAGCAGTGACGCGACCAGCAACAGCGTTCCCGGCAACAGCCACGGCAGCCGAGGCAGAAAGGTCACAACGCTGCCGAGCCAGTGTGTTTCCGAGACTTTCCAGATCAAGAACCACAACGCCGCCGCACCGATGACATGAGCGGCCGTCAGCCGGCGAACAAACCGTAAGGCTCGCGACGAATCTGTTGGCGGACGGTTGTTGCGGGTTGCAAGCATTTGATTTGGGCTAACGGCTTTCGGCCATCGGCTCTCGGCGTTCGGCAGGAGAGAGGACTGACTGCCAATCTTGCTTTTGTTCGGCGGCGTGGACGAGTTGGGCCATTTCCCAAGCCGTGACGTAGTGGTATCGGAAGTTCGGATGCTCGGCCGCGACGCGAGCGAGATTTTCGTGGAAGCGGACCATCGGTTCGCCGAGAAGCGTGTCGATGTTTCCTTCTTTGCAGCCGTGCGTGTGCAGTTTGACGAACAGCCAATTCGGTTGACCGGCAACATGCACTCCGGCCTTGAGCCAGAGTTGCAGGCGTTGCCACGTCGGTGCGAAGCCAGCGTGAATGTCGGCGTTTTCGATGCGTGGGATCAAGCCGAACTTACGGCGTGACCAGTCAAGCTCCAGCGGTCCTTGAACCATCAGCAGATGCTCGCGCGGTGAGACTTGTCCGACGCGAGCACGGACACCCGCGTCATGCGACTTGCGTTGGCCGGGGAGGTCGGTCGCGTAATAGATGCTGTTGATCGTGCGGGTCTGTGTGTCGGTCGGAGCGGACGGCAGTGTGAAGTCGGCGTAGCAGCCGGTTTCACGGAGCACGGTCAACTCTTGATCGACACCACACCAGCGGCCGTCCGGGCGGCAGTTGCACAACGCCCAGTTGCCGTGGATGAAACCGTAAATGATCTCGCCGGTCGTCGGATCGCGACGCAGCAGGCCGTGCCGATGAAACAGCGTGTCGCGAAACGATTCGAGCTTCTCACGCAATGACTCCGCCGTGTCGCCGTCGTGATGCAGGTGGATGTCAACGTCCCCCCAGCCGTCCGCGCACAACTCGGCGAGTCGATCGAGGTAATCGGGGTGATACTCGTCTTGAGGGAAGAAGAAGGTGTGCTGCGGTACGCGGCCGCCGCTGTCTCGGAAGCGACCGAACAAATTCGGATACTCGGCGCACCAGCGATCGACGCGCGCGATTGCCGTGTCGTGGCTCGCGCCGTAGCAGCGCGGTTCGTAGTGGTCGCAGATCGCGAAGAAGACATCGATCGGTTCGGCCTGCGAGCTTTCCAATACCGAACGAACGCGACACTCGATGTCGCGACGTGCCGCCAAGTCTTCACGACACGGACGCAGGTAGCTCGGTAACCAGAATTGCATCTGTCGCTGACGGATCGCGAACCATGCCAGCGCCGCCAGTCCAACGACGACCACGAGCAACAAGATCAGAAGCTCAACAAACATTCGCCACCTCCTGTTCCACCGGATGGACGGCGCGAGTCTGTTTTTGCGGGCCAGCCCGATCGAGCCATTCCGACATCGTGACGAACCGCAGGTCATTGCATTTCAGCCGCTCGACGGCGACCGCGGCGTGCGGGTGGTTATCGTGCAGCAACACGATGTCGCCGGTTCGCGGACGGTAGCCGTCCAACCAGCGAAGCAGCTCGGCTTCATCCGTCATCGCGAAGTCTTTCGGATCGCTATTCCACAGAGCGATGGTCTGCTGTTGCCGCCACAAGCCGAGCGTCTTCTTGACGGTCAACGCCCCTTTCGGCGGCCGCATCAGCCGGCAGTCTCGGCCGGTGAGGTTTTGGATCATTCGTCGCGTCTGCGTGACTTCCTCAAGGAATCGTACGGCCGATGTCTGCGAAGGCTCGCTGTGCGTCCAAGTGTGATTGCCGATTTCGTGCCCCTCGTCGGCCATGCGGCGAACGAGCTTGGGATGTCGCAGAGTCTGTTCGCCAATGACGAAGAACGTCCCCTTCGCTCCGGCGGCGGCGAGCACATCGAGCAGTCGCGGCGTGTGTTCGGGATGCGGACCATCATCGAACGTCAGCGCAATTTCCTGTTGTTGGGAGACCGAAGCGTGCGGACCACGAGTCATCAGCCACGACTGCGGCAACGCTGCGGTGAAGACAGACTTGATCATTTGGCGGACTGCGCTCATGGCGTGCCCCCTTCGCCGTGGAGCAGGTTTTCAACCTGCCCGTCCTCGACCGAAGTCACATTCCGAGCCACCGACGCAACCGCCGCATGTTTGCCACGAATCAATTGTCGCAGCAACGTCGTCGCGCCGAGCTTGCTGACAATCGCGCGAGCGGTTCGATCCATTGCTCGGCAACCGCGCAGATACGCGAGGCAGAGTTGCGGGCGCAGTCCCGGCGGCACCAGCCAGACGTTGCCGCTGGTCGAGGTCGTTGTCGCGAAGAGTTGCTTGTAGTCCGCCGCTCCGCCGCCGAAGTCGAACACGCGCGGCGGGTTGTCTTGCAGCAAGTCTTCGAGCACTTGCACCAAGAGCACTTGGCCGGGAGACCGATCGGAGAACTCGCGGTCATAGCCAACTTCTTCGTAGCTGAAGAGTCCCTTGTGCTGTGTGCCGAACAAGAACGCGGCGGGCTGCTCGTCCACGAACAACAAATACGATCGCAGCGATTGCTGCGTGGCGAGAAACGTGAAGAACCGCAGTTCCTGAGCGTTGTTGTGGATCCGCAGGCCCAGCTTGTCGCTCCGCCAAGTCCGTTGCGAGATCACGTGCGCTGTTTCGAGGAACTCGGCGATCTGCCCCGGTTCGGTCACGCGCACCAACCGTGTCGCGCCGATCTTCTTTTGTTTGCGTTTGAAAGTGTTGCGAGTCTTCGACGAAAACTTTGCCCAATAGTCGGCCGGGTTCGGCGGGAATTCGATCTTCAACCGCTCTTGGATTCCGGTCGGACTGAAGATCCGAAAGCCGTCGCGAGTCAGGGACTCGGCGGCAGCGAACAACGGATCGCTGCGTTCAAGATCTTCGATCAGCAAGTAACTCGCGCGTTGCTCACGAGCGAATGACGCGCAGGCGGCGAGCATTTGGCGAGTCAATGATTCGTCGGCCTGACCGAGCAGCCGATTGCCCACCAGCCGATAGCCACGCAGGCCCATGTTCGGTCCGAAGCCTCCGGCTTGCCGCAGCGTCATGCTCTTCAAAGCCAGGATTCCGAGAGCGACGACCTGATCGCCGCGTGAGGCTTCGCAGAGAATGGACTCCGCGCTCGGCGCGGGTCTCCCGACCCCGCCGCTTCGTCTGACCGAAGGTCTCCGTTCGGCGGCGGGGTCGGGAGACCCACGCCGAGCGCCGTCCTCACTGAGTTGCGAAAAGAGATGCTCAGGATGCTGCGCGATGCGTGCATCAGGATCGCGGTCGAACAGTTCGCACCAACGCCAGAAGTGTGACGACAAGTGCTGGTGATCGGCTTCTTCGAGTGTGTGGAACGCGATCGACACCGGCAGTGCGTCTGCTGTTGACACACCACAAGCGGCAGCGTGCCGATCGGTCGCATGAGACTCATTCGTTCTATCGATCATGTCAGACACCATACAAATTCATTTCTTCCGGAAGTTGTGCAAACGATGTCACGGCGGACGCCCCGACGACGAAACGACGGAACGGGGTCAGGGTGCCTTGCCAATCGCGAGCGACATCGGCGTGCGTCGGGCCGAGGTCGAGTTCCACATCGCCACGCTGGCAACTGTCGCGGAGCGTGCGGAACAGCAGTAGCGCGGCGAGTGGCAGTTGACGGAACTCCGCATCGACGCCGCTCCAAATGGTGCGCAGGTGGCCGAACTCCAGCGTGTGAAATCGGAACGCGATCGGCCGCGCGCCGGACAGCAGAAAACACAAGTCGGCGGCGGAATGCCGCCAAGCCCACGGCAACAAGTCGCGCAGGAACGAGTGCCGCTCCGGAGCATTCAGCACCGAGTCGGCTCGCGACAGTTGCTGCTCGTCGTTGAGCGCGATGTTCAAGCAGTCTTGATACAGCTCGTTTGGGAAATGCGGGCCGGTGCGGTCGGTCCCTTGTGGCCGAACGCGGACGAAGTTCGTTGGTCCAAGCGCCGCCAACCGCTGCTCGCCAAGTTCGACAAGACTGCGGACGAACGGAGACTCCTGCGACCAGAACAACTCGAAGTTCTCCTCCAAACGCAACGTCGTCGTGCCGGACCACGGTTGCGATTGCACGTTGACCTCGGCGGCGTGCAGTGCGGAGTTGATCTTCCCGTGCGGATCAAACACGCCGCGCAGATCGAGCACATGTTTGCGCGCCAGTTCCGTTCGCAGATGCTTGGCGACCGCGTGCCACTGTTCGGCCGGCTTGGCTCCCAACGGCCAGAGCGTTTCGCTCCCGACGCAGGGCAGCGTCAGTTCGCGCTGACCGCCCACCTGGCGTTCGACGAGCACCGTCAGCCCCGTCGTATCACCCCCTTCGTCGAGACAGAACACGCGCAGCCGTTGCTGATCTCCGAAGTGTTGCCAGTAGAGCTGCAACCACTCGAACGTTTGACAGAACGCGGGCTGCGGCGTTTTGTCGAACAATTCACGCCACAGCGGCTGCAACTCGGCCAGCGTGGCGAGGTCGTTGATCTCCAACACGCAGGGTTCGGTCGCGAACTCGTCGTCCGCGCACACGCTCGCCTCGTGCGAGCCGTCGCCGGATCGCAGGCCGAGTTCATCGAGCGTGAAAAATGTGGCGGACATTTCAATCCATCGTTTCCCAACCCTGGAGTGCTGTGGCTCGACACAGCCCTCCATTCGATTGGAATGAAGACGTTGATCGCCAAGGCAGCGGCTGTTGCTCAGCCGAATGACATGGCGACGGTTTTCGGACATTGAGTATCGCTATTGCAATTGAATGGAGGGCTGCGTCGAGCCGCAGCACTCCAGGGCTGACATCACCGGTTCTCCCGATGCGAGTTGTTCGTGCGTGGCCGGCCGCCCCCACAGGCCGCCGTCGAGCAGACCCTTGAGCTTCAATCCGGCGTTCCAGAAGCCGCTGACCATGTGATTGATGGCCACGGTGTAGGTCTCTACGCGGTCGGCGGACTTCGCTCCCCAGCGTTGCTTGTAGTGCAGTTCGTTGGTGCCGAAGTCGTATCGCGTCACACCGCGCGAATAGCCTTCCTCGAACATGCGGCGATAAAGCTGCGAGCCGACGCGGTGATCGCTCCACGCTTCGTCGTAGTTGTTGGCGATCACGTATCTCGTCGAGCCGACCGTGGCCGCGACGACAAAACTGATCGGTCGATCGTCGGCCCGCATCAGCCAGGCATCGAAGAAGTTTTGCGGGGCGAGCCATTGTTGAATCAGCTCCCCCCAGAAGCCGCGTTCGACCGGACCGACAAATCGCGGACGGCCATGAGGATCATTGATGAGCCAACTCCGCTGCTCGATCAGCGAGAAGGAGGCCAGCAATTCGGTGGTCTCGAAGGCTGATGGCTGACGGACGTGCCGCACCTCGACGCGATGCTCCCGCGCGAGTTTGCTTTCGTAGTTGCTCACCCTGCGCAGAAACTTGCGGCCGACGATCTCGGTTTGGCATTGTTCCCAAGTGGGAGGCAGTTCGGCGACGGCCAACTCGGCCGTGCTTTGTTTCCGCATCGGCATTTCCAGTTCACCCAGCGCGGACAGGATGCCGCGATGAACTTCGTGCGACATGGGCCACGGACCAAGCTGCATCACGCTCCAGCCGAGTTCGACCAGGAACCAACCCAACGCGCGGCCGACCGCGAACTCGCACGATTGATCGGCCAACGCCAATCGCCACGGCTGGAAGTAGCCAGCCATCGCGTTGACTCGCAACAGTCCGACTTTCGGATGCCCAATCGGCAACAAGCCACACAACCGATGGGTTGCGTCGTCGTACACGGCCGCGACGTGCATCTCACCGGTCCACGGCGCGTGTGAGCCAATCGTGCGATCCCAAATCGAAAACCATTCCGGCCCGAATAACCGCAAGTCGGGCCGCACGCGATTCAACAAATCGCGCCAGTCCGAACAGAGTTGTTCGTTCCCTTCCAGTCGGTGAAGTTCGCAATGAAACATCGTTGTCCTCTTTCGTAGCCTGACTCTCTCGCCCCATCAGCCGCAGGGCGCTAGCCCCGGTTAATTGCCATCCGAACAAACCGGGGCTAGCGCCCTGCGGCTGATTTAACAATCCCCAATTTGTTCGCGGGCCATTGGCGGCCGTTTAACCTACTGACCAGTTTGTGTTGTC
>CAMDDX010000379.1 GCA_945893075.1 Planctomyces sp. SH-PL62 | reverse complement strand
GTCAGGCACCGCAAAATTCAAAATTGGCGGAGCTACGTCCTGAGTACTTCCAACGCTTGGTTCCGCCAATTTTGAATTTTGCGGTGCCTGACCCCTCGCTCGGTGCGTTTCGCCGAAGCAAATTGCTTCGCGGCATGACGCTGCCGGAGTTGCTGATCTCGTTGACGATCCTGAGCATGATGTCGGTCGTGCTGGCGGGGATGTCGAACGCGGTGAACTCGGCGTGGTCGTACACGAAGGGAGTCGAAGATTCCGACCTGCAAGCGCGTGCGGCGATCGAACGCATCGAGTACATGATTTCGCAGACCGGGGTGTATGACCTGGCCGGGCAGCCGACTCGCGTAGGCATGGCGGTCGTGTCTCGGCCCGTGGGAAAGAATCTGGTTCCGGATGTGCTGGTGTTGTGGACCGGAGGCCGATCGGGTGGCATGTCGGCGAACGGCGTGCTGCCGCGGTTGCCGACGGTGGGCGAGTTGTTGATCTACACCTGGGATGCCAACAGCCCCAACCAATTGATGGAGGTCGCGTTCCCCGGTCAGACAGCGTCGTTCGATTTCACTGCCAGCGATCTGGCGACGACCGTGGCCAACCTGCTGACCTCCACCGCCGCCGAGAAGATTCCGTTGTGCGATCGGCTGCGTCTGTCATCCTTGAGCACATCCAGCAGTGATACCTCTTCGTCGGTCGTGCCTCCCGCGAGCGGATCGGGTTCTCCGTATGGGCCCTCGCTGCCGTCAGGATCGTCGAGTTCCTCAAGCTCCTCGACAGCCGGCACGACGCAGTCGATTGGCAATGCGCGGTTCACGTTCACGCTGACTCCCAGCGACAGCGAGTTGGCATCCGCCTCGCCGCAGACCACGGCTTGGACGCAGTTGAGTTGGCCACAAGGCAACTTCGGCAACCGCTCGGGAATGCGACAGGCGACGTTGCAGATCGAATTGCAGGTCGAGCCGGATGGCATCGTCCGCGCATCCGACACGGTCTCGGCGATTCCATTTTATGGCTCGGCGAGCCTGAGGTACGTCTATGAACCGTAAATGTAGCAGGCACACTCCGTGTGCCGTCGGTTCCGACCACGGAGTGTGCGGTCAACGTTCTGGCTTCACGCTGGTCGAGATGTTGATCGTGGTGACGATCGTGGGCATCTTGGCCTCGGTGATCGTTCCGACGCTGAGTTCGACGAGCGGAGCGGTGTCGTTAGAGGCGATGGCCCGCAGCCTGGCCGCTGACATCCGCGGCGCGCGGCAATCGGCGGTGCAATACAACGGCAACTTCGCGGTCACGTTCGACTTGGCCAACAATTCGTATCAAACCAAGCCGGTCAGCGGCAGCACGCCGGGAATGGTCAACGTCCTGACACACAGCGGCAGCGGCAGCACGATTGATCTCGACACGTTTGGCGCGGGGCGGATGAAGCAATCGCATGTCATCATCGGCGGTGCGGCGTTGAAGACGTCGAAGGCTTCGGTTGTCGATCTCACGTTCACACCGTCGGGCGGCACCGGCCCCGCGCGCACGCAAGACACCGTCATCTGGCTGGCCGAGAACACCGGAACGAATCGCCGCAGTATCCTGATCACGGTGTCGTGGATCACGGGGGCTGTCAGCGTCGGCGATGTGCAGTCCTATCCCGCCAATCTCACGATGCCGAACTTTTGAGAGGACCGCATGAGACACCAAACTCGATTGGCGAGCGGGGCGGCGTCAGCCCCCCGGTGGTCGCATTCGGATCAGCCGGAACGCGCTAGGCTCCGTTTCGTAGGTCCAATCAGCCGCAGGGCGCTAGCCCCGGTTTTCGACACACAAACCGGGGCTAGCGCCCTGCGGCTGATCTCGGATCGGCGCGGGGTGTCGCTGGTGGTCGTGATGATCGCCATCAGCATGAGCATGGCGTTGACGTATGCCGCGCTCAGCTCGCAAGCCCGCGGCGTGCAGGTGCGGCAGAACGTCAATCGGCGGGAGATGGCTCGGCAGGCTGCGGAGTCCGGAGTGTCGATCACTCTCAACAAGTTGCAGTCCTCCACGTGGAGTGGCGTGACGACGGCGCTTTCCGGAACGCTCAGCAGCGACAAGCTCGGAACCACCAGTTACACGATCGAGTTCCGCACCATCGACGGCCAGACGTCGCCGACGGCCTATCCGGCCGGCCAAGGTCAGACGTCGCTGAGCGGTAGTACGGCGTTCTTCAATTCGACGTCCAACGGTTTGTCGTCCAGCAGCGCGGACACCGCGGCGATCGCCACGCGGCAGGCGTTTCAATTGTTGATCCGTTCGACCGGCAAATGGGCGTCGCTCACCGATCCGCTCGACTTCGTCACCGAGATCGTCGAAGTCGGCATCGAATTGCAACCGCGAGTTCCCGGCCGGCAGATTCTCGCTCCGGACATCACGCAAGCCACCGATGTCCTTGCCAGCAATGCCGGATACGACACGATTCAGAACTATGCGTTTTTCGCCTCCGACGGCAGCAGCACCAGCCCCTCGCTGACGCTGCAACCAGGCCAGCGCTTCGACGGGCCGACTTGGCTGAAGCAAGGGGTCTCCGTTTACAAAGGCCCCATGTGGAGCAGTTCCATTCGCGATGTGTTCCTGCAATCGACCGGCACGCTGTACTCGACGAGCAGCAGCGGCACGGTCTCGTTTCTGCATCCGCATCCGTTCGGCGGCCCGATCACGATGGCCGCCAGCTTCACGGCGGCCGAGGTGGCGGACCTGACCAAGCTCAACGTCCCGCGGGTCACGGCCACCAGCACGCCGACAACTCCCGCGATCAACTTTGACGGTTGGAAGACGTACCAGCTTTACCAAGGGGGCTTCAGCTATTCGGCCGAAGCGATCAGCAGTAGCTCGCTCAACAATGTCGTGCTGCGACCGTCACTGCGCAATCCTCTGGGCGTGTTCTATCGCGACAGCGCATTGCAGCTTGACGATAACGTCATCATCCAAGGGACGCTGGTCTGTTTCGGAAAGCTCACGCTCAGCGGCAGCAACTTGAATATCGCCAGCGTGAATTGGCGAGACTCGTCGGGAGGCGCGGTCGTCGCCAACGGCAGTCTGTTTCCACGCCTGCCCGCGGTGGTGGCTCAGAGCATCCAGTTGAATAACGACAACCGAGCGTCTGTGGATGGAGCCGTACTGCTGACCAGCACGGTCAGCAAAACCGATGGCAACTACGAATTGCTTTCGGGCACCGAGTTGAATCTGTCGGGGACGCAAGCCACCAGCGTTCCGATCCGGCAGCCGTATAGCCAGGTGCAACTCCCGGCCACCACGGACCTGTCCAGCGTCAGCGAGACCGGCACACACGCGATCTGGCTGGCGGATGGGAACAGCGGCAACTGGTTTGCGATCATCGACGTCGATACGGTCAACCGCCGCCTGATCGTCTTGGGGGAAGCGAGTCGTCCCAACCCCGTCAGCTACCGCATCCGCCGAAAACGACTTCGCAGCTTCGACGTGCGTGGACCGCTGATGGCCACACGCTCGCTGATTGCGGTCTCCGGTTCGTGGAAGCTCAGTTCGGGCTTGTGGAGCAATCAATACTCGCTGTGGCAACTGATCACGCAGATTCAAGCCAACAACGGCCAGCCGATCACGCCGTTCGTGACCTGGGTCGCGGACCCCTTGAACTACAACGGCTGGGGCAGTCCCTGGGAAAGCTTTGGCCTGCCGCTGGAACCGGTCACCCACATTCGACCGCAGAGCGGCATCAAGTTCCGCGACAGCCTGCCGCTGTTTAAGGGCTACATTCCGCCGTCAAACCTCATCACGGCGACGAATGACCCCTCCGGCTATCGCTGGCGAGTCCTCTTCTGGCGCGAGCTGCCGTAGTCCACGACGCGACCCCTTCGGACCGGCACAATCGCGATCATCGTCAAAGTTTCGTGTCGATTGTGCCGCTCCCAAACCACATGCCGATTCCGTCCGTGCGGGAGGCTCGGCTATGCGGAAGACGGTTGCGGATTTGATGTCGGTGGATTTCGTGACGGTGACGGCGCGCATGTCGCTGGAGGACGCGCTGAACCTGCTGGTCGCCTCCGATCTCACCGAACTGTGTGTCGTCGATGACACGGGACGACTGGCCGGAATCGTCACCGACTTCGATCTGCTGAAAGCCCACCTCAATGCCGAGCTACTTGGTCGCTCCGTCAGTTCAATGATCAGCCGTGCCGTCACGCTGCTGCCGGCCGACGCACTCATGGACCAAGCCGTGCCACTGTTCCGCGAAGGAAGTTGCTCGCGCGCCTACGTCTGCCGCGACGGCCAATTGCTGGGTCGCCTCTCGCGAACCGCCGTGCTCAGATACCTCGCGCAGAAGAATGCGACTGCCGCCGATCCGCCAGCGATTCGCACATTGCCAGCCGTCCCGGTCTCCGGTCAGAACGCCACTCTTCAGTCCCCGGAAGCCACACCGCGTGCGCCGCAGTTCTTGTCAGGCTCAGTCCTCGGCAGCATGTGCGTCGAGCGATCGCGACCGACGGCTCGTTGATGTCTGTCATGCAGGGGTCGGACCTTCGCTCGAACCGCGACTCCGCTACGATGCCTCCCGGAGGTGTCGAATGAGTCTGTCTTTGATCTCGCGGCCGCATTGGCTGAGCTGGTGTTTCTGTGCGTTGCTGCTGCTCCCCGCCTGCCGCGATTCCGCGACCGGGAAGATCGAGGTTCCTCTCGAACTTGTTCCCATCGTCGAGCCGGACACCCCGGCCACGCCGCCGCGCGATGCCAGCGATGACTTCTTCGACAACGGAGAAATCCCGCAGATCAAGATCGAACTCAAAGAGCCACAAGCCAAGAAACTCCGCGAGGACGCTCGGCATTACGTGAAGTGCAAACTGATCGAGAACGGTGAGACGACCTACACCGACGTCGCCATCAAGCTCAAAGGAGCCGCCGGCAGCTATCGCGAACTCGACGACAAGCCCGCCTTCACGCTCAACATGAACAAGCACGTCAAAGGGCAGACCTTTCACGACGTCGATAAGTTTCATCTCAACAACTCGGTGCAGGACGAGTCGTATCTCTGCGAGTGGCTCTGCTCGGACCTGTCCCGCGCCGCGAAGGTGCCCACCCCGCGAGCGACTCATGCTCGCGTCTGGTTGAACGACCGCGATCTGGGCCTGTATGTGCTCAAGGAAGGCTTCGACCAAACGTTTCTCAAACGGCACTTCGCCGACGGGACCGGCAACCTCTACGACGGCGGCTTCGTGCAGGACATCGACGTGGATCTGGAAAAGGACTGCGGCAAAGGCCCCGACGATCACAGCGACCTGCAAAGCCTCAAAGCCGCCTGCTTGGAACCCGATCCCGAACAACGCTGGCCCGCCATCGAAAAGCATTTAGACGTCGATGCCTTCCTCAGCTTCATGGCCATCGAACTGATGACCGCTCACTGGGACGGCTACACGCAGAACAAAAACAACTATCGCATCTACTTCGATCCCGCGCACGGCAAAGCCCGATTCCTGCCGCATGGCATGGACCAGATGTTCGGTGACCCCGGCTTTCCGATCTTGGATTACCCGGAACCGATCGTCGCCAGCGCCGTGATGCACAATCCCGAATGGCGCAAACGCTACCGTGAGCGAGTCGCCGAATTGCTGCCGCTATTCGAGCCGCAGCGGTTGCACGAGAAGCTCGACACAGTGGTCGCTCGCTTGCAGCCGGTCGTCAAAGAATTCGGCGACGAGTTCGCGAACGCTCACGCCGACCGAGTCCGCGAACTCAAAGAACGGATCGCCGCGCGCGAACCGAATCTGCGCGAGCAACTGCAACAGGGGGATCCGTCACCGTTGGAGTTCAACGCCGACGGCGTCGCCGAGATTCCCGATTGGTTTCCCGAGCAAGAGACCGACGACACGAAAGTCGAAGAAATCGAACTCGACGGCCAGAAGCGTTACTCGATCCAAGTCGGCGAGTCCGGTGAATGCGTCGCCTCGTGGCGTCGCAAAGTCCTCCTCGCCAAAGGCCGCTATCGCGTGGAAGCTCGAATGCGCACCGAGTCCGTCGCCGCTCGCGAGGACGAGCAAGGGACCGGAGCCGGCCTCCGCATCTCCGGCGGCAAGCGCGACAACAAACTCGCAGGGGATTCCGACTGGCAAGCCGTGAAGTACGAATTTGAAGTGCTCGAAGACGTGCGCGACGTCATCCTGGTCGCAGAACTCCGAGCGACTCGCGGACGCATGTGGCTGGAACCAGTCGCTCGATTGGTGAAGTTGGTGCCGTAGGTTGGCGTGATGCAAAGTTGGTATTGGAGGAATCTGGTGTCGGTCGAAAACCGGTGTGTATTGTTTCGGGGCTTCGCCCCAACGGGGCGAGACTCGATAGCCCAGGGCGCAGCCCTGGGTGACGGAACGACGAACATCGGTAAGCCCCAACGGGGCCAGCCCAGTGAATGTGTTGTTTTGTTGTTGTCATCGACAGAGGATCCTCGCTGTGGCGACATGCTTTCCGTTCCCTGAGTAGCGGCGTTGGGGCTTCGGCTTCTTGGGACCGCGCGGGTGTGATTGGTATTTCTTGAGGTTCACA
>CAMDDX010000378.1 GCA_945893075.1 Planctomyces sp. SH-PL62 | reverse complement strand
AAGTATTTCACCAAGACCGGTGATCGCTGGCAGATTGCCGACACGCTCCGCCGCCGCGTCACGTTTCAACGCCACAACTTGCTGGACTCGTTCCTGCGTCTCGCGCCGCCGTTGGACATCGTCTTCCTGCGAAACGTGCTGATCTATTTTGAACTGTCGGCAAAAACCGAATTGTTCCAGCGACTCCGGCAAAGCATGGCCCTCGACGGGATCCTCGTCCTTGGGGAAACGGAATCCACACTCGGAATCACGACCGACTTCCAATTGAACGATGCTTGCCGTGACTTCTACCAGCCTGCGAAGTGATGAACTCTGGACGATCGCCTAACGGGCGGTCATTCGTGCCAGCACCTGCGGAATCAATCGCGACAACTTCTCGCCACCTTTCGCGGCCACGGCGAGAATCTTTTGGATGTCGACCGGTTCCAGCGCGTCGGGAAGACAGACGTCGGTGACGATGGAGAAGCCGAGGACTCGCAGTCCGGCGTGGACGGCGACGAGGACTTCGGGGACGGTGCTCATGCCGACGACGTCGGCTCCCATGCCACGCAACATGCGGTACTCGGCGCGGGTTTCGAGATTCGGGCCGGTCACGGCGACGAAGACCCCCTTGTGAGCCGTGATGCCGAGTTCCAGCGCCGCTTGCAGCGCGATCGCGCTGAGTTCGCGAGAGTACGGCTTGCACATGTCCGGAAAGCGCGGGCCCAGGCTGTCGTCGTTGACGCCGCGGAGCGGGTTGTCACCCATCAGGTTGATGTGGTCGTCGATGACCACGACGTCGGACAACTCGAAGTGCGGATTCATGCCGCCGGCCGCGTTGGTGACGATCAGCGTGCCGGCACCGAGTGCCTTCATCACACGCACGGGGAACGTGACCTGCTGCATCGAGTAGCCTTCGTAGAAATGGAAGCGGCCCTCCATCGCCACGATCGGCACGCCGCACAGTTCGCCGCAGACCAACTGTCCGGCGTGAGACGGCGACGTCGAGGTTGGGAAGTGCGGAATCTCGGCATACGGAATGATCGTCTTGTTCGCGATCTGCTCCGCCAATCCACCGAGACCGGTGCCGAGAATCAGCCCGGCGTTCGGAGTCTGCGGCCAGCGCTGGCGGATCATTGTCGCCGCTTCGTCAATCTGCTTGGCGAGTCCCAACATCTTGTCACTTTCTCGACACGCGTCACATCCGAATTCGCCCGTGTCCAAAACAAAAATCCGCCACTCGGCGTGCGGGTGGCGGATCGTAATAAATTTGAATGAGGGCCGCGAAGCCGCCCGGCTAGCGACTATTCCTCGTCGTCGAAGCCTTCCTCGTCGTCGTCGTCATCATCGTCGAGATCGTCCTCGTCGTCGAAGTCTTCCTCTTCGAGTTCGTCTTCGAGTTCATCCTCGAATTCTTCGTCTTCAAATTCGTCTTCGTCTTCAAATTCCTCATCGTCTTCGAATTCTTCATCGTCTTCGTCGTCGCCGAAGCCGCCTTCTTCTTGCTCTTCGCCGAAGCCACCGTCTTCGCCGCCGCTGCCGCCCCCTTCGTCGTCATCGCCGCGAAGGTCGACGGACAACGATCGGTCAGCGGTCGGAACCAACCAACCCTCGGAGGTGCTGGTGCGTGGAAAAACGTCCGCGTCGAGGAGTGCCAGAGACATCGGAAACAACCTCAAAACTTTCGTGAGACAAACGGTCGCTAAGCCACTTCGGCTCGGCATTCGGCGGGTTCTGTAGTGGTGGTGCCAATCTTTGTCAAGCAACGTCTTGCGGCAATAAAGTCGGCACAAACCGGCGGGACACTTCGGTCTGATTTTCGATTTTCGATTTTTGATTTTTGATTTCCGAGGACGGCCTTTCGAGTCTCCGGCCAATCGAAAATCGTCACTCGAAAATCGAAAATCTCATCATTCGTGCCGCAGCGCTTCGATCGGGTCCATCATGGCGGCTCGACGAGCGGGGTAGAGGCCAAAGGCCACGCCAACTCCCACGGAGATGCCGAACGCCACGAAGAAAGACCATGCGGCGAACATCGGCTCCAACGCTTGCAGGTACGGTGGCAGACTTTTCCAAACGTCATTGAACCATACGCGCAACATCCAGCGGACCACTTCGGTCACAGGACTGCACAGATAGCCGCAGGCCATGCCCAGCACACCGCCGGTGCCCGTCAACACGACGGTCTCGGCGAGAAACTGGCTGATGATGTCGCTGCGTTTCGCGCCCAACGCTCGCCGAATGCCGATCTCCCGAGTCCGTTCGGTGACCGTCGCCAGCATGATGTTCATGATCCCGATGCCACCCACCACCAACGAAATGCCGGAGATCACGACCAGCAGCGCGTTGAACATCATCTGCAACATCTCGGCTTGGCGGAGCAATTCCTTAGGGACGATGACGGCGTATTCGGGATTCTTGTGAAAGCGTTCGAGCTGCGTCTTGATGAGATCGGCGGTTTGCTCGACCTGGTCGATGTCGGCGACGGTCACCGTGATTTGATTGAGCTGAATGATCTCCCCTTCGCGACCGCCGGCCTTCGCCGTGAAGACCTGGTCGCCGATGCGTGCTCGAAACGTCGGCAGCGGGATGTAGATGTCGGTGTTGTAGTCGCGGCCTTCCAGGCTACCTCCGATCGCGGCGGAGGGGAGGCGGCTGGCCGTCAGACCGATGACGACATAGAAGTCATTGTCGATTCGGACCGCTCGTCCGATCGGGTCTTCGTACGGAAACAGGTGCTTGGCGGTTTCATTGCCAACCACGCAGACGTTGTCGCGGTCGAGTCCGTCGCGATCGGTGATGAACCGGCCGCGTTCCATCGTCAGATGATTGATGAAGAAATAATCCGACGTGCAGCCGATGAACCGAATGTCGCAAGTGCGATCCGAAAACCTTGCCTCTTTGTAGATGTCGCGCATCGGCACGGACCGAATGATGGTCGGGATCGTGCGAATCCGCTCGAAGTCGTCGCGAGTAATGCCGTACTCGATGAAGAAGCTCCCCTTCGAACTGGCCGCGACGGATGCCGGCTTGACGCTCTTGATGATGATGTTCGTCGCGCCCAAATCCTTGATCTGCTGCTGAGCCTGATAGCTGACCCCTTCGCCCAGCGCGACCAGCCAGATCACGGCGGTGACGCCAATCAAAATGCCGAGCATCGCCAAGCTCGCGCGGAGCTTGTGCAGCATCAGGCTCTTGAAGCCGTTCAGAAATGTGCGAAGGAATTGTGCGAGCACATCAACCTCAGAACTGGATCTATTGAGGAAACGTTCCGGCGTCGGTCACTGAGAAGGGAGGAATTGGCTTGGCTCAACTTCGATCCATTGGTGGTGAGCGTCGTAGGTCATGCGGAAAAACTCGAAGAACCCTTGAATCCCCAAAATACAATACGCCAACTGTCGGCTGACCACACCAACCGGCGTCCGCCAACGAAACACTTCTGGTGGGCGACGCAGTTCTAAATTCAGTTCCAATCGCCGGTACGTTCCCGTCGTGCCCAGCGCGGATTGGATTTCCACTTCCGGGCAGTCCGTCAAATTGAGCTGCAGCAAGTCCGCAGCATGAGGCGTCAGTAGCGTGACATCCGAGCCGGTATCAACCAACGCATCGACCAGAATCCGGCTACCGTGCGGCGACTCAATGACCAGCGAGACGACAGGGCGCGAACAATTCCGAACCGTCAATGTGGGGAAGCGCATCTACCACATCCCTCCCACCAGGACGGTTCCCGGCTTCAGGATGTGGTGAAAGTAGATCAGTTTGCCGTTGGCGACCAACTCGCGAGTATCCGCGACGATATCCCCCAAGTCGGCAGCGTGAGCCAGCACCGAGCACGAATCCGTGTCCCAGGCGATCCATTCCCCCTCAAATTGGGATTCGATTTCTGGTGGCACGATCAGGTTTTCGGGAGGCGGAAAATTGTCTGACATCGCAGGCTCCTGACTGAGCGGTCTCCCCAGCAAACTATTGCCCGCCCGGTGCCGATGGCGGGCCGCCGCCACCTTCCGGCGGCCGAGACATGAAGGCTTTCATGCGTTCCACCATCGACTTCACTTCCGTCGCGTCGAGGAAGCCATCTTTGTCCGCGTCGTTGTTGTCGAAGAACCGCTGCATCTGTTCGGGGGCTTCGCTCTTGCTGATCTTTCCGTCCTTGTCGGCATCGCTCTTCATGAATTCGGCGACGCTGGGTGGCTTGCGAGGAGACGATTTCTTCGGCTCTGCTGAATCACCACTGGCTGGCATTTCGGCCGTCAAGACTTTCTTCTCGCCACTGTTTGAATCTTTCTTCGAGCCGTTCGTTTCTGACTTCAGCGCGGCGGCACCGAACTTCTTGTTCGGATCGCCTTCTTGCGGGCCGGTGCGCGGCTCTTCTTTGCGAGCCTCTTCCACCATCGCTTTCGGGTTGAGCAACACCACGTCGCCCTCTTTGAGTCCGTCTTTGATCTCGAAGACTTTGTCGTTGGTCAGGCCGACGGTCAGCGGGTGGCGTTCAAATTTGTTCGGGCCGTTGACGACCCAGGCGTTGAACTTGCCACCTTGCTCGACGACGCAACTGACCGGCACGGTCAGCACGTCGTTCAAGTCGGCGATCAGCACTTCGACTTCGGCGGTCATGGCGGGCTTCAAGCCATCGGCCTCGCCGCCGATTTTCACAATCGTGGCATACTCTTTCAGATTGGCGTTCATCCAACTGCCCGGTTCGGGTTGATTGGCGATCGTGACAATCTTGCCTTGGAACTCACGGTCGCTGATCTTCACGCTGGCCGGCATGCCGACTTTCAGCCGTTCGACTTTGCTCTCATGCACGGTCATCTTGACCTGCATGTTGCTGAGGTCCGGCAGTCGCAGAATCGTTTGTGCATCGCGGACGGTCGCCCCTTCCTCGATCTTCACGCCGGAGGACGAACCCATTCCACGGCCGCCGCCTTGATCGTTCGCATAGATCACGATGCCGTTTTGCGGAGCCTTGATCTCGCAGTTGGCAAGCTGTCGTTCCAGGCGTGCTTTCTTGACTTGTTCCAAATTGAAGGCTGCCTGCTCAGAGGTGACTAGCGCTCCCGCCGCTTCGCGTTTGGCTTCCAGTTCCTTGAGCATCTTCCTCCGCGAGAATTTCTCAAGCACGTCTTTGGCAGTCCTGGCCGATTGGAGTTCCAGCTTCGACCGCTCAACGGAAAATTCATCCGCCTCGACTTGCAGGCTGGTGACGAAGCCTTTGCGAGACATCTTCCGCGTGTGCTCCAGCAGGTTTTCCGAACTGCGGAGATTCTCCTGAGCGATGTTGATATTCGCTTCGGCGGTTTGCAGTTCTTTGACGTAGATTCCTTCCGCGTATTCTTGGACCGCGATCTCGGCGGCACCAAAGTTTTCTTCCGCCTGAATCTTCGAAGCCTGTGCTTTGCCGAGATTGATCTTTTGGGCGTTGAGCTGGTCTTCGATCGTTGAACTATCCAGCGTGACCAGCAACTCGCCAGCTTCGACCTCTGTGCCTTCGGGCACGATCTTCAGAATCGTGGTGCCGCCGGCGACTTGAGATTTCACCTCGACATTCTTCGCGCTCTCCATGTTGCCCGCCGCAACCACCGTGACCAGCAGTCGGCCTTTGGCAACCGTGTGCGTCAACGCGCCGCCGGCATTCACAGCGCCACTACCGCTGGCATTCGAGCCGCCTGGCTCGCTCTGGCCATACATCTTCCAGCCGAACAACCCCATCGCGGCGAACAGCAATCCGCCCAGCGCCACCAGGCCCAATCGGCGAGTTGGCCGCTCGCGACGAAAGTTGTAGACCAGTTCATCCGCGGACGGGCGAGTTTCGGAGTTCTCGGACATGGCACTTCCTCGGCAGGGGGGATCGTTTCGTGGCGATGAGTCAGTGCGACGCAGGTCAGGTGGGATTGCAAAACGCCGCAGAGCACTCGGAAGGTCAAGCAACGCACTGCGCCAAGTTTCGGGGCAGATGGTCGGGAGGGATTATCGGGCGGGCTTCTCCGGGTTTCAACAGGCAACGATGAGCGGACCTTCAAACACTCCATGAAAAATGATCGACGAAAAAAGCAAAATGCAAATTTTGCGCGTCCCCTTTTTGCATTCGCCATTTCCTATTTCTCATTTTCCCTCTTCCCGTCCGGCAACTCCCGCGCGGCTGAGACCGTCTGCACGTTCAACGTCCGTGGCGCGGCCGGCTCTTTTCGACGTAGCGGCCACCAGCGGCCTTCCTCGCGCGGTTCCGGCTTCTTCGGCACAGGCGGCTCTGTGTCTGGCCCCATCGCCGGATCACGCGGAGCGGGCGGAGGCGGCAACGCGGGATTGGTCGCCGCCGCTGAACTTCCACTTGTCGCTCCCGCCGCGTCAAGATCTTTGAACCACTGATCCGGAATCGACGGCGGCAGGAGACACTCGTCCGCTCGCATCCGTTCAAACTGATCGAGCGGCTGCGTGACCCACAAACCATTCTCGTCCAACTGCATCACGCCGAGGTCACGAATCAGCGTCATGTGCGAGGCGTAGTACGCCAGCCAGACGCTCATCACGTTGTTCTGCACGCTGCGCAGGTCCGACA
>CAMDDX010000377.1 GCA_945893075.1 Planctomyces sp. SH-PL62 | reverse complement strand
TTCCCGTTCACTCCACATGCAGGAATTCGTTGCTGCCGATCAGCGTGCGGAGGTACGCGGCGAGCGATCGCACTACGACGTTGTCCATTTTCGCCGCCGCCAATTCGGTTCGATAGGCCGTTAGGAACTCGGTTGCCTCAACACGTTCGATCTCCGTCGGAGAACGACCGAACGCACGCCGCCACGCCGTTTCGATCCGCGGCATTTCGTCGGAGTGTGCAGCTTGAAGTCGGGCCGCCCACTTCTCGGCTTTGGTGTGGACGAACGGGTCGTTGAGGAAAAACAGCGCCTGAGTCGGCACTGTCGTCCCCAGGCGTTCGGCCGTCGTAGCGTTCGGGTCCGCGCCGTCGAACAGAGCAAGGAACGGATGCCGTTTGAGCCGCTGTGTCATGAGATAGACGCTGCGTTTGTTGTGTTCGTAGACCGCGCTGAACGGGCCGTGTTGCGAGTAGCCCCAACTGATCGGCGTCGGAAAGGGATGCTCCAGCGCGGGCGTCAGATCAAGCTCTCCGCTCACCGCGAGGATCGCGTCGCGAATCTCTTCGGCACTGAGCCGACGACGTGAGAACGATGCGTAGAGATCAGGATCGTGGCTGTCCGGCGTAGCCGCGTTCGCCAGAACGTGGGGCGGCGTATCGCTGACCCGCACTCTGGCGAGTGCGGCTACCTCGGCGACCGATGCTTGCTGATACGTCGCGCTGAGCATCATCAGCCGGTGCATCGCCTTTACCGACCAGCCGCTCTTGATGAACTGCGTCGCCAAATGATCCAGTAATTCAGGATGAGTCGGCGGCAGACCGCGCACACCGAAGTCGTTGGGCGTCTTCACCAGCCCTCGTCCGAAGTGATACTGCCAGATGCGATTCACCATGACACGCGCGGTCAGCGGGTTGTCAGGCTGAGTCAGCCACTTCGCGAGTTCCATCCGACCGCTTCCCGAAGTCTCCGTTGCCAGTGGACCGCCACCGAGGACTTTGATGAACCCGCGCGGGACTTCGACGCCGAGCTGATCCGGTTCACCGCGCATCTGCATCCGCACGTTGTGGGGCGTCCCTTCCGCCATGCCGTAGGTCATCGCGAACGGCCCTTCGGCCAGCAGCTTGTTGAGTTCTTGTTTCGACAATTCCGCGTTGGCCTGAAGGGACACGAGTTGTAGACGCAACTCCGTGACCTTGGCTCGCCGCGATTTGCGAGCCGTCTTCGTCGCTTCGACCGGTGCGGCATCCAACGCGGGCAACTCGGTTGCCGAGATCACAAAGTTGTCGGCGTCGAGCGACGGTCGCACGCCGCCGATGTGGCCGTAGCTGTCGATGAACGTGTAGTCGATGGTGCCGTCCCAACCGGTCGCCAGTTGACCGGAGAACTCGGTCTTCTTCGCACGCGATGCGAGCTGGCCGGTGTAGCTCTTGGCTTTCAGATCGAGCGTCAGTTGGACCTGATACCATTCGTCGATGATCAGCGGGCAGACGACTTCGCGTGCATCGGCGCTGCGACGAAAGAACTCGTTGCCGTTGAAGAACAATTCAACCGCCGCCGAGTTGCCGGGGCCATGCCCGATGTAGTAACGCCACGAGCCGTTGCCTCCGGCGTCCTTGTTCGCACAGCGAAAATCAAAACTGACGAAGAGGTGACCATCCTTGTCCGGTTTCGCGTTGGCAACCGATCGGCCGAAGCCGTCGTACTCGCCGCGATTGGGCATGTGGATGCCGAGTTCTCCCGGCGCGAAGGCGTTTTGAAACGGGCTTTGCGAGTTGGCCGACAGCTTCACAACACTGTTCGGTCCCGGCCCCCACGGGCTCGCGGGTGGAGCTTCTTTGGTCTGTAACTCGAAGTCGCCATCGAACCCAGTGAGATCCTCCAACTCCTTCGTCAACACGGCGGGATCAAGTCCGCTCGCCGCGATGACGGGCGTCGGCAACTCGATCGAGACGGACGCGATCGGCGAGTCCTGCACGCCGAGATTGTCGAACCAGATCGCGGGCAGCTTCGTCTCTTGCTGACCGAGCGAGTCCAACACGACGAGGTCCATCATGCCGGTCCACCCAGGCGAGAACCGTTTCCCAGCGAACTCGGTCGTACTTCCCGGCATCCCAATTCGTCCGGAGAGAGTTCGCCCCTTCAGATCGAGGGTCAATTGCAGGTTATGCCACTGGACCGGCTTGAGCGCCGCTAGAACCTCGATCGTCTCGCCGCTTCGGAGAGAGATGGACTCCGCAGAGATCAACACTTCGACAGCGGCTGAGGCCGGCATGGCTCCGATCCAGAACCGATGCAGCCCCTTCGTCCCGGCATCCGGTGCGGCGACTCGGAAGTCGAGGTTCACGTGCAGCGTGTTGCAGTCATCGAGCGAACGGCGCGGATGGAGTGCCTGAGCAATGCGATACTCCCCGGCCCCGAAGGGGACATTCGCCCCCACCTTGCCGCGCGGATAAAGATTCTTGAACGGGCTTTGAGATCCGGGGTTCACCTCAATGTTGCCTTGGTAGAGCCAGGGTGGAACGAGCACACCATTGCTGCCGCCGGCCGCCGGAGCCTGCAACTCGAAGTCGCCATCGAGATCGTGCATGGATCGCAGAATGGCCGTCGGGACCGGTTGCTTTTGTTTCTCAAGGCTGGCCGCAAGCGAGGCCACGCGCCCATCGAACTCACGCCATTTCGGCTGCGACTCGTGCGGCGGAAGCAGTGGCAGCATCGAGCGGACTTGCTTCTTCTGCTCAGAACCGGGGAACGCATAGCGGCTGCTGTCGAAGATGCCGTAGAGCGCGTAGTAGTCCTGCATCGAGACCGCATCGAACTTGTGATCGTGACACCGCGCACAGCCGAGACTCAGGCCGAGCACCGTTTGCCCCAGAGTGTCGATCGTGTCCTGAATGGTCAGGTGGTGATAGTTCTCCGAGTCGAATCCGAACCGCCGCGAGATCGCGAGGTAGCCGGTGGCCGTGACTCGTTCGGCGTAGCGCTCACTAACCCGACGCGCGAGCGAGGCCTCCGAAAGACTTCCGGATTCAGAGCCGTCGGGACGTTCGCCCTCGCTCGCGCGTCGGGTTCGTGTGGCGAGCACATCCCCCGCGATTTGTTCGCGCAGGAATTCGACGTAGGGCTTGTCTGAGTTGAAGGCGTTGATGACGTAGTTGCGGTATCGCCACGCGAGCGGCACCGGATAGTCCGCCGTCTCACCCGCCGTGTCTGCGTACCGCACGACATCAAGCCAATGCCGTCCCCAACGCTCACCATACGCGGGGGACTTGAGCAGTCGATCAACAACCGTCTCGAACGCTTGCGGTGAGACGTCCTGTTCAAACGCCTGAACCTCTTCGGGAGTCGGCGGCAAGCCTGTCAGATCAAAAGTCGCGCGGCGAATCAGCGTAAGCTTGTCGGCCATCGAGGCGGGACGAACACCGGCTACTGCTTGCTTCGCTCGGATGAAGGGATCAATGCTGCTCTGCACCCACGACTTGTCCTGAACGACCGGCGGTGCGGCATCGCGGATCGGCTCGAATGCCCAATGCTTCGCGACTTCAAACTTCGCTGTCTTGGCGGGCCACACCGCTCCCGCTTTGATCCACACGATGAAGTCGGCAACTTGATCGGACCGCAGGGCTTTGTCTTTGTCGGGCGGCATCGCAGAGACATCCGCCTGCCGCTGAATCGCCTTGATGAGCAAACTCTCCTCCGGCTTGCCCGGCACAATCGCCGCTCCGGAGTCGCCCCCTTTGAGCAGTCTCTCGCGCGAATCGATTCGCAATTCTCCGGACGTCTTCGTGCCGCCGTGACAACGAAAGCAGGTGCCGACCAGGACCGGACGAATCTTGGCTTCAAAGAAGTCGTCGCGTTCATCTGCGCAAGCCGAGTCGCCGCTCATCGCCAGCAGGCTCGCCGCCAGCAGCACGCCAACGCAGGTCAGTCGTTTCATCACCGTCGCTCCAATGTCCACGCGGAATCGCCCTATGTTATTCACAACTTGGAAGCGTTCGACAATCAAGGCGTCCCAAATAATCTGCGAGACTCCAGCCAGCCGCTGGTCGAGTTGCTTGAATTGAGGGAATCTCTGCCGGATTCTTTACACGTCTCAACGAGCACGATGTCATCTCTCGGGAGTAGTCACATGCCAGACGTGAGCCGCAATGGTCGTTGTCGAATTCATACCGCCATGACCAACATTGGGAGAGGTGTCATTTCCGCCGGCATCCTGCTGACGCTCGTGGCCTGCCCGGTGTTGATTCAGGCGGACGATTGGCCGCAGTTTCGCGGGCCGAATTGCACGGGCATCTCAGCCGGAACGAAACCGCTGCCGGTCAAGTTCTCGGCCACGGAGAACGTGCGCTGGTCGGCCAAGGTGGGCGATGGAGTCGGTGGCTCGGTCATCGCGGCCGGGCGAGTCTTCGTGAGCGGCATGACGGCCGACGAAACGGTCAGTCTCTTTGCGTTCGATGCCGCCACCGGCAAGACGCTGTGGCAGCGCGATTGGCCGACAGGTCCGCTGGCCGAGGTCCATGCGACGAACAGCCAAGCCAGCGCGACACCTGCCGCCGATGCTGAACGAGTCTATTTCTATTTCAGCACGCTGGGTCTGCTGACCGTTGATGCTCGCACCGGCAAGGACGTGTGGGAGCAGAAACTTCCAACACCGTTCTTCGTCTTCAAGTGGGGACCGGGGATGTCGCCGGTGCTGTATCGCGACTTGGTTCTGTTCTGCCAGGACGACGATCTCAATCCCGCCTTCTATGCCTTCGACAAAGCCACGGGCAAATTGCGTTGGAAGGACGAGCGGCTCGACATGGCGGTGAATTACTCGCACCCGGTCATTAACACAGTAAATGGCCGCGATGAGATCGTGGTGGCGGGGACCGGCCGATTGATCGGCTACGACCCCGAGTCCGGCCAGCGGCGCTGGTTTGCGAAGGTCATGCTGCGAAACATCAAGACGACGCCCGTTTGTCTCGACGGTGTGATTTACATTTCGGTGCAAAGCGGCGCGATCGCCAATCAATGGCTGGCGTCCGTCGATCGTGATGAGAAGGCGGGCAACAACGACAACAAGCTCGACAAGGCGGAGATCCAACGGTTCGTTGGCAAGCAGCCAATTCCCGAAGCGTTCTTCAAAAAGACGTTCGACCGCGGCGATCTCAACAAAGATGGCTTCCTGGAAGGTCGCGAGTTGGATATCGCATTCCTGCACCCCGACAACTTCGCCGGAGCCGATTTCAAAGTGACCGGTGACGCGGCCGCCGAGCAATTCATTCTGGCGGTGCGTGGCGGTGGCCAAGGGGACGTCACGCAGACGCACCTCTTGTGGAAACACAAGACGAAGAACACCGATCACATCGTCTCGCCATTCGTTTCCGACGGCCGGATGTTTCTGGTCAAAGAGGGGGGCATCAGCACCGTCTTCGACACGAAGCAGGGAGAATCGGTGCGCGGCCCCAAACGGATCGGAATCGGCGGCGGCTACTTCGCGTCTCCCGTCTTTGGCGACGGGAAAATTTATCTCGCCAGCGAGAACGGCAACGTCGCGGTTTTGAAGAACGGAGCGGACTACGAAGAACTCGCACTGAATGATGTCGGCGAGAGCATCATCGCGACGCCTGCCATCGCCGGCGGCGGGCTCTTCATCCGGACACGAAAGCAACTGATGTGTTTCGGTGCCGATGAACGTGCGAAATGAGTTCAATGGCAAGCTGTCAGGAAGTCGCAGGGGAAGTCAGGTGAAAAATGGCTGGGTGAAAAATGGGAGACAATGAAAAAGAAATCTCGACCGAGCAGCGACCAACTCTCTTGCGACTTTCCTTGTCTGATTTTTCACCCCACATTTTTCACCCTCTTCACGATTTGCGATCCGCGCGGCTCGTCTCTCTCCTTGGTTGCGAGTGCAGCCTGAGTTAGGAAAGGTTCCTCGAATGATCATCGACACGTTGGACAACGCGGCTCGGTACTTCGTGCATGGCGAACGAATCGCGACGGCTCTGAGGTATCTGAGAGACAACGACTGCACCAAACTGCCCGTCGGAAAGATCCCCATTCAAGGCGAGCAGATTTACGCGCTCGTGCAGGACAACACGACGAAGACTCGTGACCAAGGGGTTTGGGAAGCTCATCGAAAATACATCGACGTGCAATTCGTCGCCGCCGGCGTCGAGGAGATGGGCTACGCCAACATCCAGACGCTGACGGTCAAGCAGCCTTACGATGAGCAGGCCGACTACGCGCTGTTCGATGGCAGCGGAAGTTTCGTCACGGTCCCGGCCGGGAGCTTCACGATTTTCTTTCCGGAAGACGGCCATATCCCTGGCTCCGCCGTCGCTGGCCAACCAGCGGCCGTTCGCAAGGTTGTCGTGAAGGTCGCGGTGTAGCGGGGACGCACGATGCACGTTGCTCGCGAGCCGGGGTCAGGTCACGGCCAGCGCGTATCAAAGTTGTTGACCTGTGAGGACTTCCGCGAGGAAGTCGTCGTTCCAGCCGGCGATTTGCATCTTGCCTCGCAGACTTTCTTTGAGCGGATGATGCTTGAGTCGCGTGATGGCAAAGCGTCGTAGCCAACT
>CAMDDX010000376.1 GCA_945893075.1 Planctomyces sp. SH-PL62 | reverse complement strand
CGGTGTCGCCGGAGGTTGTTGAAACCGATCGGGTGGTCATGAATACGCGATCCTCCGAGGTAATTCGGTCACGCCGCACGACCAGAGCGCGGCGTTGGGGTGCGGCGAGGGGCTGATTTGGCCGGCGACTCTTTGACGACGACGGCCGGCTTTTTGTGCTGACGAGCAGTCACCTTCCGACACACCAAGTCGGTCAGCTTCTGATCGAAGTCATCTTGGAAATCGGACCATTCAATGGGTTTCCGCAGCGGAGCGAGAGACGCTGAGAGGCGTTCGACGTCGGTCAGCGCAGGTGATTTGGGTGCCTCGAATGCGGGACAAGCTCGCCATTGCGCCGGCCAGTGAAGGACGTGCAACGCCAAGCGTTGATCCACGACTCTCAGCCCGATGAGTTGCTGCCGATCTGACATCACCAGGCGGCCGAGCCCCCATTCATCGGCTCGTGCCAACGCGGTGACGACCAGTTGATAGGCGTCGGCCGCCGCCGCGTGCGCGGGAATCAAATTGAGCGTCCGCCCCGACAGCAGGAAGAGGTCCAATTGTCGGGCTGACAACATGCGTTCGACGTGAATGATCTGATCATCATTGGGCTTGAGCTGGTTCAGCTCATCTTCCGTGAGCACGATGTCATCATCCGGCGCGAACTGGAAGGCTTTGACGATCTGCTCCGAGGAAACCTCACCGTGCTTCGGGCATCGCCTCGGCTGCTGAATGCGACTACCGCATCCTGCATGGACCAAGTGCAGCGGGCTATCGCGCTGAGTCACAGCGGCCGAGTAACCCTTCAACGGAACGGTGATCGCGCCGAGCTTCAGCGTTCCCGACCAACTGCTCCGACTCGCCGGAGGCACGAACGAGGGATTCTTGATAACAACTTCTGATGATGCCGAGGATGTTCTCGGCCGCTTTGCGCAGGATGTGGGCATGAGGGTTCCTTTCCGAAATGTGGGGACAACTGGTCGTCAGCGGTGACGACATCGACAGCAACGGCTCCATCGGTGGCCAGCCAGTGAAACGGCTGTCACCGAGAGCAACTCTCACAGGCACAAAATGTGGTTCAAAAAAATCTGCGACGCGATGCCGGATCATCGCTACTCGGTTCGCGTGGGATCAGGCCGGTTGTTTTGCCCTTTAAGTCGGCCGATCACGACCAACCTCAAAATGATCCACCAGACATAGATTGCAGTCGTGGACTGAAACGATTCAGGATAGAGCAAACCATGCGCGAGGAGATTACGGAGGTTTGATGACCGCTGATCAATCAACAGCCCACGAAGCTCGAAGACAATGTCCTCACCAAAAATGTCGTCAAGCACTTCCTCATTGGAGTCAAATATCACGTTCAAAGCGGACTCCATCTGGATGCCGTGAGAACTGAGACCGGAAGTGATCTCGCCGTGCTCTTCGAGCACATATCGGACGGCGTTTTCGATCTGAGGAATGAGAATATGAAGCGCTTCGACGAGATCGCCTTGCAATCCAGCACATAGTCCGCGTGCAAACAGAGACTCGCGTCCCGGTGGAATCAGCGGATTGAATCGGACGAATTCAACGAAGTCGTGAATTCGCACCGGATGCTCCAGCAAGATGTGAAGCCGCATCGGTTCTATTCGCCCGACGACAGCAATTTGATGGTGGATTCTCGCCTCCCAAAACATCTGGGACAGGACGACCTCTTCATCAGGAGTCCCATCGCTGGGCACAGTTGGTCCATGACGAGCAACGGTCTTCCCCACTCGATTAACGGTTGTCGCAGGCCAAAGAAATTGAAGTGGGAACGTCCGGATCGATTCGGTTGCCGTAGTCTTCAACTGTGACTTGGACGGAATTCCGCCGGACAATGCCAGGATTTCAATGGCCTTTTCAAGAGGCCGACCTTCGACTGCCTCACGCGCCTGACGAACCAAATCGCTGACATCCAATTCGTTGGCAGGCGATGGAAACATCTCGGAGGGAATTTGCTTCTGGTAGGTGATCAGCAACTGGTGAAGCTCGTCGCGCCGAGCCTTACTTCCGGGGATTTGCCGATAGACGTGAATCGCCGTCTCCACAAAATGAGCGGCAACCATGCCTCCACCTTGTGGACGATACAATGCCTCTGCCGCTTGTCGAACGAATGATTCGGCATGATTCGTCGCTGCCTCTAAAGCCGCCTCTTCGTCTTGAGTTCGTCGGAAGCAACGTGCGGCAAGGTCGAAGAAGCGTTGCTCCCAAATGAGAGTTGCCTCCGAACTGGTTGCAAAAGATAGAGCTCGGTCGGCAATCTCTTTCGTCATCCCAAGCTTGTAATCAAGCATCAACTCGATCGCTTTTGCCACGACGTGCCGAGGTGTGCTCGCTTGAAGTGCGAGTTCGCGAAGGTCGTCTTCAGCGGATTGCCTCAGTTTGTCATTTCGTAACGTGCAGGCAATTTGAATGGCACGTTCAAAACGCTCGCTCCAGTAAAACGAGTGTTCCGATGCCAGGACTCGTTTTCCTGTATCAACGTAAGCGGGAACGGCCAATTGCGCGAGTTGGAAGTTTCGTGCTCGATCCCAACAGAGATCGCACAGTCTTGCTCGAAGTTCGGAGTCAGATACTCCGGGCGCAACAGACGCAATGGCATCAATCTGATCATTCGACAAATTGTCGATCCAAGGAACTACGGGCTGGAACGGTTCGTTCGGATCATCAAGCTTCAAACTCAGCGAGCAGATCATCGAAAGCAAACGAAATGCGTGGGCTGCGTTGTTCTGACACTGCTCAATCAGCGCGTCAGCCCGTTTTCCAAATGGCACAAAGTAGGCATCGCACCGACGCCATTCCTGCGCCTCGTGGATGCGCTCTGCGATTGCATCGCGAAGTGACTCTGCGGTGACAAGAAGTTCTGAAACATCCATTGAATTGGCTCGCGGGTGGCCGCCGCAGCAACAGGCATCTCATCGCGAGGTCGCTTCCTCAACGAGGGCGATTTCGGAGTCATTCAGGCCGTACAGTTCGTAGATGAGTTGATCGAGCTGCCGGTCCACGGTCGCGATCTGTCGTTCGAGGATTTTCTTGTCCTGATCGGTCTTCGCCTTCGGCAACTGCTCATGCAACGCCAGCAGCCGTTCCACCAGTTCTACCACGCGGTCGTGTTGCGCCTTGTCCGGCTTCTTCGTGAAGTCGATCACGCGGATTGGTAGCTGCGTTACCACAGATGCGCTGAATCGGGTGTAGCCCGATAGTTTTGGCGGGCAGACGCCACAGAGGTGGTACGTCGCCAATCGCGAATTGAGCAGGCCGAGAAAGTAGGAACGCGAGTAGTTGGCTTGCGCCGTCAATATGACCGAGGGACAGTTCGCACCATCGAATGCAGCGTTCTGTTTCAAGAGTCCTGCGCAGCAGCGACGCGCGATGCCCTTGATGACGATCTTTTCGGGTCGAATGTACTGGAATGATCCAGGGCGAAGATGCCGATACCAGTTCGTTGCGGTTGCGTAACGTCGGCGACTGTCCTTGCGTTGTCTGAGTTCCGCTTTGAATTCAGACAGATACTCATACGCCTTCGGGAATTGGTCCCGCAGATCATCCTCGGCGATCAATTCGGGAGACTTCGTTCCTGTATCGCGATACGGGTAGATCAGGACGGAGTTGGGCCGTGCCCATGAATAGCGTTCGATCTCACTCCCATCGAGCGCGTAGGGAAGAAGAATCTCCGGTTCAAGTTTGAGCTCGCGAGCGGTTCGGGCCTCCATCACGAAGACGGAATTCATCCCACTCTTCGCGCCGATGTAGGCGCGACCGAACGCGCTCAGCGGCTGCCACGAGAGCCGCTGTCGATCCATCGTGTCTGAGAGCCGAAAGCGTCCGAGACTCCACGGCGTTTCCGAGAGATTGCGAAAAGGGATTTCCAGAACGGACGCAGCTTCAATGCTCTGACAGTTTAACTGTTGAGCATCCGTCATGCGGCGATACTTCAACGTGGTGGACTTCGTCGGACTCAATACAAAAATCGCCGGGTAAGTGCTGGCTTTAGTGAAGACCGGCAGGCTTCCAAAGTCGGCGATTTCATGGAGGCGGCCGTCGCGGAGCATGTTGCGAAGATTTCGCCCGTAGTCTGTTGTCATCCACTGCGACGTGCAGATGAAGCTCACTCGGCCAGTTCGCGCCGCGAGTTCGAGACCCTTTTCGAGAAAGACGAGCGACAAGTCCATCTTGCTCGTGGGAGCCTTGTAGGTCGCGAACAGATAGTCCGACTCGGCGTGCTCGATGCGTTGAATCCTCACATACGGTGGGTTGCCGATCACGGCGTCGAAGCCGCCGGACTTCATGATCGGCTGGAACTCCGCCCGCCAGTCGAAGGCGTTGATGCGGTACTGCTCGTCGGCATCGAACAGGCTTAGTTGCTGGCCGTCGTAGAAGTCGGGGCCGATCAGCGAATTCCCGCACTTGATGTTGTCTCCCAAGTCCGGCAACGCGCGTTGGTGGAACAGTTTCTTCTGGCGTTCAAGCGTCTCGCGGTTTTCTCCTTCGAGCACTTTCAGCAGCAATGACAACTTCGTGACCTCGACCGCCTGCGAGTCGATGTCCACGCCGAAGATGCTGTTGAGCAAGATCTCCTTGCGCTTCGCCGTGGTCAGTCGCCAGCCATCTTTCGCCGCGTAGACCTCTTTCGGAGACTGTTCGGGATTGTGATTGGCGTACCAGTCACGATGCCAGTCGAGCAGAAACTGATACGCGCCGATTAGGAACGATCCGCTGCCGCAGGCGGGGTCGAGCACCTTCAGTTTCGCTGCCTGCTTCGGCGTCTTCCCGTCGAGCAGCCGCCCCACCGTCTGTTTGACGATGTAATCGACGATGAAGGTCGGCGTGTAGTAAACGCCGCCCGCCTTCTTGACTTCGGGTTTCTCTTCGACCTTGGCCTGATGTCCGGTGGTGAGCCGAATGACTTTGCCGAGGAACTGCTCATAGACCTGTCCAAGAATGTCGGCCGGAAGGACCGAGAATTCGTATGGGCTATCGGGGTAGTACAGCTTGCGCACGATCTCTTGGAGAGTGTCGTCGTCGATCTTGAGTGACAGCGTGAATTCGTCGGGCGGCTCATGCCGGCCCTTTTCCGGAGTGAAGTGGAACAGTCCTGAGTTGTACCGATCATCGGCCGCGTGAAACTGCTCGGCCAGCCGCCGGTAGGCCTTTGTGCCGGTCAGTAGCTTCTGTAACTGGCCGTAGTCCTCAATGCCGCGATCCTCGGCGATTCGCAGAAAGACGATGCGATCAATGATCCGCTGCACGGCGAAGTTGAGACCACGCTGATCGATGCCGGGATTACGGAGCGCGAGATTCCGTGCCAAGGTCAGTCGCCAGTTTTCAATTTCATTCAAGAACTCGCTATCGACTTCGGACGTGCCGCGTTTCGATTTAGTCGAGTCGGCGAAGCGGTCGAACGAGCCTTTCAGAATCGCGTCGCGTGAGAAGATCGCAGCGATCTCGTCCCAACGGTCGAGATACTCGTCGAACCGCAGAAACTTCACGCGCCCCAAAGAAGCCTTGTCGTGAACCTGCGGCTTGACGCGGCAGTCGTAAACAGCGAACTCCTCGAAGTCGGTCAGAATCGACAGCGGCAGCTTGGCCGACCAGGCATATCGTTTCAGTTGATAGGCGTGCTCTCGGTCGTCCGCGATGTTCTCGGCGGGTTTCTTCGCTTCGACGAAATACTTCCGCGTACCGCCAATCCGAAAGCAGTAGTCCGGAGCCTTCGTGTGCCCGCCGATCTTGATGGCATCTTCGTGAATGACATCCTTGTACGCCTCGGCAAAACCCTGCTCGTTGTCGACGTCCCAGCCGAGAGCCTTGAACATCGGATCGATGAATTCACGTCGCAGTTGAGTCTCGTTGTAGTTCCCGGTGAGATATTCCACCCGGTGGAGTTGAAATCGCTCGACAAGCTTCTGGATTTCGGCGGGTGCTGGCACAGCGAAAGCCTCATCAAACGGGAACCTCACGGAGCGGCGGACTGCTTCGCATGTTTCTACTTGGAAGCGACGAACGAGTCGAGCAACACTGTCGGCGAATCGTCGTCACGCAACAGCCGAGGCTAACAAGGAGGGATCGTCAATGGCGCGAGCGCGCCGCCTCAACAGAAGTGAGATCAAAGCAGGTCGTGGATGCTTTTTTTCGCTGGGACGAACGCCGAGCGTTTCTGGTGGCTAACGAACACCACCCCCAGGCGGTCCTTCATGACTGCCAGGGGGCGGGGGTTGATTCAGACCTGTTGGACTCAATCTTCGACGGGGGCAATCGCCATTGCGTCGCGTTGGAGTTGCGTTGGTTCGTCGCCGAGCAACTCGGCGACTTTGGACCAGAGATCCTTGATCTGCTTGGGCGAACTCGCGAGCCAGACTGAATCGAGGAGACCATCTTTCTCGACGCGCAGATTCAGGATGCGCCGGCCGATCTCACTCTCCGTCAGGAGTTCGTCTTCGTGGACGTTTTGCCGACGAGTGATGGCGGCTTGGACTTCGTGGTTGTGCTTACCGGACTGATAGACCGACAGTTCGTCGATGGTTTCGAGCGGCACACCGCGAACGCGGGCGAGCATCGTGCGGTT
>CAMDDX010000375.1 GCA_945893075.1 Planctomyces sp. SH-PL62 | reverse complement strand
CTGTTCCACGTACAGCGGGACCAGGATGTCGCCGGTCGTCTTGCCCGGTGCGTTCCGCATCGCTCGGCCGACCGCCTGCACGATGTCCACCTTGCTCCGCTTGGGAGTCAGGAAGGCGACCATGTCCACGGTCGGCACGTCGATCCCTTCCGTCAGGCAGCGCGCGTTCGACATGACCGCCTGCCGAGCCGCTTTGAACTCGGTCATCAAGCCGTCGCGAGCCGCCGTGGACATGGCTCCGTTGACATGCAACGCGGCGAAATCGGGAAGGTGAGTCCCAATCCCTTCGCTCCCCTCGCTGGTGAATGATCTCGCCGAGGCCACGTTGCGGTGGAACGTGACAATCTTCTTGAGCCGGTGCTCGGCAAACGGCCGATTCCCGCTCTCGGCGAGAGCGGGCGACATTCGCCGCCGAAATCTACTCGGTGTCACGCCTTGAAAATGCCACTCCCCAAGGACGAGCCAGCAACCGAAAATCTGTGCCCGTGAAGAAACCGAGCGTTTGCTTGGGCACGAACATTTTTCGATTTGGGTTTCGGCGACCACGATTGACGAGTTGCGCGACGGCCGATTTCGACGGCAAGCGGAATGTGTCCGAATGACCAATCGGATTCGCAGTGTGCCATCAACGTACTGGCGCGGGAAACCGGCCATTGGTTTGATTCGGCGTGATGGCATCAAACGACTCAATACCGGAGTGACGTCGTTGCGCTGTGAACTGGTCGATTCGGTCGAACAACTCGATCGGCGAAACTCGAAGCCCGGCGACCTACGTCCCACACACATTGCTGCTCGATGAGTGGCTGCATGTTTGGGCCGTGCTGAAGTTCAACAATCCCGCCACGCATGTTGACCACCTGTTGTCGATGATCCGCTCGCAGCCGCCGATGAGTCCGTTCTCCGTCGGGCAAGTGCCAGCTCAAGTGCTCATCGTGCCGCGCATCTTCGAGCCGGAAGTCTGCCGCAAGCTGATCAACCTTTATGAACAGCGCGGCGGCACGGAATCGGGCTTCATGCGCGAAGTCGATAGCAAGACGGTCGGCATGTACGACTACGGCCACAAGCGGTGACAGGACTACGAAATCGAAGACGAGGCCATCCGCAAGGCATGCATGATCCGCATCCACGACCGCCTCGCCCCAGAGATCGAAAAAGCCTACCAGTTCAAGGCCACGCGCATGGAGCGGTACATCGTCGCCTGCTACGACGCGGCGCAAGGCGCACACTTTCGCGCTCATCGCGACAACACCACTGCCGGCACGGCCCATCGCAAATTCGCGGTCTCACTGGTACTCAACACCGGTGAGTTCGAGGGGGGCTACCTCTGGTTTCCTGAGTTCGGCCGCAAGCTGTTCTCACCGCCCGCTGGCGGAGCCGTAGTCTTTTCCTGCTCGCTGCTGCACGAGGCTTCGCCGGTCACTCAAGGCAAACGCTACGTCTTACTGCCGTTCCTGTACGACGATGCCGCCGCTCGCCTCCGACAGCAAAACCTGGAATTCATCGGCGGCATGGCCAACACCCCGGCCGACGCGGACGAAGGGCGGAAACCGCCTTCGGCATAGAGGTTGACGTTTTTCAATGGATGAAGGGGATGTCCTGCCCTCCACATCAATCGAAAACGCGAATCACATGACGTTCTTATGCTCGTGCTCGACGTGACGGCTCCCGTGTCGCCGTTGACTTCGGCAGATGGGCCGGCAGGCAACCGCGACGTGGCACTTTCGAGAACTATCATCGGACGTTTGACGAAAGGAGCCGTGACTGCTGCGTGCGACAATAGACCTCCCTGTTCCACGATGAATGCGACGGCGGCGGTGCAGACTTCAGCAACCCGTGGCAACTTCGCGGGCAAAACAGCGAGAGGAATCGCCTCGCGAACCGCTCGCGACGACGTACTCGCCGCAGATGTCGGGCGAGGAGCAGAAAACATAATCGCGCCGACCAACCCAATTGACATCTCCCGCACCCGATCCGCGAAAGCGATCACTTGCCAGCGAACCCCGGCTGGTGGGCCAACCCTTCGGAATGAATGCGATGGGTGACCGAAACGATTTCGGCGATGGTTTGGTCAACCCCCGAACCGATATCGAAGAGGCCATTAGCAGCGCCACACCGATGATTTTGATTGTCAGTCGGCAACACGACATCTACGATCCGTTAAGAAGCCCGGTTATTCAAAATAAGCCGAGTTGCTGATTGAGAGCTGTTTCAGGATTGCGATGAGTTGCTCGATTCGAGGGGGTGTTGAAATGGAAACCACAACAAATCGCGAGAAGTCCGAGCTTCGGAGCGGCTTCACGTTGATTGAAGTGCTGGTGGTGATCGCGATCATCGGGCTCTTGGTGGCGTTGATTCTGCCCGCGGTCCAGGCCGTGCGGGAAGCTGCGCGCCGCACCCAGTGCCGCAACAATCTGAAACAGATGGGGCTGGCGCTGCACAATTACCATGAGAGCCATGCAACATTGCCGCCGGGTTATCTGTTCGCTGGCCTCGTTCCGGCAAGTCCTCCTCCACCCGTTATGCCGCCCAGCTCTCCGGAACGATACCTGTTTGACGGCTGGCCCCCGCCGCCGCCTGCGCCACCTCCTCAGGATCCGGGCTGGAATTGGATCACCATGCTGTTGCCGCATCTCGGCCAGACCAACTTATACCGTCAAATCGATTTGAATTTGCCGGTGCGTTCCCCCGTGAACGCGGACAAGGTGATTCAAACACTCCCCCTCGCAATCTGTCCTTCGGATAACGGTTTTGGAGTTTTTACTGTGTTTCGAATGGACGGTTCCACGCTCGCCGACGCGAACACAACCAGCTACGCCGCAGTCTTCGGTAAATATGGTCTGATCAATGTGAATCCAGACAATGGCGATGGAACCTTTCAACGGAATAGCCGAGTTCGATCGCAAGATATCCGTGATGGTCTGTCGCAAACCATCGCCGTCGGTGAACGAGCCGCATTATTCACCAAAGCGCCTTGGGCCGGCGTCATGACCACCGGAACGGTGCGGACCACGCCCGGAGCACCCGTCTATACGTCGACGATCGAAGAGTCCCCCTGCATGACCTTGGCTCGCATCGGGTCACGCTCGCTCAATGACCGATTCAGCGAGCCCTACGATTTCTTTTCGGCTCACGACGGACAGGTCTTCTTTCTGTTTGCGGATGGCTCAGTGCATGCGCTTAGTTCGGGAGTCAATTTGGAAATCCTGCATTCACTCGCCACTCGCTCAGGAGGCGAAAGTGTCAGCACCGACTTTTGACGAACTGGCCGGCACACGGGCCGCCGAGTTCAGGCTGGTTTCGCGAACGCAGTTGGCCTGGGGACTGCTCGCCGGCACGATCGCCTGGACTTGCGGTTGCGACACATCGCCGCGCGCGCCGTTGCTGCGCAATGCCCCGGTCTATCACAGCGAGAGCGAGGGGTTCCGCTTCCGCGTGCCGGAAGGCTGGAGCCAATCCGCGAACGCAGTGCTGCCCGCCGGCGATTTGCCGGGAGACATCTTCTTGACGCGCTATCAAGTGAAGACCACCGAGGGTGGCGCTTCCATGCAAATCATTTGCCGCAATGATCTGGCTGCCGATCAGCTCGAAGAGCATTGGAGCGGTCCGGCGTTCGGCGTGAAGACCTGGAAAGTGGAGGAATCCCTCCAGAAGGTGCAAGCCGGTCCCGTCGCGGGAGAGCGGATCGTCTACAGCGGTTTGTTGGGAGGCAAGACGATCATGAAACACGTCACTTGCCTGCACAAGAACAAGCGACTGTATTCCTTCATCGGGCTGTATTGGCAGAACGACGTCTTCGCTCGACAACAGATTGAACGCGCACTCGACAGCTTGATCTGGTGACGCGACTCAGGCAAATCAGCCGGAACGCGCTAGCGTCCGGTTTCTTGAACCAGAACCGGACGCTAGCGCGTTCCGGCTGATGGTCTGCCGGTTTCGCGGCGAGAAGAGTCACTTCTTGTCGGCCGGCTTGGTTTCCTTCGGCAAGAGTTCGGGAGCCACGATTTTCAGAGCCTTCTCAGCGGCCTCGCGAACGAGCGCTTCGGGATCTTTGAGCAACAGCAGCATGTCCTCTGCGGCCGGGCGAGCATCGGCACCGATGTAGCCCAGCGATCGAACTGAATCGCGGCGAACTTTCACGTAGTGATCGGTCAGCGCTTTCCTGAGCGCGGGAACACCCAGTTCAGCGGCGACGGGGCCGATATCGCCAATGGCTTCCGCAGCGTGTTCGCGGAGCGTGTCCGCTGGATCATCCATTTCGTCGATCAGGTCTGGCACCGTCGAGACGGCCTTCGGTCCGATCTTGCCAATGGTGCGCGCCGCATTCCACCGCGCTTCCGTCGGCAACTTCGTGTCGTGCATCGCCGCGACAAGTTCTGGCAAAGCGGACGCGGCAGCCGCTCGGTATTCGCTCAACGCCCGCGCGGCCACCACGCTGTGTTCCCCACGGAGTAACTCCTTCAGCTTCGGCACGACGTCCTCCGCCGGAACCCCCGCTTTCGGAACCGCCGCAATTGCCACGGATCGGACATGCGGGTCTGGATCACCCAACGCACGCAGCATGGTGCTCTGTGCCGCCGCCGGGAGCGGAGACTTCTTGGCAAGCAATTCGAGCGCGGTCCACCGCAGCTCGGACCGTGCTTCGCCAGGAGACTGCTGGTAAATCTCCGACAAGACCGGAATCGCTTCGGCTCCACTCTTTTCCAAAATCGCCAGTGCGTCGGCACTCGCGCTTGGTCCACCTTGAAGCTGCTTGGCCCAGTACCGTGACGGCCGGCCGGCCAGGAAAGTATCGCCAGCGATCCGGCCAGAGACTGTTTGGGTTGGTTCCAGCAGGACCGCCGCAACGAGAATGACCGCTAGAGAAGCAACAACCACGACGATCGTTCGCTGTTTCATCAGAGACGTTCCTTTGAGTGAGACCCGCACGGAGACAAGTCCTGCAACAACTTGCTGGGAGCCTAGACCGCAGTGTGTGTTATTCAAGGCGCAATCGTTAAGGTCGCTTGGGATGATTCCTGGCACAGGGAATATGAGCGTGTGAATGTCGAAATGGACCTCGTCCCACGAACCGGGTGACAAGAATAGCACGGAAATTCGCACGTCGTTGGCGAACGATCCGAAGCTCAAACGAGAATCAACGACGCACGATTCTCCTTTCGATCTGGCTGCGGTGAAACCACTGACCGGGCCAAATAGAGTCCTCGGCAACTGTCCCAAACCAAGGACAAGTCCCATGACTGGTATGACCATTTCAAAGATGAGCCACCGTCCTCGCCGTGGATTCACCCTCATCGAATTGTTGGTGGTCATCGCGATCATCGCGGTACTCATCGCCTTGCTGTTGCCTGCGGTGCAGTCGGCTCGCGGTGCCGCGGCGAAGGCGCAATGTCAAAACAACCAGAAGCAGATCGGACTGGCACTGCACAATTTCCATGAGACGAACAACGTGTTTCCGGCTTCGGGTTGGACAATGGCCGGGCCGGGAAACCCGGCTGGCAAGTTTGTTGGTTGGCGTCCGCTGATCCTGCCGTACATCGAGCAAGCGAACCTGCGAAAGCTCTACGACATCAACAGCAACTGGTGGGAGGGGACAAACCCGGTGACAGCGGCCGTGCCCGTCACGGCGTTTGTGTGCCCCAGCACGCCGACGCGGGTGGGTGTGACAACGGCCGTGGCCAAATCTTTCCGCCCAGCACTGACGTTCGCGAACCCGGTCGCGCCGACGGATTATGAAGCCATCATGGGAGTCCAACCGGCGTCCATCAACCCGCATCTCCCAACGGCTCTGTACAACGCCACAAACCGATTCTCGATCATGTCCCGCAACTCCACGTCCCGGTTTCGAGATGTGCGCGACGGAACCTCGTCCACCATCTCGGTGGTGGAATGCGCCGCGCGGCCCAGGGTCTATCGTGGCCAAACGGAAAACTCGACGCTCTCGAACGACCAGGGAATCTGTTGGGCCGACAGCGAAGGACCGTTCAGCTTCGACGGCACGCGGGCCGATGGTGCTGCGGAGGGCTGCGGGCCAGCCGGCGGATGCACCCGCCCGATGAACGGAAGAAACGACAACGAACCCTATAGCTTTCACTCCGGCGGCGGGAATTTCTTGTTCGTCGATGGCCGGGTCAAATTCGTGAACCAATCCATCAACCTCGCCGTGTTTGCCGCGATGTGTACGATGAATGCGAACGAAGTCATCGCGCCCGAATGATCTTCGCGCCATCGAATGCACTCAGCCTCCTCGCTTGACGGTTCGGTCTCCTCAGCAGGATGTAATGCCCCAATCCCGTTGGAAAATTTGGCTCTGGCGATTCGCCGTGACCGCGAGTCTGGCGATGTGGTGGGGCGGGTTGACGTTTTATGCGGCGATCGTCGTACCACTGGGCATCGAGCAGTTCGGCGGCGTTGAACAGGGATTGCTGACTCAACGCGTGACCGTTCGGCTGAACGTGGCCGGCACGATTGTCGGCATCTGTTTCTTGGCTGATGCGCTGTGGCGTCAGCCCAAGAAATGCCGAGCTCTCTTGGCGAGCGTGTTGCTCGGCCTGCAAGGCTGGCTGTGGTTCTTGCAC
>CAMDDX010000374.1 GCA_945893075.1 Planctomyces sp. SH-PL62 | reverse complement strand
TCGAAGCCGAGCGTCACAGTGAATCTCACGATCTTTGTCGGCTCGCGGCATGAAGGGTACGGCGAGGCGGGCATGGCTCACTTGTTGGAGCACATGGTCTTCAAAGGGACGCCCACCACCGCCGACATCCCGAAGGTGCTCAAGGATCGCGGAGCCGTCTACAACGGCACGACGTGGCTCGACCGCACGAATTACTTCGAGACGCTCCCCGCCAGCGACGACAACCTGGAATTCGCGATCAAGCTCGAAGCCGATCGGATGCTCAACAGTTTCATCAAGGCGGAAGACCTCGCGTCCGAAATGACCGTCGTCCGCAACGAATTCGAGCGTGGCGAGAACAGCCCGCAGAACGTATTGATGGAGCGGATGTTTTCCGCCTCGTTCGAGTGGCACAACTACGGCAAATCGACCATCGGCAACCGCGCGGACATCGAACGTGTTCCCGTCGAGAACCTGAAACGCTTCTACAAAAAGTATTATCAGCCGGATAACGCGATGCTCGTCGTCGCCGGGCAATTCGATCCGGAAACCGCGCTCAAGCTGGCGACGAAGCACTTCGGCTCGATGCCCAAGCCCGAACGCAAACTCGAAAACACGTACACGGAAGAGCCGGCTCAGGACGGCGAGCGGATTGTGACGCTGCGGCGCGTCGGCGATGTCGCGGTCGTCGGCGGCGTCTATCACATTCCGTCCGGGCCGCACCCGGAATTCGCGGCGATCGACGTGCTGGAGTCGATCCTCACCCAAGCTCCGGCCGGCAAGTTGTACAAGGCTTTGGTCGAGACGAAGAAAGCGGCCAACATCTCCGGCGGCGCATTCGCGCTGCATGATCCCGGTGTGCTGCTGCTGATCGCCGAGGTCTCGAAGGGGAATGATCCGCAGATCGTGCTCGAAGCGATGCACGACGAGATCGACAAAGTGGTGGCGAGCGGAGTCACCGACGAGGACGTCGAGCGTGCGAAACAAAAGTTGCTCAAACAGCGTGAACTGCAAGCGGCCGATAGTTCAGACCTCGCGGTGCAACTCTCCGAATGGGCGGCTCAAGGAGATTGGCGGCTGTATTTCGTCTATCGCGACCGGTTGGAACAAGTCACGAAAGAGGACGTGAGGAAAGTCGGGGCGGCCTATCTGCGGTCGAACAATCGCACGGTCGGCATGTACCTGCCGACGAAGATGGCGGAACGCATCAGCGTCCCGGCGACTCCCGAATTGGCCGAGATGATCGGCGACTACAAAGGTCGTGCGGACATCGCGTCCGGCGAAGCGTTCGATGTTGACCCGCTGAAGATCGACGCACGCACGCAGCGCGTCGTGTTGCCCAGTGGATTGAAGGCGGCGTTTCTGCCGAAGAAGACGCGCGGCGAGTCGGTCACACTGCGGCTGACGCTGCGATTCGGCAGCGAAGGATCGCTCAGCGGCAAAGCCAAGGCGGCGGAACTGCTGCCGAAGCTGATGGCTCGCGGGACCAAGAAACTTTCGCGACAAGAACTGACCGACGCGCTCAGCAAAGTGGGTGAGCTGCACGTCTCCTCGACGCTGCGCCAGCCGGGCGTCGCCACGTTCACGCTGACGACGACAAAGAAAGACCTGCCCGCCGCGCTCGACTTGCTGCGGCAAGTGTTGCGCGAGCCGGCGCTTCCGGAGAAAGAATTCGAGACGCTCAAGTCCGCGCAGCTCGCGGGTCTCGAAAAGCAAAAGAGCGATCCGAATGCCTTGGCCAGCAACGCGGTCTCGAAGCAACTCAATCCCTATGCCGGCAGCGATCCGCGTTACGTTCCGTCAGCTCCCGAAGAAGTCGAGATGCTGCAAGGGACGACGCTGGCCACGATCCGCGATCTCTACGAATCCTCGTTCGGCGGGAAAGCGGGCGAGTTGACGCTGATCGGCGACTTCGATGCCGACACAATCCGGCCGCTCGTCGCGAAGATGTTCGATGGCTGGCAGCAGAAGGAGCCGTATCGCCGCATCGTGCGGCTCAGCGATGTCAAAGTGAAAGGGAACACGCAGACGATTGCGACTCCCGACAAAGCCAGCGCGATGTACTTCGCTGGCCTCGTCTTCCCGATGAAGGACGATCATCCCGACTTCGCCGCGTTGAATCTTGGCAACTTCATCCTCGGCCACGGTTCGCTGTCGTCGCGGTTGGGCAATCGAGTCCGCGAGAAAGATGGCTTGAGCTACGGCGTCGGCAGCGGCCTGCAAGTCCCGGCCGTCGATGATCGGACGCTGTTTTACATGTATGCCATCTGCAACCCGGAGAACATGCCGAAGGTCGAGAAGGCCATCCGCGAAGAGTTGGACTTGCTGCTCAAAGAAGGCATCACGGCCGAGGAACTCGACGCCGCCAAGCAAGGCTTCCTGCAAGGCGAGCAAGTTGGTCGCACGAATGACCCGCAGCTCGCCGCGATCATCGAGGAGTCCTTGGAAGCGAATCGGACGTTGAAGTATCAGGCCGACCTCGAAGCTCGCGTGCAGAAGATCACGCCGGAGGAGGTCGTCAAAGCCTGCCGCAAGTATCTCGATCCGAAGAAGCTGGTGATTGTCGAAGCGGGAGATTTTCGGAAGAAAGAGGCTGCGGGTGACGACAAGTAAGCGGTTGGACGGGGATGAAGGCAAGCTGGCGGAAAATGTGGGGCGAAAAATGGGATGAGATGCCAGATCTTTTTGCCTTCCATTTTTTTGCCAGCCATTGCGGTTCATTCTCTCACCGATAGATTTCGCTGCATGGTCGGTGGGTTGCCCAAGCCTTGTTGGTGAGCTGCTTTGACGGCGGCTCAACAACGCCACGGGGATACCCCGCGGTTGTTCGCTTGTGTTGATTTCGTTGCCGTAGCCACCACAAATCGGCGTGGCGATTTGCTGTGGCTACGCTACTGGACCCGTTGAGCAACCCGCCGACCATTTTTTCATTTTGCACGACGCGACTGGCCTGAGCACGGATGAAACGGCTCCTCGAATTTCTCCGGTGGTTGCTTGGCGGCCGATTCGGTTCGTCTCGCCAGAATTCCCCGCCGGTCGCGACTCAATGGGCGAAGCGACGGAAGCGTCGGCCCGTCCTTCTGACAAAACGACGGCGGCGAGGTGGCGACGAATCGAAGTCGCAGCGACCAAAGCCGATCAAGTCATTATCACCGCCGTATTTGTTTGGCGCATACGCGTCGGATCACCGGCAGTTTCTCGACTTGAGCCTCGACGGTGACGACGCATTGCTGGTGTCGTACCACCTGCCAGTCTTCCACACTCCGCAAGAGTTGGCCGATTGGCTTGGTGTTCGCGTCGGCGAACTCGCGTGGCTCGTGCATCGCGGAACGTCGGATCGGCGACCTGCTGACGAGCAGCGGTCGCACTACGTTTATCGTTGGGTTAAGAAGCGATCAGCCAGTTTGGAAGCAGGATCGCCCAACAGCCGGCCGGTGCAGACTCAGTGGCGGTTGATTGAGGCTCCGAAGCAGACGCTTAAAGCGACGCAGCGGAAGATTCTGGCAGAGATCCTCGAAAAGATTCCGGCGCATCAGGCGGCGCATGGGTTCGTGCGCGGGAGGTCGATTGTCTCGAACGCGCGGCCGCATGTCGGGCAGGCGGTGGTCATCAAGCTCGATTTGCAGAATTTTTATGCCAACGTGACGTACAGTCGAGTCGTCGCGATCTTCCGTTCAATGGGCTATTGCCGCGAGGCAGCGATTTGGCTGGCTCGGCTGACGACCTCCGCAGCGCCGTGGTCGCTGGCCGTGCCGGAAGGGGACGAGGGACTCAAGTCGTTGTACGTCCGCCGGCACTTGCCGCAGGGGGCTCCGACATCGCCGGCGCTCGCGAACTTGTCGGCCTTCGGGTTGGACGTGCGGTTGTCAGGCTTGTTGAAAAAGTTCGGTGGGAATTACACGCGGTATGCCGATGACCTGACGCTGTCGGGATCGGATGACTTTCGATACGCACTGCGTTGCGTGATTCCGTTGACCGAGCAGATCGTTCGGTCGGAACGGTTTCGTTTGAATCACCGCAAACGGAAGGTCATCCGGCGCGGACATCGCCAGGTTGTGACGGGAGTCGTCGTCAACGCGAAGCCGAACATTCCGCGCAACGAGTTCGATCGGTTGAAGGCGATTCTGCACAACTGCGTGAAGCTCGGCCCGTCGTCGCAGAATCGAGACGGCGTATCGGACTTCACCGCGCACCTGCGCGGGCGGATCGCGTTTGTGAGACAGCTCAATCCCGCGCGCGCCGAAAAGCTGCGGCTTCTGTTCGAGCGGATCGACTGGCGGCGGTGAAGTGCGATCGACAAGATGCTGCCGCTCAAAGGGGTCGGGAGTCTTATTCAGGCCGCCTGGTCGATCGCTGGTGATTGTCAAGAACCATTGGCGGCCTGAAAAAGACTCCCGACCCCGTAGCGTTCGATTCGCGTGAGGTACACCGTGGGCAATCTCGTTCAATGGATCTTCCAACTGCCGGGAGTTCGGCACATTACGAAGCCGATCACGCGGTTTTTGTTGCGGTTGATCGCGATCCCGATCTTCAGGTTTCTGTTGAAGTACCTGCTGCGGATCGAAGTCATCAGCGCGGAACTGGAGAAAGATCTGTCGCAATGGTTTCGGGCCTCAGTGCTGCTGCTGTTCGCCACGAACAACATGGAGCAGATCATCTTTCAGTCCAAGTTGGATGATCGCAGATTTGATGACGTGGTTGTGTTTGCGTTGCGGTTGTTCCTGGCCATCGGCTGCATCGAAGGGATGCCGGATCAAGAATTATTTCGGTTCATTCATCCCGGCCCACCGAAGTTGAAGTCCAAAGGGTTCATGGCCGTGTGCCGCGAGCTTCGCCAGACCTGGCGAGCGTGGTTGTGGGGCGTGTTCAGCATTCATCTGAGCCGAGCATCGCCGGTGTTCGCGATCATCACGGTCTTCAAGCTGGGCACTGCGGGCTGGGTGTGTTATGGCTTAGCCGTCGCACAGTACCTCATCATTGGTTTGGCGACATCGCGTGACAAAGCGATGGATGTGGTCGCGTCGTTTGATGCCGAGGTCGCGGCTCGGCGAGCGGAATTGCTGACGGAACTGCAAACGCCCAGCGTCTCAGAAGAGGGGACCGCGACGACGCCTAACGTCACGGCTCCGGCGATTGCGAAAACTCCGCCAACCGCGTCGTGATTGGAATCACGCCCTTGCCAACATCCGGGATTCTCCGAAAATTCGTGGAACGTGGACTCACAACCGCGACGTCCGATGCTGTGTCTGATGAGTCCAGCGGAGATTGCCGGAGCGTGGGGAAACCGATTGACGGAGTTGGAACGCGGGGGTACATCTCCTTTGGCGAGTTATTTGAAGGCTCGCCCGAACCGCAAGGACGTGGTCCGTGGAGCACTGACGTGACGTCCCCTCACGCTCACGAGGCTGGTTCGCGTCGGGTGAAGCTCCCCTCGAAAGGATGAGGCTGTGAAACTCGCAATGATTTCGATGTGTCTGCTCGTGCTCAGCGTGTCCGCCGCTCAGGCTGCGGAGACGGTGATTGCGGAGTCCGCGCGAACGGCGGCGGACGACGACGCCCCGAAAGGTTCGCTGGTCATCATCGGTGGGTCGGAACGGTTTCGGGATCGAGAGTTATGGGACACGGTCGTGGAGTTGGCGGGCGGCGACGGCGCGAAGATCGCCATTTTTCCCACGGCTTCCAGCGGTCAACCGATCAAGACGTGCGCCAAGCTCGTGCAAGCTTTGAACCGCGCGGGAGCGGACTCCTTCGTGGTCCCCGTGGCCTGGAGCGAAGTCGATCGCGACGTGCAGGAAGCGGTCTTCGATCCGGAATTGGTAGAGCGCGTGCGAGCCGCCACCGGCGTTTATTTTATCGGTGGAGCTCAAGGCCGGATTGTGGATGCTCTGCTGGACGATGATCGCGAGCAGACCCCGATGCTCAAAGCGATTTGGGAGGTCTACCGCCGCGGAGGTGTCATCGCCGGCACCAGCGCGGGCGCGGCGATCATGAGTCATGTGATGTTTCGCGATGCTCCGCCGCCGCTGCAGGTTCTGCGGAACGGCGTCACCATGGGCGAAGAGATCGACGACGGACTGGGCTTTCTGGACAAGAACTGGTTTGTCGAGCAGCATTGCCTGGTCCGCGGCCGTTTCGCGCGAGCCTTGGTGGCGATGCACTCGCAGAAGATTCCGTTCGGCATTGGCGTGGATGAGAACACGGCGCTGGTCGTCCGTCGCGGAATTGAAGCGACCGTGATCGGCTACAAGGGAGTGCTCATTCTCGATATCTCGCAAGCCAAGTCCGACCCGAAGATGGAAGGTTTCAGCCTGAAGAACGTCAAAATGAGCTACCTCGACCGCGGCGACTCGATCAACTTGCGGACGCGCGAAGTCACGCCGTCCGAGGAGAAACTGGACGACATCAAGCTCGATCCGAACGCCAACGATTACAGCCCGTATTTCGATCACCGGATGTTCTACACCGACATCCTGGGCAACGCGGCCGTGGCGGATTTGCTCGGCCGACTGATCGACAACAAAGAGTCGGAAGCGATTGGCCTGGCATTCAGCGGGCTCGATTCACGGCATCAGGCGTCTGACGGCTTCGAGTTCCGGTTCTATCGTGGTCCGGACAGCAAAGGCTGGTACACCGAGGACTACGGCGGCGAGGACTACACCGTGCTCGACATTCATCTCGACATCCGCCCGATCCGCATCAACGG
>CAMDDX010000373.1 GCA_945893075.1 Planctomyces sp. SH-PL62 | reverse complement strand
GCTTCTTGTCGCTCTTTTCGTCCGCATCATCGGCGGAAACGGAGCCACATCGGAATCACAAATCGCTGCCAACACGGAGAACAGTGCCAAACAATCTGCTGTCGAGGAACTCAATTCAAAGAAGGCTGCGACGCCGGCTGAACCGGAGCGAGATTCCTCCGAGCCAACTCTCGCAAAAACGACTTCGGCCGAGAACTCATCGCCATCAAAGAACTCGGCACCTCCGGCCAAGATTTCGTCGAATGCAGGCGATCGTCCCTCTGCTACAAAAAAGGGCGAGAAGGCATCATCACTTTCGACGGAAGACATCGTCACTCGGACTGAGTTGTCTGTCGCCCTGATTAAGGGGAGCACCGGGTCCGGCACCGGATTCATCGTGAAGCCAGGTGTCGTAGTGACAAACAAGCATGTCGTCCAAAATGAATTGCTCAATACTTTGTCGGTGCATTTCCCATCAGCCGAGGTCGCACAACAAGGCCCATACCGTCCGACGCTTTTGTATGAGTCGCCCGACCGAGATGTTGCCTTCCTGTCGATTGAATCCTCACTGCCGCCGCTGCAAGTCGCCGAGGATTATTTATTCCGCCGCGGCCAAGAAGTGATCGTCATTGGAAGCCCCGGTGTGAGCGATCAAGTCGTGCTGCAAAACGCGATTAGCCGCGGAATCATGAGTACCAAGACTTCGATCGAGGGCAAGGAGTTCTATCAGCTAGGCATCTCGATCAACCCAGGGAACTCTGGCGGACCAGCCATTGATATGGCAGGCAAAGTCGTCGGAATCGTGACTTTGAAGGCTTCCAAGAAGGAGGGGCTTGGTTTTTGCATTCCGCCCGATCAACTTCTGAAAGAGATGGAGTCGCTGAAGTCCGTCACTCCGGAAACGATCGCCAAGTCGCAATCCATGCACCGCGCCCGGGTCGTATTCTTGCGCGTTCATGCTGCCGCACGCATCTACAAATTCGGAATGGAAGCCTACACGGACGCGATGGCGAACGCCTTGGAGAAGCGTGTCAACGTGAATGTAGGATTGAAAGCCGTCCGAGAAGAGCTGGAGCCGAAGTTGTCGCGGATCGACAGCTTGATCGTCGCGGACGTCAAACGCGACGTTTCGCAGTTGGGGGCCGACGTCCATTTGTCGGATGCGGCCCGCCAGCGTCTCGTTGACCTGTGGACCAACTACCAAGAATTGAAAAGTTATGTCGATAATCCACGCGGCAATTTCGACACCTACAAAATGAAGTTCCTTGACCTCTCCGACAAACATCAACGGGCGTCTGAAGCGTTGAGATTATTGCTGAGGGTGGAACTTGATCGTGAGGATTAACCAATGCCGACTTGCGAAGGCCATTATCGTCCGCCGACGTTCCAGTTCGTGGGATGGGCTTCAAAGGCGTTTTGACACAGCGTGTCGAACTCCGGAGAGACGTGCTTGGCCTCACGCTTCAACTCTCGCAAGAACTCCAATTCACGGTTCCGGATCACGCGGTCTGAATAGAGCATTTTGAGAAGGTGGTACTGTTCCTCCGGAGTCACTTCCCCGTCGGCCAGAAAGACCTTCTTCAGGACGTCGAAGAACAGGGTCTCAAATGCGGCCGGATATTCGCGAGCCTCGCAGTAGAGTTCGATGAGCAGGCGGACGTCTTCAAGATCCAATTGGCCATCTCGATAGATCTGCTCGCGAATCGAATCGACTTCGTCGTCGTCGATCTTCTGGTTGGCCAGAGTGGTGCTCAGCAACTCACGGCAGCGTGGCATTCAAAGATTCCTTACGACGATGTTTGGTGATGCGTACCGGCCCGGTTTGAAGTTCAGATGCCGGGCTTTTTGGAAAAGCCCGGCATCTTTGTGGCAACCTGACCCACTCTCGCAAGTCAGTCTGTTTCGCAGCAGCATCTGCGCTACCGGCTCTTGATGATGATTTCGTTGGGAGCCTCAACCTTGCGATAGCCAAGGCTGCGGACCACTTCCAAGACTTCGCTCCAGGTGGGGAACGGTCGGCCGCTGCGGCGTTTGTAGGTGTCCATGGCATTCATGAATTCGACTTCGTCGAGCGAGTAATCACGTTCGCAAGTCGTAGGATCAATTTCACGCCGGCGTTGATCTTTGCGGCGCGGTTCTCCGGTGCGGCGTTCCACTCCGGTTGGCACGCTTGGGGACGGAAAGCGGCGGCGATCGGTGACGCGACGATCGTTCTTCAAACGCTGTTCGACAACCACATCCATATCCACAGTGGCAGGCATTGCAGGCTCCGAGAAGGGAAAACTGTGCGACCGGACGGCTCCCAAAACTCGGCCGTTCGCACCGACAACGACTCAAAACTGGGCATCGCTGTCGGACGTTGAAACTCTGCCACACGTCCGCAGAGCCGGCAAATTGTGACGATCACGATAGCGGTAATTCTTGAGCACAATTTGGAGATGGCGCAATCTCGCCGGTCGTACCGATTGTCCGGCGTCAAGTTCACTTCCGCAGATCGGGAGTGACCGCACCGGCGGTGAAGCGGACTTCGCCGGGTGTGACCTTCGCCGCCAGGAACGCCGCATCGAATGGCGTCAGGAACTCACGCACTCGGTCCAATTGAGCGGCGACCGACGGTGGCGCGAGTTTGCGCCAGTGAGCGACCTGACGACTGAGCGGTTCGTGCTGCTCGGTGAGAAACTCGCGTGCGGCACGCGAATTCAAGAACAGCCAATGCGAGTGCTCGGCCATGTGCCGCGAATGAACCGCGGCAAACAACGGCTCTGACTGCAACGAGGGATCGCCCGTGGAGCGGCCATGAAACGCGGAGATCAGTCGCGGATCGGTCGCCAACAGGACGTGTTCCGGGCCAAGTCCGAACGCCGGCCGATAGGGAGGCAAGCTGTCCAACCACTTGATGCTCAGAGCCTCGCGATGCTGAACTCGCAGCGTTGCCGGCGCGTCCGGATTGCGGCTGTTGTGAGCCACGGCCGCGAAGTTCAGCAGCGTTAGCAAGCCACCATCGAGCGACTCGCGCAATTCTGGTTGGCCGTCGGTTTGGGCTGGGTCACGCGACAAGTCGAATTTCCAAGCGAGCAATCCATCCACGGGAGCCGAACGCTCCTCAACCGGTCGCTTGGGGACGACCGCTCCGCCGAGACTGGGTCGCGCGTGAGACAGCACGTCGTCAAATAAATCGCGGCCGAGCAACCCCCGCGTGACTTTGCCAAACGTCTGCCAATCGGTCCGTGCCTTCTCGGACTCATCGAGCGTGCGCAGCCAATTCAACAGATCCGGCGCAATTCGTACCTCGCCCGCGAGCACCGCGTCGATGGGCAACCGAGTGGCGAGAGCGCTGGGCGTTGCGGATGCCTCGACGAATTTCTGCCAGACGGTGGGCAAACCAGCGGAGTCGTGATGCACCACCGCATGGCCGATGATGCCGTCCCGCAGTTCGACTCCGGCCGACACCCATTCCATTTTGTGCCACAGCGGCAACAGCCATTCCGGCGACGCCGAGTCTTTGCGGAGTTCATCCTCCCAACGGCGCGGATTGGCGAAGACACGCACCGCGCATTGTTCCGGCAACGCCGCCATTGCGTGCTGATACGCGGGTGATTGGTCGAGCGACTTCGCGCGGCCTTCGTTCGGAGCCGAGGCGGATCGTGCGAGCACGTCGCGGATCAGTTCTTCACGCTCGCTGATCGCGAGAATTCGGCCTAGTTTCACGGTGAAGAGATCAGGGCCAGACGTCTGGCCGTTCGTCTTTTTTTGCCGACGCTGAAAACTGCGACCGAAGGCCGACTTCGTCTGCACCTCGTGAGCTTCCAGTTGATCCCACAGCGTGAGCACGCGATCCCAAGTGTCGTCCTTCGCGGCTCGTGACAACAGCACGACTCCCGGAGGACCGGCCTGCGAAGGTGAGATCGCCAGCACGACCGATTCGCCGAATAACTCCGACACGAACTGGTCGAGCGGTAGGCCGATCAACACCGCCAGCGTGGCCTGGCCGGATTGCCATTTCGCGAACTCCGGCCCCTGTTGCCAACGCTTGACCAAAGGCATCTCTCGCAGGCGGCGAAACCATTCGGCGGATGGCACGTCACGCAAGTGCGAGCGAAGATCGCGAACCTCGACGCATAATCCGATATCCGCTCCGAGCAAACTCGTAAGTTCCGGTTCGTCGGCACAGGCTCGCGCGAGACACAGCCCGCTCAACAGCGGACAGGCCACCAACATCGCGAACGTCCAGCGCAGGATGTTCGGCCGGAAAGCAGGAGGTCGAATCACGTTGAAGAATCCTGATTTTGAAAGACCTGTAACAACCATGAATCCACCGCGTCTCGCAATTCGCGGCCATAGGGTGCCAGAGGCCGGGACAAGGTCTCTGGAACGCTTGCGCCTGGGTCATCGCCGCTGAACGGTGTCGCAGCGTCAGCCGGCGGCAACAGCACGTTGGTGGTCGTGACTTCCTGCCACGCTTGCGACGCCAGCGCCACGTAGGCGTCGCGAGCGTCGTGCAACAACACATCCAACTGCCGATCGGTCGCGATCACCGAGGGTGTGATCGTTTCAGAATGATTTGCAGCGAGAGCCGTCGTCGACGAAGGTTGCCGGTTCGCATATGTCGCGTTACTCGAAACCCGCCAGCCGATTCCCAACGCAATCAGCAACGTCGCCGCCGAGGTCATCAACACGACAAATCCCGTCAACGGCGAACACGCGGGACGAGTCGTGACGATTTGCGTGTTGGCCGTCGCCTTGAACTCGACTGGCAGACGCAGCAGAACCGCATCCGCAAGAGCGACAGGCGGAGAAAAAGTTCGCCAAGCTTCGGTCGCGTGCTGCAATTGCTGAAGCTGTCCCCAAAGTTCTTGACACGTGGCACAGTGCGCGGCGTGAGCGGACAGTTCGCCCGGCAACTCGGTCTGCCGATGATCCAGCAACTCATGGACGCGGTTTTCAAAATCCAGACAGGTCATGATTCGTCATTCATTCACGGATGGAGCAGTGATTGATCGCGCAATTCTCAGTCTTGGTCAATGCCGCGCTTGCGCAGGTACTCGGCCATTTCCTTGCGAGCGCGGTGCAGCCAGGTCTTTACGGTTCCTTCGGGGCAGTCGAGCACTTCGGCAACCTCTTGGATGGACAATTCCTGTTGGTAGAACAAGACGAAACACTGTTGATACTCCGGCCGCAGCGTCGCCAAGGCTTGCTGAATTTCTTCGGCGTCGTCGCGGCCATCGGGACGGCGGCGCTCCGGCAGCCAATCGGCTTGCAGATCGGTCGGTGTGGGACGGCGACCACGTTCCTCCAAATGAGTCCGGCAGCGGTTCGCCGCGATGGTCAACAGCCAAGGTCGCAAAGGCCGTTCGCGGTCCCAGCGATGCAAGTTGCGGAATGCTCGCAAGAAAACTTCTTGCGCGACATCCTCGGCATCGTGTCGCCGGCCGAGCATTCGCAGGCAGAGTCCGAAGATCATGCCTTCAAATCGCTCGACGAACTGCCGCTGGCAAGCCACCTTGCCGGCCAAGCAACCTTGGACTAACTCGACCTCGCTGACGTCCACGCTCAAGCGGGAATCCCATCGTGGAACAGAAACCGTAAATGGCCAACGTCACCAAAGCCGGGTCAACCGGCGGACATACCAGTGGCCTTCCGCAACGGTTTCGAGAACACCGCAACCGCCGGAAAAATGCCACAAACAAGCGGCCGGGCGGTCGGATCGGACGAGTTGATTGCCGCTGAATCTCACTGCGGCTGAATGTCACTGCCGCTGAATGTAATCCCGAGCCAATTGCCGAGCGAACTTGAAGGCATGCTTGACGTTGTTGGCCCGCAATTCAATCTGTTCTTCGGTGTAATACCGAGTCCCTTCACTGTGTGGCAGACCAGCCAATGTGATCGCCAGTGGCAACAGGTCGAGAAACTCCTTGTAGCGTCGTTGTTGATCGGCTGCGGCTGCGGCGGGATTCGGTTCGGACACGGGGAAGCTCCTTCCAACGGCGAATCAAGCGGTGTGACGATGCCTCAACCACGGTTCATGAACTTCTTGAGAATATCCGCCGCCAATTGCCGGTTGGGAACTTCGGCGGCGATCACCGCCGTGGTGCCGTCTGTTCGAGGCGGTGGGGGCGGTTCCGGGGGCTTGGCTCCCGTTTCCTCAGGCGGCGGCAGGGTGATGGGAACCGTATTGGCGTACTTCGACTGAGCTTCCGGTTCTTCCACTTCTGGAGCGGGAACAGACGCTGCTTGCGCGGCATACTGGGCCATCATCGCTTGTTGAGCCATCTGCTGTTGATAGGCCATCTGTTGCTGATAAGCCGGGTCCATATAGCCCGGCTGCTGCATGCCGTACGGGTTGGGCATGTACTGCGGCGGGAAATTGGCGTACGGAGCCTGCAAGTAGGTTGGTTGTGGATACGCTCCCGGCATGCCATACGGCGACATCATCGGAGCGCCTTGCAAGGGCATTCCCTGAGGAGCCATCGCAGCCGGCATTCCGGGCTGCATGGCCGCGGCATCAACTATGACTGGGATTTCCGTCAGCGTGGTCGAGGTATCTAATCCTTCGACCGGCAATTCGGTTTCGGAAGGGGGAGCGGCAGGCGGCATCAGTGTCGTGTTATCGCCGATCAGCATCGAAGTTTCGCCTGGTCCGGCGTTCGCCTCCAGAATTTTCGTTCGGCCGATCTCCGTCAGCGTTTCATCGGTCGGAGCGGGCTCCGGCATCTCCGCCAGTTCATTCAGCATGAACCC
>CAMDDX010000372.1 GCA_945893075.1 Planctomyces sp. SH-PL62 | reverse complement strand
CGCAACTGGGCGGCTACAACAACCGAGCCACCGAAACCCCACCCGGCCCCCAACCCCTCTGGATCGGCCTCCGCAGAATGACCGACTTTGCCACCGCCTGGCTCGCCTTCGGTCCGCAAGACGGATCGAGTTGTGTATAAACGACAGGGCGCGAGCCCACGGTTTTCGTGTCTTGTTGCCGATTAAGCCCTGAGAGGGGCGACGCCAACGCATGAATCAGTTTCGAGCGTCGCCCTTTCAGGGCTTTGCATCTCATTCCCCACTTTCCCGTGGGCTTGCGCCCACGGCTAAACTCCGTCGCCGCTTCGCGGCTATGAAATGCGACGTCGTTCAATCCCCCCTCCGCCGAGCCTTCGCCAATCGTCGTTCGATCCGCGCGATCGCTTGCCGTAGCTCGCGTCGCAAGGGACCGGTTGCCGTTGGCAGCGCCGCCGCGAGAACGTCTCGCACATCGCTGTTCCCAACTTTCCCAAGCGGATGCACGGCCGCCAGTGGAGCGTCGTGAAAGACCTCGATCAGCACCGGCACCGCTCGTTCGGGTGGCAACATCTTCGCGACCGCTGCCGCCAACAGATTGCGTGAGGCGCGCGATCGCCGATCTCGAATCGCCGCGATCAGCCACTCGTCGATGTTCCGCGGCCGAGTCTGATTGATGACCGAGGCAATCGCTCGCTTCAAGTCATCATCGTGGCCGGCGCTGCCAGCGTCGGCGCAACCGGTCTCTTGTTGACGGACGCTGGCAGCGTCCGCCACGGCATCAAACAACTCGGCGAGTGCCGCTCCGTCCAACGTTCCCGGACGCGCCGCCAACAACGCCCATGCCACCGACTCTTGCAGCCGCCGATCCTCCAGCCGAGGAATCCATTCGAGCAACAACGTCGCGAGGTCGCTGGGCAACGGGTCGTATTGATCGCGAATTGCAGCGACCGACGGAACCGGAAATCCAGCCTTGGCCAGTGCGGCGAGGAGTTGCGTTTCGTCCGACGGCACGGGAGTCGGTTGCTCAACATTCATGGCTAATCGTAGGCGTCTTTGCGGTGACGCACGCCGTTGACGTCCACAACTCTCTGCTTGTCGTTGATGGAGTAGATCACTCGATAGTCGCCGATTCGGATGCGCCACAGGTTGTCGGAGCCGGCAAGTTTGCGGCAGCCATTCGGTCGAGGCGTCATCGCCAAAGTTTCTATGCGCAACAGCACGCGCATGGCAGTCGAGTCAGGCAGAGCCTCCAACTCCTTGCGTGCGGATCGAGCGAAGTCGATGCGATAATCATCCATGAGTTCGCCGCTTGGCCAGCAGTCGCGCCTTGACCGACTCCAACGACTCGCGCGGCTCATGCTCACGGCTGCGAGCGACCGCTCGGTCGTAGAAGTCTTCCCACAGGTCTCGGTTCTTCTTCAGGTCGATAAGGACAGCAGATTTGTTGCCGCGCTCATCAACAAGAAATTGCACACCTTTCATAGCTGCTCCTTGTGCTCGTGTTAGACATCGCGAGTGTAACCGACGACGAGCACATGATGCACCAACTCGTAAGTTCATGGCATTTGCAGTTACTCCATGTTTTCAGACAGCGAAATGCCAGCCAATGATCGCCCCGACAATCGGAAGTCCGAGCGTCCATTCGATCATTGCCGCCCGACGAAATGGCGTGCCAACTCGAAACCACCCCCATGTGGCCAGCCCGGACGAAAGCACGGCCGCTCCGGCACCAATCTCGGACAGGATGGGACCAATGGACGCGCCAAACCGAGCCGACATCTGTTCGTCTCGCCAGAACATTTCGGGAATGCCAAGCGATGCGCCGACCGCGAAGATCGACAATCCGACCATCCACATGAGTCGTGTGGCCTTGCTGAGTTGACGCACACGCGGAGCCATCGGCGGTTCAGTTGCCGCGAACGAGTCCTCAACACCGCCAACGATCCCTCCCAATACAAATCCCAGAACAAAATTCGGCCCGCTCAGAAACAGCGAGATGGCCCAGTCCGGGGGAGCATGAAAGGTCGCCTGATGCGACATTGAACCGGCGAACGATGCGAACGTCAGAGCACCAAGCGCTAAGCCGCCCACTCGCGCGAATCGAACCGTGTGACCCGTCAGCCTTGTCCCCAACGAGAAGACCATCAAGCCAACGACTAGCACATCAATGGCAAGGATCTTTGAGACCAATTCTTTGGCTCCCTCGGACGACGACGCTCACGCGATCAACTCCTGCACGACTTTGCCATGCACGTCGGTCAAACGGAAATCGCGGCCGGCGTAGCGGTAAGTAAAACGTTCGTGGTCGAAGCCGAGGAGTTTCAGCAGCGTGGCGTGCAGGTCGTGGACGTGGACCGGGTTCTCGACCGCTTTGAAGCCGAATTCGTCGGTGGCTCCGTGGACGTAGCCGCCACGCACTCCACCGCCGGCCAGCCACATCGTGAAGCCGTGATGATTGTGGTCTCGGCCGTTGATCTTGCCGGCGTTCGAGCCGGTCTTGGGGAGTTCGACGGTTGGAGTGCGACCGAACTCGCCACCCCAGATGACCAGCGTTTCTTCGAGCAAACCGCTCTGCTTGAGGTCGGTCAGCAACGCGCCGATCGCTTGGTCGCATTGCTTGGCGAGACGGCGATGATTGACTTCGATGTCGTCGTGGTTGTCCCACGGCTGGCCTTCACCGTGCCAGACTTGGACGAAGCGCACGCCGCGCTCGATCAATCGCCGAGCAATCAGAATCTGCCGAGCCTGCGTGCCGGGGCCGTAGGCTTCGAGCACATGCTTTGGTTCGCGGCTGACGTCGAAAGCCTCTTCGGCATCGCGCTGCATCCGGAACGACAATTCGAACGATTGGATGCGAGCTTCGAGCTGCGCGTCTCCCGGCCGCTGTTGTTGATGCCGACGATTCAACTCTTGCAGCAGGTCGAGCTGCCGCCGCTGTTGCTTCACGCTGAGATGTGGGTTGCGGATGTTCTCGACCAGTTTTTCGATCTCGGTCGATTTCGTGTCGATGTACGTTCCTTGATAGACGCCGGGGAGAAAGCCCGCTTGCCAGTTCTGCGACTCTTGAATTGGGTAGCCGCCGGGGCACATCGCGATGAAGCCGGGTAAATCTTGGTTCTCGCTGCCGAGTCCATAGGTCATCCACGACCCGAAGCTCGGCCGCACGAGGCGCGGTTCGCCGCAGTTCATGAGCAGCAGCGACGGCTCGTGATTCGGCACGTCCGCCTGCATCGAGCGGATCACGGCGATGTCGTCGATGTGCTGGGCCGTGTGCTCGAACAGTTCGCTGACCTCGATGCCCGACTCGCCGTACTTCCGAAACCGAAACGGCGAACGAAATGCGGCACCCGTCTTTCGCTCGGTCGGCAGATTGAACGGCAACTCTTGGCCGTGGTATTTGTCGAGCGCCGTTTTTCGATCAAACGTGTCGACGTGCGAAGGACCACCATTCATAAACAGGTGAATGACTCGCTTGGCCTTCGCCGGAAAGTGCGGCCGCTTCGGCGCGAGCGGGTTGAGGTCCGCACCGCTCGCCGCGTTCGCAACGATCGGCTGCAAGAGATCGGCTTGCTGCATGACGCCTGCAAGGCCGATGGCTCCGAAGCCAACGCCAGAGCGGGCGAGCAGTTCGCGTCGAGAAATTTCAAAAACAGGATTCATCGGTCAGTCTCGTTGGAGCCAATTTCAGGGACTCGTTTCGGCAATACTATCCTTGGCTCACCACGAGTAGAACGGCTCGGGCGCACGACGCACTTTGCGCGCGAGCCGGGGTCAGGTGTTCTGATTTCTGTTTTGGCCGTGGAATTGCGGTCGATGGTCTTCGCCGGACAGTCTTCCAATCCACACTTGGTTCCGTTTGCGACGCCAAAACAGAAATCAGAACACCTGACCCCAAGCTTGGCTCACCACGAGTAGAACGGCTCCCTCGCTTCGTAGTCGCCTTGCCGCTGTGATGCGTTTATCCTGCTTGCGAACAGCTTTCCATTCGACTTCGCGTTGTTCGATGATCGCCCTTAGAGTGGCGTCGATCTTGCGAAATGCTTCGTCCCACTGGGAAATGTCGGAATAAGGCGCTCGTCATGCTACGAACGGGATTCATCCTGAGTCGCAACGCCGACGTGGTCTGGTTCCTGTTGTTGCCCTATTTCGCTCTGGCCGCGGCGCTCGCCTGTCAGGAGTGGCTACCGGCCGTCGCCGTGGCGTCGGTTGCGTTGTGGATCACGATCCCGCATCACTTCGCCACTTGGCTGCGAGCCTACGGGATCGCCGAAGACCGACAACGCTGGAAGGGACGCTTGATCCTCGGACCGATCGTGATCTTCGCCATGGCCTTGATTGGACTGCGGTGGGCACCGATTACCGTTTTGATCTTGGCCATTCTGTGGGACAAGCAGCACGCACTCATGCAGCAGCACGGCTTCGCCCGGATTTACGATTTCAAAGCCAAAACCGGAGCTGCATGGACCGGTCGGTTTGACCTGATCTTGAACTGGGTGCTGTTCTCCAATCTGTTTCTCACGTCCCCGATCTTTACTCCGGTCTGGCTGCGGGAACTGTATCGCTTGCATCTCCCGCTCTCTGCGGAGGGAGTGCGCGTCATCCAGCAGATCAGTTGGTCGGTGACACTGGGCTATGCGTTGATCTACGCCGGCCAGTTGTGGTGGACCGTTCGACAAGGCGATCGGCTGAATCCGATCAAGTATCTCTTTCTCGCCTCGAGCTATTTCCTGTGGTACTACGCGGCTTGGCACACCGCGTCGGTTTTGGTCTATGCCATTGCCGGCCAGATCATGCACGGGTGCCAGTACATCGTGATTTCGTATTGGTACACGCGGAATCGAACCGAGCGATGCGGCGATCTCACGAGTTGGGCGGCCTCGCTCGTCCGGCCCGCCCATTTGCGGCTGTTTCTGGTCGGCTGCGCCTTTTACGCCTTTGTCTACCAATTGCTCATTGGCCAATCGCTGGAAGATTTTGGATTCGGTGCCCTCCAATTGCAGGAGCAGTACAGCGCCCCAATCCGTTATCTCGCGGTCAGCCAGATGGACTCGCGGGTCGCGTATGACTTGTTTGCCGCGGCGCTCGTGGAGTTCACGTCGCTGACTCACTATTACCTGGATTCGTTCATCTGGAAGGTGAGCGATGCTCGGACTCGGGAGGGCTTGTGATGTCGCACCCACCCTCGCAAATCGGCTCGGCGATTCGCAACGCCGGGCGGAGTCTGCGGCCATTCCGGCTGTTGCTGATCGTCTATGGTTTGGCGATCACGGTCGGTGTTTGGGAAGTCTCGCAGCGCAGCGTGGCGGTGGATCTGTTTCTCGATCCCAATGCCAACTACACCGATGCGCTGACGACGCTCTATCCGGAACGCGGCGAGTCGTACTACGTGAAAGCGCTGCAGGCGATTCTCTGTTCGGAAGCCGAAGAACAGCATCGGCCAGTGCCGTCGACTTGCCAGCAGTACAACTCCAGGGAACTCATCCGTGAGGTCAAACTTCAATTCGATCGGGGCCTGCGGACGGGGATCAAGCATGAGCAAGGGCTGTATTACGAGTATTTGCAGTTCCTGGTGCTCACGAAAGCCAAGCGGTCTGAAATTGAGGCTGCGTACCAAGTCTGGCGTCGCAACTTTCCACTGTCGCGTTTGCCGGACCCGCGCAGGAATCGGCGTTGATCGGGGTCGTCGCACGAACCAAGTGGCTCATCGGGCGGTCATTGACCTTTTGGGATTTTCCGGGACGAGCGCATTGCGAAGCGAATAGGGTTGCGAAGGCGCGCCCGATTGAGGTCGACTTGTTGGATCAGCGAAAGAAACAACGATCTGCCGAGTTTGAACTTACGAAGGGCGATCGACAGTTTCCTCAAGTTCGCAAAACCTTGACCGAAGGGGGGCGTCGGGTAGACTTCGCCCGTTCGAGGGAGACGCAGGGAAGTGCCTCCAAGTCTGAAGGATCGAGGACTTGTCGAGTTCAGTCCGCCGCGGCGGACTTTCCAAAGGCCGTTGCCTCACGGCCGAATGGTCGCCACAACCGCTGGTTCCCCCAAGGTCGCTTTACTCGGTTGCATCGTTGCCATCCCACCGCTCAGGGAGAGATCGTGTCTTCAGACCTCGCCAACAACGACTTCAAGGAATTGGTTCGCTCGCGCACCGATCTTGTCGCGCTGGTCGGAGAGTCGGTGGCCCTGACGCCATCGCGAGGCGGAGCCGAATTCAAATGCCTCTGTCCGTTTCATGATGATCACACTCCTTCGCTGACCGTGTATCCCGATCGGCAGTCGTTTCGCTGCTGGGCGTGCAGCACGGGGGGCGATTGCTTCACCTGGGTCATGGAATTCGACAAGGTCGAGTTTCGTGAGGCTCTTGAGACGCTGGCAAAGCGAGCCGGTTTGGAAATGCCGACGTTTGCCGGGCGTCGGCCGGAGAATGCAGTTGCGAAAACTGACGTGCTCGACGTGCTGGCTTGGGCGGAGAATGAGTTTCATCAGTGCTTGCTCAATTCGCAGATGGCCGCGCCGGCGCGTGATTACCTGAAAGAGCGCGGCTTCACGACCGAGACGATCACCAAGTTCAAGCTCGGCTTCGCACCGAATGATGGGCAGTGGCTGATCGCTCGTGGGCGCGGCAAGTTTTCGCTCGAACCGATGGAGACCGCGCGGCTTATCAAGAAGAGCGACGAAGGGGACGGCTACTACCAGTTCTTTCGCAATCGGGTGTTGTTCCCGATTCGGAATGACAAAGGCCGCTGCGTGTCGTTTGGTGGCCGAGTGCTGCCGCAGTTCGCTCA
>CAMDDX010000371.1 GCA_945893075.1 Planctomyces sp. SH-PL62 | reverse complement strand
CCTCCGCCTCCGCCGCCTCGCGCACCACCACCGCCGCCGCCGCCGAACCCGCCGCCGCCACCCCGTCCGCCGCGACCGAATGCAAAGTCCGTTGAACCAATTGCCAAGGCGACCATCGCTGCCAACATCGTGATCCAGAATTGTCGCTTCACCGAAATGTCTCCGTTCTCGTAGCTTGGCTCTCTGAGCCGAGCCGTTTGAATTTTGATTGGGTTGAAGCACCGGTGATTGCCGCGTCGCGATCCGTCAACTTTGTTCTGGATTGCGTGCGGCGGCGAAGAGGCTCGGCTCGGAGAGCCAAGCTACGGCTACTTCGGCTGCGGCGGTTGTCGCACGACGTGGACTTCGACCGGCGGCAGAATTTCATTGCCGAGGACTCGATCCACCGAGCGAAACACATAGCGATCCAAACCCATCGGCTCGATGTGATTCGTCGCGGACGCGGTCGAGCCATCGCTATGAACGCTGGTGGCTTTGATGAGCCAGCCCGTTTCGGTCGGCGTCCACAAGCTCTCGCCGTAGCCACCTTCTGTATCGAAGATCCACGCCTTGAATCGCTTCGTCAGCAAATCCCAACCAATTCGCTGGCTGATCTTCATCGTGTCTCTTCCGGCTTGGCGCACGACAACCTCTTGAAGCAGAAAGCTTTCGTTGTCGGCCCAGCGGCAAGAGGTCTTCACAATCCCCTCGCGGCTCTCGTCAATCCAATCGCCGACCAACCACGCCAGCGCTTGCAAGTGCTCGCGATGCGTCGGCTGAGCCGGCATGTCGCGCACCAAACCCATCGACCACTTCCCGTCGCGCAGCACATGCAGCACGCTGTAGCGGCCTCGTTCCGGCGTCTCACCGGGAGCCGCAGTCGTCGTGGTCGAACCGGTCTCGACGGCCAGCGCCGTACCGATGAAGCGGATCGACTCGATCGCCACGTCGATCTTGGTCTTGGGAGATTCCTCAAACACACCGGCGAAGAGACTCTCGATCTCCGCGCGGCCCTGAATGGTGTTGTCGTCCTCGTCAACGATCTGAGCTTCCGCCAGGAATAACTCGGAGATCCCCTTCGCATCGTGAGCGTTGTACGCCTTCACGAACTGCGCGACGGACGCCCGAATCGCAGCCTCTTGTTTGTTCGGTTCGGCATCCGCGATTTTCTTCGCCGACTTCGCCGGCTCTTGAGCGACCGCCGCCCAAATCGACCAGGCGATGAGGCTCAGTCCCAAGCATGAGCACAACGACTTCTTCATGGTGTCCCTCTTCGGTGGAATAGCGTTGGCGATCACGAACGCGATCGCGAAAGGCGCGGCGATGATAGCCAGCCAACATCAGAAAGAAACTTTCGCCGCATTCGCGATCACAGCAATTTCGCACGCCCGCATTTTCGAAAGGTCGTCGCTGTAGGGTGGGTCGAGTCATCGAGACCCACCAGATCGCTCCCCATAGCTGGTGGGTCTCGATGACTCGACCCACCCTACGATTGAAAAGCACGCGTGCCGTGCCCTGAGCGGAGACGAAGATTGATCCGAGTGGGAGATGGCGTTAGCTTGCTCGGCGAAGTTGGCTGATACTTTCGGTCAGGTTCCCCCGCCTTCCATTCCCGCCGGAGTTTTCTCGCCATGCCTGCCACGAAGTTTTGTCCCGGACCGATCTCACGACGTGGTTTTTTGGAGATTGGTTCAACCGCATTCGCGGCGCTCGGCCTGAGCAACATGCTGCGATTGAAAGCGGAAGCGGCCTCGGCGGTCGGCGCAGACTCAGACACGTCCGTCATTTTCGTCTGGTTGCCCGGTGGTCCTCCTCACCAGGAGACGTTTGATTTAAAGCCGGAAGCTCCACTGGAGTATCGCGGTGAGTTCCGGCCGATCCCGACCACCGTCCCCGGCCTCGACATCTGCGAACACTTGCCGCTGCTGGCGAAGGTGGCTCACAAGTATTCGATCATCCGCTCGGTCGCGCATGGCTTCGCGGATCACGGCGGAGGTCACAAGAAGTTTCTGACCGGCCGCAATCCAAACGAGCCCTCTGGGTTTGTGAACGATCATCCGATGGTCGGTTCGATGGTCGCCAAGATGCGCGAGTCAAAGAACGTCGGCATGCCGAATTACATCTGCGGGACCGATGGCGGCCGGCAGAACATCGACACCTTCAGCTTCGGCAGCGCGTACTTGCCGCCGACGACCCACCCCTTCACGTTTTGGGGCGACCCGAACGACTCGAAGTTCGAGGTGCAAAACCTGTCGGTCTCGAAGTCGATCGAAACGCGACTCGACGACCGAGTCACGCTGCTCGGCGGCATCGACAAACTCCGCAAAGACACCGATCGCTTCGGAGCGATGGCGTCGCTCGACGAGTTCAACAAGAAAGCGCTCGAACTCCTGACGAGCAACAAGTGCCGCGATGCGTTCGACATCACCAAGGAATCCGCTGAGACTCGCGATCGCTACGGCCGCCACGTTTACGGACAGCGAGCACTCCTCGCGCGGCGACTGGCCGAAGCGGGAGCCAGCTTCGTGACCGTCACGATGGAGAATCCGTGTCCCGGCAAAGAGTTCCCGTTCGGAGTCACCTACAACTGGGACTCACACGCTGTGAACTGCCACATGTTTACGGACCTGCTGATGAAGCTGCCGATGCTCGATCAATCGGTCGCCGCGCTGGTCCACGACCTCTACGACCGCGGCCTCGATAAGAAAGTCATGCTGATCGTCACGGGCGAGTTCGGCCGCACCCCGCGCATCAACTCGACGATCGGATCGCAAACGAAAGTCATGCAACCGGGCCGCGATCACTGGCCGCAAGCGATGTCGATCCTCGTCAGCGGTGGCGGTTTGAAGACTGGCGTCGTCGTCGGCTCAACGAACAGTAAAGCCGAGCATCCGAAGGATCGGCCGCTGGAGCCAAACGATCTCTGGGCGACGATGTTCCAACACCTCGGCATCGACACCGAACACACCTTCCCGGATCATCAAGGCCGCCCGATGCCGATCCTTTCGACCGGTGCACCGATCAGCGAACTGATTTAAGTCTGCCATGACCACAATGAGACACGATTACCGAGTCGTCTACACGCCGATCGAAGACGGCTGGATTATGGCCACGGTCCCGGAACTGCCCGGAGCCATCACTCAAGGCCGCGACATGGCTGAAGCGCGGACGATGATCCGCGAGGCAGTCGAGTTGCTCTTGGAGTCTTACGCGGAGAACGCGGTGCGTCTGTAGCCGCGTTTCGCCAGAACGCGGGCGATTCAAACCGTCGGCCCGCACTCTGGCGAGGTGCGGCTACGTTAATCGACGTCGAGTGCTTCCGTTCGCAACAGTGTTTGAAACCCGCCGTCGGACGTTTGTCCTGGCGTGAGTTCGTGCTGTTCGACGATTTTCAGTTTCGGCCGGAAGTGACACGCCGCTTCGACCACGGAACTGTTCTCGTCCGGTTCGATGCTGCATGTCGAGTAAACGATGCGGCCTCCCGGCTTCAACCGGCCGGCGGCGGCGAGCAGCAACAACAGTTGGATGCGAGACAACTCTTCGAGGTCATCGGGTTGAATGCGCCAGCGCGCGTCCGGTCGCTTGCCGAGCACTCCGGTATTGGAGCACGGCGCGTCAATCAGGATCGCATCGAACGGGCCGGGGGGAATGTTCGATCCTTCGAGCGTCACCGTGGCGGTCTCGATGATCGAGAGACCCAATCGCTCGGCATTTTGTGTGACGAGTTTCAGCCGAGTCTCGCTGCTGTCAGTCGCGATGAGTCGGCCTTCGTTGCGCATCAACTCGGCGAGGTGCGTGGTCTTCGTACCCGGAGCGGCACACAGGTCGAGCACCGTTTCTCCCGGTTGCGGAGCCAGCAACTCGGCTGCTTGTTGAGCGGACTCGTCTTGAACGACGAACTCCCCCTCCGCAAAGCCGGGCAAAAGGTCGATTCGCGTCGGCGAGTCGAGCCGGATCGATGTCGGCAACTCACCGGCGCTCGCAGCGACTCCGGCTTCCGCAAACTTCGCGAGCAAGGTGTCGCGGTCGGTACGTAGCCGATTGACTCGTAGACTGAGCGACGTCGGGGTGTTGAACCAGAAGCCCAGCCGGCACAGTTCGGGGAAGTCGAATCGCTCGGCCCAACGCTCGACCAACCAGTGCGGCAGGCTGAAGGCTTTCGAGAGGTACGACAGTCTGCCTTCGGCCGACTTGGCGGGATCGGCGAAGATCGGCTGTGACAGTCGGCGGTATCGAACAGCCGTGAGCGGCAGCGCAAACGGCGATGGTTCGTCGATCGGCTGCTCGGTGATCAGCCGCGCGACGCTGCGCAGGCAGCCGTTCGCGAAGCCGGCCCAATCGTCGCGGCCGAGCCAGCGGCTCAGTTCGACTGTCTCCGACGTCGCGGCGTAGTCGGCGACTCCGTCACACAGCGCGAGCTGATATGTCCCCAGTCGCAGCATCATCCACAGCGCCGGCTCCACATTCTCACGCGGCCGACTCACCGCGACGGACAGCAGCGCGTCGAGCGTGTTCTTGCGACGCACAACTCCGAACGCCAACTCGGTGGCGAGTCGCCGTTCGATCGGCGGTAACTCGCCACGAGTGATTTGGATTTCGAGATGCTCGTTGACGTAATCGTTCGAGTACGCGGCGGCAAGCAACGTCGCCAGCGCGACTTGTCGAGCCGTCTTGCCGACCGGGATCGGCGGCATCGTCGGTTCGCGATCTTCATTGTCGCGCTGTTCGAAACGTGGACGCTGCTCGAATCTCGGCGGCTGACCATACGAGTCCCCGCGTGGCGGCCCGCGTCGTTGCTCGTCGCCTCGTGAGCCACGACCTCCACCCCCGTAACCACCACCGCCTTGACGGCCTCCGTATCCGCCACCTCCCGAACGTCCGCCACCGGATCGGCCGCGTCCGAAGCTGCCGCCACCGGATCGGCCTCCGCCGCCAGAGCGGCCTCCCTGTTGAGATTCATTCATCAGCGTCCGCACAATCGTTCGAGGTCTGCAAAGTAATTCGGATAAGTCTTGGCCGTGCAGCTCGGATTGGCAATGCGAATGCCCGGCGCTTTCAGACCGATCAGCGAAAAACTCATCGCCATGCGGTGATCGTCATAGGTCTCGATCGTCGCTGATTGCGGCGGTCCCGGATGAATCGTCAGCCCGTCACGATGCTCGTCCGCTTGCAGGCCGAGCCGTTTGAGTTCGGTGACGACCGCCGCGATGCGATCGGTTTCTTTGTGCCGCACATGCGCGATGTTGCGAATCGTCGTCGGCCCTTTCGCAAAGACGGCGACGGCGGCCAGCGTCTGAGCGGTGTCGCTAATCGCATTCATGTCGATGTCGATGCCGTGCAGCGCTTCGCCATGCACGATCGTACGATCCTCGCCAATCAGAACATCGCAGCCCATCTGAGCCAGCGCGTGGACGAAGTTCAGGTCACCCTGCAACGAGTCTCGGCCGAGTCCCAGCACCGTGACCGTGCCGCCGGTGATCGCCGCCGCTGCGAAGAAGTAACTGGCGGCAGACGCGTCCGGTTCGATGACGTAGTCGGTGCCACAATAACCGGTGGGTTGAATGGCGAGCGCTGCGGCCTCGCGTGAGACCTTTGCCCCAAACCGTTTCATCACGCCCAGAGTCATGTCGATGTACGGCTCGGAGACCAAGCCGCCAGTGATTTGCAGTCTGACATCCGACTTCGCACACGGTGCGGCCATCAACAAGGCGCTGAGGTATTGGCTGGAGATATTGGCCGCGACCGACGTTTGTCCGCCAGGTAAGCCGTTCGCGACGACCTCGACCGGAGGGCAGCCGTTATCCGTCGCACAGCGCACGTCGGCACCGAGTCCCTTCAGTGCTAGAACGAGATCGAGAATCGGCCGCTGCCTCATGCGTGTGTTGCCGTCGAGTTGGAATCGTCCCTCGCCGAGCGTGCAGGCGGCGGTGAGAAAACGAATGCTCGTGCCGCTGTTTTCGAGCCATAGATCGGCCTGGTTCGCCGGAAATCGGCCGCCACAGCCGGGGACTTTCACAGTGCATGTCGCCGGATCATGCTCGACCGCGACCCCCAGCCGCCGGCAGCTATCGAGCATCACGCGCGTGTCTTGGCTGTCGAGCACATTCGTCAGCCGCGACTCGCCGCGAGCCAGAGCGGCCACGACGAGCGCCCGATTCGTCAGGCTCTTCGACCCCGGGGGACGGACGCTGCCGCTGACCGGTCCCGTCACGGGTTGAACTTCGTAGGCGTTGCTGGTCACGAGTGCCTCGTCCACGCTGCGATGGCTGGCTCCATCCAAGAAACAGGCGAGGGGTCAGGTGTTCTGATTTCTGTTTTGGCGTCGCGAACGGAACCAAATGTGGATTGGAAGACTGTCAGGCAACGACCATCGACGGTAACCCCACGGCCAAAACAGAAATCAGAACACCTGACCCCGGCTCGCACGCAAAGTGAGTCGTGCGTCCAAGAAAAAACCTCGCTGGCACAGGGGGCCAGCGAGGCTTTGGGTTTCAGTGGAGCGGAAGGGAGTTGAACCCTCGACCTCTGCATTGCGAACGCAGCGCTCTCCCAACTGAGCTACCGCCCCTGATTGCGGGCGAGAGGATAGCAAGTTCGCAATTGAAGGAAAGGCATTCCGATTCATCGACGCAAACTACGGTTGGGTGTGCCCAGAGATTTTGGCGGTGTTAAGTTTTAGTGGTGTCGCAAGTTGACCAATAGAGTTGCCATTGATTGCTATCGCGGAGGTTGGTCAGGGCGGAGACGGATTCGGCGTTGCGGAGATTCCAGCGGGCACCGGAGCGTT
>CAMDDX010000370.1 GCA_945893075.1 Planctomyces sp. SH-PL62 | reverse complement strand
GACACCTCCTGGTCTGGTTTCCTGCGCTCCGGTCCGCAGTCACACGACCAGCAAACTCACGCAGACGAATTCCAGGAGAGGAATACCATACAAACAGCAATCGCGCCAGCTCGCCCACACTACCCAGCTATGCGCGCTGGCCGTGGGTCTCGATGACTCGACCCACCCTACAATGCTTCCTGCTTCCATCTCGCAATCTGTTGCGCTCGATACTCCGCCGCAGTCCCGTGCTCGATCGCCTCGCGCAGCCCCCGCAGCAGCCGCTGATAGAACGCGATGTTGTGCCACGAGACCAGCACCGGGCCGAGCATCTCGCCGCTCATAAACAAGTGCCGCAGATACGCGCGGCTGAACTGCGTGCAGCAGGGGCACTCGCACTCGGCATCGAGCGGTCCCGGATCGCGCTGATGCTTGAGGTTCCGCAATCGCACCGGCCCACTGCTGGTGAAAGCGAGTGCGTTGCGGCCATTGCGCGTCGGCATCACGCAATCGAACAAGTCGATGCCGCGACAAACTGCCTCCAACAAGTCGGTCGGAGTGCCAACTCCCATCAGATAGCGCGGCTTATCGACCGGCAGCAGCGGCGCGGTGAAGTCGAGCGTCGCATACATCTCGGCCGGAGCCTCGCCGACGCTCAGGCCGCCGATCGCATAGCCGGGAAAATCGAGCGGCAACAGTCCCGCCGCCGAGCGTTCTCGCAGTTCGCGGTCGGTCGCCCCCTGCACGATGCCGAACAACACTTGATCGTCGCGCTGATGAGCATCACGGCACCGCGCCGCCCAGCGCGTCGTGCGGTCCACAGCGTCGATGAGCTTCTCGCGCGGAGCATCCGCCGGCGGGCACTCGTCGAGACACATGATGCAGTCCGCGCCGAGCAACTCTTGAATCCGCATCGCTCGTTCGGGCGAGAGTTCCAAAAGACTGCCGTCGAGATGCGATTTGAAGACGACCTTCTCGTCATCGAGCTTCCGCAACGCCGTCAACGAGAAGACTTGAAACCCGCCACTGTCGGTCAGGATCGGACCATCCCAACCCATGAACCCGTGCAGGCCGCCCAGATCAGCGACGACCTCCGGCCCTGGCCGCAGCGCCAAGTGGTAGGTGTTGGCTAACACCTTCTGCACGCCGACTCGGCGAAGTTGTTCCGGAGTCAAACCTTTGACGCTGGCCTGCGTTCCCACCGGCATGAACGCCGGCGTGTCCACAACTCCATGCGGCGTGGTCCACCGTCCGAGGCGCGCGGCAGTCGAGACGTCTGATTTCAACAATTCAAATTGGAACCGATTCACGTCGCCGTCTCCGAGCCTTCCCGATCAGCCGCAGGGCGCTAGCCCTCGTTGTTCAACACATCTCGATGTGATGGATGAATTGGAGGATGTTACGCAACGTGTCTGCGGATTGCAGGCTTGTGTCAAAACGATTCATTAGCCACAGAAGGCTTCCAGTGACAGCAGCATGGGTGGAAGAAGAGATGGTTGGATTGGATCTCTCTGATGCGCGGCTGAATGTGCGGTTCCAGGAACTGCTGTCGGATCTTTCGTCGCGTCCCAACGCGAGCATCCCGGAGGCGGTGGGTGGCGGGAACGCGGAGGTGCAGGCGGCCTATCGTTTTTGGGCCAACGAGAATGTCTCGGCCGAGGCGATCTTGGCTCCGCATGTGAAATCATCGCGGCGACGCATCGCTCAGTCCGCCACAGGCGGATCGGTGGTGTTGGTGCAGGATACGACGGAGATTGATGTCACTCGACCTGTGCAGGAGGTTGCGGGGGTCCGCCGCGGCGGATTGGATGAAGGGAGTCGAGTCGGCGGCTTTGCGCATCCCCTGCAGGCCTTCACGGAAGAGGGGACACCCTTGGGGACCGTGCATTGTCAGATCTGGTCACGTCCGCCGAAACCGGCTCGGAAGCCGACGAAAGCGGCGAAACTGAAGGCTCGTGCCGCCGCCCGAAAGCGTCCCATTGAGGAGAAAGAAAGTGGCCGCTGGGTGCGGGGCTTTCAGGCGGCTCAAGCGGTGGCGGAAGAGAATCCTCAGACCGAAATCATTTGCGTGGCGGACAGCGAAGCCGATGTGTACGAGCTGTTCAGCGAAACGAAAGCTGGCTCCGGAAAGACGACGAGTCACGGCCCGTTGGGCCTTCAAGAATTGTTTCGACACGCGATCCCAGGGCGTTGCCCTGAGCTATCGAGTCTGTCCCCGTTGGGGCCAAGACCTGACCTTGGCCGTTACGCCTCCAGCGCCGTCAGCAACGTCGATGGCAACGCGAATGATTCGTTGATGAGATCGCCGAGCGTGTTGTTGAGCGTGTCCACGCCCTCGTTCCCCGCGATCGTGTCGGCCCCGCCTTGGCCATCGAGGTTGTCGTCGCCGTCGCCGCCGAGCAGTACGTCGTTGCCGGACCCGCCGCGCAGTGTGTCGTTGCCGTCGCTGCCGAGCAGTGTGTCGTTACCCGCTCCGCCGTTGACGACGTCGTTGCCGTGACCGGCATTGATCGCGTCGTTGCCGTTGCCGCCGAGCAATTGATCGGCTCCATCGCCGCCGATCAGCGAATCGTTGCCGTCGCCGCCGTCGAGCGTGTCATCGCCGTCGCCACCGCGAATCAAATCGTCGCCGGCCCCACCGGTCAGCGAATCGTTGAACATGTCGCCGTCGAGCGTGTCGGCTCCGTCGCCGCCGGTCAGCGTGTCGGCTCCGGTGCCGCCGTTGAGGGAATCGTTGCCGGCGTCGCCGCTGAGCGTGTCGTCCCCCGCGTCACCGGTCGCGGTGTCGTTGCCATCGCCCCCCAAGACGCTGTCGTTGCCGAGTCCGCCGGTGATCGCGTCATTGCCGGCGTTGCCTCGCAGCGCGTCGTCGCCGTCGCCTCCGAGCAGTGAATCATTTCCGTCATTGCCATTCAGCACGTCGTTGCCGAGTCCGCCGAGCAGCGAGTCGTTCCCCTTCCCGCCGCTGATGAAATCATCTCCATCGCCACCGTCGAGCGTTTCGCGATCGGCGCTGCCGGTGAGCGTGTCGTTGCCCGCGTCTCCGTTGAACCGCAGTTTCACGGCCCCCAGCAACGCATTCGCCGCGCTGAGCGAATCGTTGCCGTCGCCACCATTGACCGTCAGCACGAACCCGTCCACTTGGTGAATCGTGCCAATCGTGATCGAGTCATTGCCGGCGTTGCCGTTGAGGATCAGGCTGATGATGTTCGACACGACCAACGTGACGCCGCTGTCCGTCAGCGTGATCCGAGGGAGGACGTCGTCACCGACAATCGCTTGTCCGATCGTCAGCGAGTCGCTCGCTCCCGTTCCATTCACGATGAGCGAGTCGAATCCCGTGGCACCTGACAGCGTATCTTTGCCGTCGCTCGCGCCGTTCCAGACGAGTTGATCGTCGCCGGTCCCGCCGTCGAGGAGGTCATTGCCCCCTTGTCCCGCGAGCGTGTCGTGGCCATCTCCGCCGCTGAGCGTATCCGCGCCGGAGCCGCCCAGGATCGAATCGTTGCCGCTGCCTCCGCTGAGCGAATCGGTTCCGGCCCCGCCGTTGAGGGTATCGTTCCCCAATCCCGCGTTGAGCGTGTCGTTGCCGTCGCCGCCGCTCAGCAGCACGTCGTTGGGCGAGCTGAACGTCGGGCCGTCGTCATCGCGGATGGTGATTTGCAGCGACGTCGCCGTGAGCAATCCGCCGCTGGCTCCGCTGAGATTGACGGTGAAGAACTCGGCCAGTTCGTCGCGAGTGTCCCCCAAGATCGGGATGCTCGCGGTCCCCGATGTTCCGCCGAGGGGGATATTGATCGTCGTGGTGGTCGCCGAGTAATCGCTCCCCGCGCGAGTCCGCCGAAGGCGGATCGGCGGTGCTCAGGCTGGCGCGCGGCTGTGGCTTTGTTGTGGCCGGCTCCGGCGTCGCGTCATCAACTTCATTTCAGCTTTTCGGCGGATGCCAACCACCTTGAATCCAGCGGCGGCGCGCATTCATCAGCATTTCGCGATTGAGTTGCAATACCGCAACCGTGGCCCGTCCAATGGCAGTTGTTCCCACCATCAACAATCCGTCTGCGGCCCAGACAAAATGCTCCGTCCAATCGTCATTTCGTGGATTGAAGAGTCGCACCCATTTTCGAGTCAGCGGATCGCTCGCCGAGGTACGATCAGATTTCCGTTGATTGCATGGACTACAGACCAGCCACAGATTCTCTTCAATGGTTTGTCCGCCTACGGACGCCGGGGTGATGTGATCGACATCGCACGGGATGCCGGTCAGTTCTTCAGCAGACAGGCAATAGCCACAGCGGTGACGTGCCTGAGTTGCCACCTCTCGCCGCAACGCTTTGGGAACATAGACGCCGCTCATACACGCAACAGTCCGCTGACGTCACAGCCACGCTGCTTGAGTAAAACCAAGGCTTGCGCGCGGATGAGAATGAAACGGTCGAGCGTGTCCAAGAGCACCTGTTGCCGATGACGTTCTTCCTTCGTCAATCGGCGGGTGTGGCACTTGTCGCGAAGTGTGGAAAGCTCTCGTGATATCTTTCGAGCGGGGGCCGCCTTCGTCGCCTTGACCAATTCCTGGTTCGTCAGAAACTGCATACCGTCCAGACTGGCCGCCAAGTCGCATGGCGTGGGCGATTCTTGATCCAATGCGACCGTCAGCGTTTCCACAAGCTGGTCCACAACCCGGCGTCGGCCCGCACGAGCCTTTCGCTTCAAAGAATCCAGAACTGGTTTTGGCAATTCGACGGTTAGCAGCGCCATGGCATCTCTCCGAATAATGATGACACCAACATACCATTGCGCCGTCCATCCGCGAAGTTCAAACGGCGAGTGCTTTCCCAAGGAGTCCAGCAAAGGCTTTGCCTCAGCCCGGGGCATGTGCTCTTTCAAGACACGCTTCTACGGGATGCGAATATCTCTTTCATGAATCATCTTGGAGAGCAGCGTGCCATCAACTAAGACGATCGGCAATTTGCCCGCCCCGTCGGCCTCTTTGATCGCGGCTCGCGAAAAGTAACTCGTCGTGATCACCGAGCCTCGCGCCCACGGCTCCAAACTGCCCCGTAACTCAGCGACTTCACCGCGTCCGACCGTGCGCAGCCAGCGTTTTGCTTGGACTTGCAAATGCAATCCAGACAACGGCCAGACAGCTTGTCCCACGAATGCGTTCAAGTCGATTCCACCATCTTGGCTATAACGCGTGACTGAAACACCGTCGAATCCCGAAGCCACCAAGACGTCTTTGATGAGGTACTCGAAGTCTTGCGGAGCCAACGCGAGTAGTTTGCGACGAACGCGCTCGATCTCATGAGAGTTGTCGGGCTGTTGTAACGCCACTGCTGGTACAACGATTTCTCGATCGTCGGGACCAGATGCGGCTGCGGTGCGAGATGCGGCAAGCACCGCCCGCGAAATCTCTTGGTCTTGCGTGACAGTAATCAATTCAGGCTGACGATGAATGCGCAATTCAAACATCCAAACCTGGCGACTCTGTCCTCGCACATCAATTTGTTGTTCTTGGTAGTGGCGAACGTATTCGAGAAGCCCAAGAAATTCCCACCGTTTGAGACCAATGTTCGTATTGCGCCGGCTTCCAATCTGGAGAAAGCCAAAGATCGGGAAGTCGTTCGCGACCTGTTGTGGAATCCGCTTGTTAACTCCAGCCAATGTTTGATCACCGTCTCGGCCAGCGCCTGTGTAAATCAGAGTGTCGCCTTCAATTCGATCATGGTAGGGATTCTCAATGAGTTGCTTTGCATCCGGAAGGCTGGTTGTCAGCACCAACCGAGCCACGCTACCCGCATCGTCCCTTCGCACGCGCACGCCGCCAGTATTTCCGACGCCAAGAGCTGCCTGGATTTCTTCATTTGAATATCGCCCGCCAACGGCGAATGCGGGAACCGTTTGCGAATTCACTACCATCGTGAGAGCCCTCTTGCCGAAAACCAACGAAAGTCGGCGCGGCCGCAATCAAACTCATTTGAATGGCTCGGCACGACGTTGGGCTCCTGATTCACGATCTCGTCGCCTGACATGCGTTGTCGTGGCGGTCTTGGTAGTTCTCAATCTCGCGGAATTCTTTCTCTGCTTGCTCGACACTCATTTGGCATCGCGTCGCCACGCTTATCAACGCTGAAGCTGGCATGACATCGACGATGACTGCGTAATCTTGCCGTAGACCGTCAAAGCGGTCACGCGCCTCCGCCTCATCTTTAGCTGGAATGACATCCCAGAAGACCTGCTCCTCGTATCTGTCGTAACCAATGATGAGCCAATTACTGAGCATGATGAGAACTCGATCCTCTAAGAACCGCGTGACTCGAAGCGAGACTCGATCCATTCGAGACAACTGACGTTCCCTTCCGAGTTTTGAGGTACGCGCGAGGAACAGTATCAAACCTCGTCGCTGAGACGAAATCGTCCGGACTCAGCCGCTCTAAGAATTCAGGAAGCGCTCTTGTCGTTGACTGGCAGACGGCTATGCCGCAATTCGTAGCATGGAAGTCAAAGCCCATTTCCGACGCCATTCGCGAACTCCGCCGCCGTCCAGCGTGTCGTTCCCCGACTGGCCGTTGAGCACGTCATTCCCCACGCTCGACGCGGTCGCGGTCACTTCGTCGCCAAACAACGAATCGTTCCCCGCGCCGCCGAACAACGTGTCGAGGTCCGCTCCGCCGACTAACGTGTCATCGTCCGCACCGCCGTTGAGAAAATCCTGGCCGGCTCCCCCCGCGAGCGAATCGAACCCCGCATCTCCCAGCAACGCATCATCCCCCGCCTCGCCGCTGAGCGTGTCGTGGCCCCCTTGTCCGTCGATGACGTCGTCTCCATCACCACC
>CAMDDX010000369.1 GCA_945893075.1 Planctomyces sp. SH-PL62 | reverse complement strand
CAACCGATCCAGAATCCGCCCGCCGACATCGGGCGACAACGTCGAGCTTCCATGCTCTCTCATCGTCACAGCCTCCTTGATACTTGGTGATGGACCAATCACAAGTTATCACGAGGCTGTGACTTTCAACTAACCGAACGGTATTGGGGTTAGGCGAGGATGAGTCGGGATCTGGCGTGGAGTCCAGGGCGGGTGTGCGAACGTGTTTTCCAGAACTTGGTCAGTGGCTGACTGTCGCTGAGGCGGTCGGATCGGAGTTGTAGGAGAGCTTCGGCACCGGGTTGGCTCCAGAATTTTTCGGTCCCTTTCACTCGGTAGTTGAGTTCTTTCATCGTCGATTCCATGACGCTGCTGGTGATTGGCAGGCCCAGTTCGCGGTAGCGGGGGTAGTTCATGTATTGCCGATGGTTTTCCAAGTACTTCAGCGTGCTGGCCACGATACGGCGCGGACTGGTTTCTTTGTCGGCATCGGTGGGCTCGCCCAGTTCTTGGGCGCGGGCTTGGAGTTCCACGATCACGCGCGACACCTCGCCTTGCCAGATCCAAGTGATCCAACGGCGATAGATCGGCCAACCTGCGGCGCGATCGCGGTCGGCCATGGCCGCGGCGAAGACATGAGTCACGCCGTGGATAATGTCCAAGATGCCTTCGAACCCGAACGCCTTGAGTTGCTGTTCGAACAACGTCCAGAGCCACGAGCCGCCGTCGGCGACGAAGCCTTTGCGTGCGGCTTGGAACAATCCCAAGAGCCACGCGCGAGCCACCAACAGCCGGCCGAACTCGTGAGCGTTGCCGGTGGTCGCGACAACTTCGCGGCTCTTGATCTTGGGGCTGAAGGGCAACTCACGCGCTGAGCGTTGCTCTTCGCGAACGACGTTCTCCGCCGCGCGGACGATCTCGCCGAGCCCCGTCGAAGCCCGTAATTCCTCCAGCAATACGCCCTTTTCGTCGGGACGCAGTTCGTCGGGCAAGCTGCGGGAAGTACTCGCCACGCGCTGCGCGATCTCGCGCGTCAGCGTTTCGACATGCTCGAAATTCAGCAGGCTCAGCGGCACTTGCGGACACGGATCGCCACTCGGTGCGGTCGTGTCGTTGGCGTCGTGCAAGGTGCCCAGAGTCAGACACAAGCCCGCCTTGTATTCGTACCAATGCTTGCCCGAGTCGGGTTGAGCGACGTTTTGTTGGAAACGTCCGCCGTCCGCCATGATCGCACCGACCACGGGCGGAGTGACTCCGGCCGAGCCCGCGATCTTATCCATCAGCCGCAACTGCGTGACTTGCTCCGCATCCCGATCACGCTCCGCGACACGCTCGGCTCCGAGACGTTCCGTGACACGCTCGAATCGCATACGCCCGATCGTCAGGCCCAGCAACCGATCGACCGCGCTTGCCGCCTGCGGGAACGACTTGAGCAACTCACCAACGAGCGCGACCTTCTCTTGCAAGCTGGGGGACAGCTCTTGATCCACATCAACGCCGAGCGCTTTGGCCTGAGGGAAAAAAATCCCGCCGAGCTTGGCTCAAGCGGGTCTTGGGTTGCTTCCACTGAACCTCCCCAGCCGTGGTCTCGATCACCGCCGACTGAGTCCCAATCACCGCAGCCAACTCCCCCGAACCCGCCTCCGCCAAAGCCGGCGACGGCAGCCGCTCGGCCTGCTCGCCCACCGACTGCTCCATGATCAGCCGCGACAACTCCCGCCCCACTTCCAACGCGTCCGCCTCAATCCGCGAAAACTTGGTCCCCCACTCCGGAACCCCGTCGCCCCCATAGAGGAGCTGCCTCATCTGCCGAGCCAAATCCACCAACTCCACCGCCACCTCCGGCGACACCTTGGGATTATTCCGTGCCATCGTCGACATCCTTGTCTTGAGAACCGCGTGACAATTTCCCTCAAGAGTTATTGTCAAATGTTGTGGACGAGGTCGTGAGTCAGGCGGCGACTTTGGGGAGGATAATGCCGTCTTGGAACTTGGTGTCTTTGGCGACTTCGATGAGGTGCATTGCAGCGTCGAGGGTTCGCCAGTGGTGGGAGGCGGACTCGGCGAGTTTGAAGAGCATCGTCAACGTGGCCTTGCGTGTGCCGTTGCCTTTGGTGCGGCGGTGACGTAGGCGGATGGTCGCGAACGTGGATTCAATCGGGTTCGTAGTTCGTAGGTGCTTCCAGTGTTCGGCGGGGAAGTCGTAGAACGTCAGCAGTTCGTCACGGTCTTTCTTCAGGCAGTCGCGGGCTTTGTCGTACTTCGCGCCATAGGTTTCCAGGAAGATGTCATAGGCTTTGATCGCCTCAGCACGAGTGGGAGCCATCCAGATTTCGTGCAGCTTGGCTTTGGCGTTGGGTTGAAGGCTCTTGGGCAGGTTGTTCAAGACATTGGCGGTCTTGTGAACCCAGTCCGCCGCGGCGGATTCGCGAGTGCTGGGCCATTCCTCGCGCAGAGCGGCCCAGAAGCCCAACGCTCCGTCGCCAACAGCCAGCTTGAGAGCGATCGCCAAGCCACGACGCTTTAAGTCGCGCAGCACCTCTAACCACGAGTCTTTGCTTTCGCGGAAGTCGGACTCCACCGCCAGCAATTCCTTCTGACCCTCCTTCGTCACACCGATCAATACCAGCAAACAGACCTTGTCATCCTCCAACCGCACGTTCGAGTAAATGCCGTCGGCCCAGACATAAACGTATTCCTGACCGACCAGTGACCGCTTGGACCACACGTCATACTCCCCTTGCCAGACCTCCTTGAGCCGCACGATCGTATTCGCGGACAGCCCCGGACAATCCGGTCCCAAGAGGGCCTGCAACGCTTCTTGAAATCCGCCGGTGCTGATCCCCTTGAGGTACAGCCACGGAATCAGTTCTTCGAGCGATTTGGTCTTCCGCAAATACGGCGGCAGAATCTTGGACGAGAAAAGTTCGCGTTCGCCGTCCGGTCGCCCATCATGCGCCCGCGGTTGACGCACCGCGATGGGGCCAATCCCCGTGAGAATCGTTCGCTCCGGAAGATGTCCGTTGCGAACGACCAGCTTCCGGCCACGTTCATCCAACAGGCCCGACCGTTCGCTCAGCCATTCTTGGACCTCTTGCTCAACGGCTTGAGCCAACAACTCGCGAGCCCCTTTTCGCAAGATCTCGGTCAACAAATCCTTCCCGACCTCCGTCTCCACGACCTGGGACACGGGCAAAACGTTCGACGGCTCGATAACTTTCATCACGGTGGTGTGCTCCTGGAAAAGAAATGGGATGTCCAACTCCAATTTCTCCCCAAGCACACCGCCTTCTTCAACTCACCTCATCCACGACTTTCGACAATAGCTCACTGCATCGCCAGCAAGGCGAACTGTTCTTGAAGTTGTCTGCCCACCGCGCCACAGAAGCTGAGGCGTGTTTCCAGACATCACTCGACATCGCTCGCCAGCAAAACAGCAATGCTTGGCAACTTCGCACGACCACCAGCCTCGCTCGGCTATGGCACTCGCAAGGCCAAACGGCCCGAGCCCGCCAAGCCCTTGCCGACATCTACGACTCGTACACAGAAGGCTTCGGAACACCGGACCTCATCGCGGCAAAGAAACTATTGGAGGAGATTTGCATTGCATGATCACAAATGAGCCGTGATCTGCCGTGCCGAAAACATTCCACCGTGCGGCCGAGAAACTGCTCGGACTGTTCCGATTCGGCAACGCTGCTTAGGCTCCCGCCCATCACCAACATGGCCGCAGCCAACACACCGATTTCCTCAAAAATACCGCGATTCCCCTGCTGATATGAATGTCGTCCACTTCATCACGCGGCTCATCATTGGCGGAGCCCAAGAAAACACGCTGCTGACGGTCGAGGACCAACATCGCGACTACGGCGACAAAGTGACGCTGATCACCGGCCCGGGCCTGGGACCGGAAGGAAGTTTGGAAGAACGTGCCCGGCGCGGCGGTTTCGACTTTCGCGTGCTGCCGGAACTGCATCGCGCCATCCGCCCGTGGCAGGACTGGCGAGCCTATCGCGCGCTGATCGCCATGCTCCGTGAGATCAAACCGGACATCGTCCACACGCACAGTTCAAAGGCCGGCATCCTCGGCCGAGCGGCAGCCGCAAAGCTCGGCATTCCAGCGGTTCACACGATTCACGGAGCGTCATTTCATTACGGCCAGAATCCAATCGCTTACGAGTTGTATCGCCTCGCCGAAAAGTGGGCAGCTCGTCGCTGCGCGAAGTTCATCAGCGTGTGCGACGCGATGACCGAGCAATACGTCGCGGCCGGGATCGCTCCGCGCGAACGTTTCGTGACGATCTACAGCGGAATGGAGGTCGAGCCGTTCCTGTCACCACCGCGACCACGCGAAGTTGTCCGCCAAGAACTGGGCCTCCAGCCGAATGACGTCGTGATCGGCAAGATCGGTCGGCTGTTTCCACTGAAAGGGCAAGAGTACGTTATCGCCGCGGCACCATCAGTTGTCGCTCAAAACCCCAACGCGAAATTTCTTTTCGTCGGTGACGGCATACTGCGCGGCGAGTTTGAGAAATACATCGCAGACCTCGGCCTGACGTCACACTTCGTTTTCACCGGACTCGTTCCGCCAGACCGTGTGCCCGGGTTAATCCACGCAATGGACATCGTCGTGCATACCAGCTTGTGGGAGGGTCTCGCTCGCGTGTTGCCGCAAGGCCTAATCGCCGGTAAGCCGGTCATCAGCTATGACGTGGACGGCGCGCGGGAAGTCATCGTCTCCGGAGAAACCGGATATCTCCTGCCGCCACAGTCCGTCGATGAGCTATCACAAGCAATCAACATCCTGGTTTCAGATCCCGCCCTGCGCGAGTCGTTTGGACAAACCGGCCGCGAGCGTTTCACGGAACAGTTTCGTCACCAAACGATGACCCAACGAATTCGGGAGGTCTATGCGGAACTTCTCACTGACCAGCCTTAACTTCCACTTCTCATCAGCCGATTCCGCGCTTCTCGCACGATCCGCTCTGCTTGATCTGCCGAGTCAGCCAGCGCGGTGAGATGCCCCATCTTTCGCCCAGGCCGAGCAGACGCTTTGCCGTACAGATGCAATTTAACTTCTGGCAATTTCAACGCCTCCGCCCAGTCCGGCTCACCGTTCGCCCAGACATCACCCAGCAAATTGGCCATCGCCGCCGGCCGCAACAACTCCGTCGAACCCAAAGGCAGCCCACAAATCGCCCGAACTTGCTGCTCAAACTGACTGGTGACATTCGCATCAAAAGTGAGATGCCCCGAATTATGAGGGCGAGGAGCCAACTCATTGATCAGCAGCCGGTCGTCATGCGTCAGAAACATCTCGACGCACAGCACCCCCACGACATCGAGTGCTTCCAAGACACCCCGCGCGATTGCTTCGGCTTCGGCTGCGATCTTCGGCGAAATGCGTGCCGGAGCAACTGTGACATCCAAGATGTGATTCGAGTGTGCATTCTCCATCACACCAAAATGAGCAAACGCACCGTCCAGCCCTCTCGCCGCAACAACTGAAACCTCCAACCGAAAATTCACAAAGCCTTCCAGGATTGCTTCACTGGTGGCCAACTGCCGCCACGCCAACGCCGCATCGCTCGCCAAGTCGATCTTGATCTGCCCCTTACCGTCGTAGCCCCAACCCGCCGTTTTCAGCACCGCCGGGCAGCCGAGTTCGCGGACTGCAGTTTCCAATTCTTCCGCCGATCGGACCGCGCGAAAAGGAGTCACCGGAAAACCACACTCACTGAGGTACGTCTTCTCTCGCAACCGATGCTGCGTGATGTGCAGCACTTGTCCCGCAGGACGCACCGGCGCGAACTGAGCCACGACAGCCGTCGTCTCCGAAGGAACATTCTCAAACTCAAATGTCACCACCGAAACTTGCCGGGCAAACTTCGCGACCGCATCCTGATCGGCGTAATCGGCCGTAACTTCGACATCCGCCACTTGCCCCGTCGGAGAATCGGCGTCGGGAGACAGCGTGTGAACTCGATAACCCATCCGCCGCGCCGCGATCGCGAACATTCGCCCAAGCTGCCCGCTCCCCAAGACTCCCAGCGTCGCCCCGGGCAGGATCGGTTTGCTCCCTCCCTGGTTCACGGCAGCGTCTCCTGCATGACTTTTTCGGTCTGCTCGTTTTGAAACGCTCTCAGCTTCTCGCGCAACTCTAGCCGAGTCGTAGCCAAAATACGCACCGCCAACAAGGCAGCATTGATCGCGCCCGCTTTGCCAATCGCCATCGTCCCAACGGGAACGCCACCTGGCATTTGCACGATCGACAACAGCGAGTCCAGCCCCTGCAACGCATGACTCTGAACCGGCACGCCAATCACAGGCAACAATGTGTGAGAAGCCACCATTCCCGGCAAATGAGCTGCACCTCCAGCCCCAACAATGATGACTTGGATTCCCCGTTCCTCGGCCGTCTTCGCGTAATCGGTCATGAAGTCGGGCGTACGATGCGCCGAGACAACACGACACTCGTGCGACACACCGAATTGAGTTAACAGTTCGTCGGCGTGACGCAGCGTCTCCCAATCGGATTTGCTGCCCATGATGACGCCAACAAGCGGAGCAACATCTGCCTTCGCCATCGACATAAACTCCGAAAATTGCAAAGGACTGAGTCTTTCCAACCAACTTAAGGCAACTGTGCTCGACACGCCAGACAAAACAAAAAAGGCTCTCCCGAAGGAGAGCCTTAAAAGACCCCGGCGATAACCTACTTTCACACCTTTCGGCACTATCATCGGCCCTGGCGGCTTAACTGTCGTGTTCGGAATGGGAACGAGTGTTTCCCGACCAGGTAAAGTCACCGGAGAAAATCTTAGACCTCAGTTTC
>CAMDDX010000368.1 GCA_945893075.1 Planctomyces sp. SH-PL62 | reverse complement strand
GTGCGGACGGGAGTCGATCACTTCATTCTTCAGCGCTTGGAGAAAGAAGGCATGACGCCCGCCCCGGAAGCCGACCGCGTGACGCTCATCCGTCGTCTGAGCCTCGACCTCACCGGGTTGCCGCCGACACTTTCCGAGGTCGATCGCTTCCTCGAAGACGACAGCCCCGATGCTTACGAGAAGGTCGTCGATCGCTTGCTGGCCTCGACGCACTTTGGCGAACGGATGGCTCAAGACTGGCTCGACCTCTCGCGCTATGGCGACACGAACGGGTACGAGAACGACAGCGATCGGTCCATCTGGAAATATCGCGATTGGGTCATCAACGCTTTCAACACGAACATGCCATTCGATCAATTCGCGATCGAACAGATCGCCGGCGACCTGATTCCCAACGCGACTCCCGAACAACGAGTCGCGACCGGGTTCAGCCGCAACGTGACCTACAACGAAGAAGGGGGCGCGGACCCGGACGAATACATGGTGAAGTACGCCGTCGATCGGACCAACACGACCGCCACCGTGTTCTTGGGAATGACGATGGGCTGCGCCGAGTGTCACGACCACAAGTACGATCCGGTTTCGCAGCGTGACTTCTATTCGCTGTTCGCCTTCTTCAACAGCATCGACGGCGAGAAGGGCGCGCAGGGGCATGACATCCCGCTGCCGCCGCTGCTCAGCTTTCCCACCTCGGCGCAGACGGAAACGGTCGAACGCACCAAGCAACAACTGACCGAGTTGGACATGCAGGTCCAGCAACAACTCGCGCAAGTCAAACTGGAAGATGCTCCCGCTACGGCGACGGATGTCGCGCCGGCCGAACCGCGCGAATATGTCTGGGTAGACGAGGCGTTGCCGATCGGTGCCAAACCCCAGGGGACCGAAAATGAAAAATCCTGGCAATGGGGTGAAGCGCCGGCGCAGCAAGTCTTCAGCCGCAAGTTGTCGCACACACGAACGGCCAAGGGGATGAGCGAGCATCTCTTTCTTGGAGCCACGAACGGATTGCGAATCGGTGAAGGGGACAAGCTGTTTGCGTACGTCTTTCTCGATCCGCAAAACCCACCGAAGACGGCGATGCTGCAATTCCACGACGGCTCGTGGGAACATCGCGCGTATTGGGGCGAGAACCTTGTGACGTCCGGCACGGATGGCACGGTCAGTCGGCAATCCATCGGGCCGCTGCCGGCGGCTGGAAGTTGGGTGCGGTTGGAAGTCGACGCGCAGGCCGTGGGACTGGTGCCGGGTGCGGTGGTCAGCGGCATCTCCTTCACTCAGGTCGAAGGGAAAATCTTCTGGGACAAAGCGGGGCTGATGACTCGGACAGCGCAGGCCCCGCTTCCGCAGGATTCGCTCGCGGTGTGGGAGCAGTTTGAACTTGGTCCTCCCAATCCGCCGTCGAAGCTGCCTCAGCCGATCAAAGACATTCTGCAAGTCGCCGCCGAGAAACGGACCGACGCTCAGAAGACCGATTTGCAGAATCACTTTGTGCGGTACGTCTACGGCAAAGTTCGCGAGACCTTCGATCCACTCAACAAGCAACACGAAGAACTGAAAGCGCTCGAAACAAAAACCAACGCGGCGATCCCCACGACGATGGTGATGTCCGAAATGGCGAAACGTCGTGATGCCTTTGTCTTGATGCGCGGCAATTACCAAACACCGGGTGAGCCGGTCACGCCCAACGTCCCGGCGATTCTGCCGCCGCTTCCGGCGGGCAAACCGGCCAACCGTCTGGGCTTGGCTCATTGGCTGGTGGATCAAGACAACCCGTTGACGGCGCGCGTCACGGTCAATCGCTTTTGGAAGCAGTTCTTTGGAACCGGTTTCGTGAAGACGATGGAAGATTTCGGTTCACAGGGCGAGTATCCCTCGCATCCCGAACTGCTGGATTGGTTGGCGACGGAGTTCATGAATCCCACCGCCGCAACTGAGCTTTCGCACGAAGCGATCGGCTGGAATGTGAAGTCGGTGATTCGGCAGATTGTCACCTCGGCGACGTATCGACAGACCTCGAATCCCGACGCGCGGTTTGCGGAACGCGATCCGTTCAATCGGTTGCTGTCTCACGGCGCACGATTCCGGCTCCCCGCCGAATCGATTCGCGACAACGCCTTGGCCATCAGCGGATTGTTGAACTCCGAGTTGGGGGGCAAGAGCGTCTATCCGCATCAGCCTTCTGATTTCTATGCCGACAAAGGCCGCTGGAAGTGGCCGCTAAGCACGGGCCAGGATCTGTATCGCCGTGGCCTCTACACGTTCTGGCGCAGGACGACGTTTTATCCGTCGTTCCAAGTGTTCGATGCACCGACGCGCGAGTCCTGTACCGTGGACCGGCCGCGCACAAACACGCCGTTGCAGGCGCTGGTGACGCTCAATGATCCCGTGTTTGTCGAGGCGTCTCGCGTGTTTGCGCAGCGGATCATGCAGGAAGGGGGCGAAGGCGTTTCGCAACGTTTGGCATTCGCATTCCGGCTGTGTGTCGCTCGTCCGCCGCGTGATAAAGAATTGGAGATTCTCCAGCGGATCTACTCGCAACAGTTGGCGAAGTATCAGGCGGACAACGCGGCGGCGGTGTCGCTCGTGAGTAACGGCACCGCTCCGCGTCCAGAGAATCTCCCGGTCGCCGAATTGGCCGCTTGGACCACCGTGGGGAATGTCCTCTTGAATCTCGACGAGACGATCTCGCGCGAATAGGAACCGAGAGCATGAATCATCAACTCGCAGAACTGCATCGAGCGGACACCCGCCGCAGTTTCCTCACGCGAACGTCCGTCGGATTGGGAAGCGCGGCGCTCGCGTCGCTGCTGAGTCCCTCGCTGCTGGCCGCGCCGAGTGATGGGGCGGTCGGCTTTCCCCATTTTGCACCGAAGGCTAAGCGAGTCATCTACCTTTTTATGTCCGGTGGTCCTTCACAGATCGACCTGTTCGATGAAAAACCGAAACTTGCCGAACTGCACGGTCAGGAACTCCCGGCCTCCGTCCGCGGCATGCAGCGCGTGACGTTGATGACTCGCAATCAGGGACAGTTTCTCGTCGCGGGGTCGCAGTTCAAATTCCACAAGCACGGCGAGTCGGGACAAGAACTGTGCGAGATGCTGCCGCACATCGGCAAGATCGCCGACGACATCGCCATCATCCGCTCGATGCACACCGATCCGATCAATCACGATCCCGCTGTGAATTTCACTCAAACGGGGAGCGGTATCGCCGGACGGCCGACGCTCGGCTCGTGGCTCTCTTACGGACTGGGGAGCGAAAACAAGAACCTCCCCGACTTCATCGTGCTGTTGTCCGGCGGCGGCGGGCAGCCGGTTGTTTCGCGCTACTGGAGCAACGGATTCCTCCCGAGCAAATTCCAAGGAGTGCAGTTCCGATCGCAGGGTGATCCCGTCTTGTATCTCTCGAACCCGCCGGGCATCGACCAATCGACTCGTAAGTCGCTGATCGACGGCGTCAACGAACTCAACCGGCTCAAGCATGACTCGCTCGCCGACCCGGAGATTCAGGCTCGCATCAATTCCTTCGAGCTGGCTTACCGCATGCAGACGAGCGTCCCCGACTTGATGGACATCTCGCAGGAACCGAAGTCGGTACAGGAACAATACGGAGCACAACCGGGGCAGTCATCGTTCGCTAACAATTGTTTGTTGGCCCGGCGATTGGCGGAGCGCGGTGTCCGATTCATTCAGCTCTATCACCGCGACTGGGACCACCACGCCGACTTACCTAACCGCATGCGCCAGCAATGCCCGCAGACCGATCAAGCTTCGGCGGCACTCGTGAAGGATCTGAAAGATCGCGGCATGCTCGACGACACACTCATCATCTGGGGGGGCGAGTTCGGCCGCACGACGTACAACCAAGGCCCGCTCAAACCCGGCAGCTATGGCCGTGATCATCATCCGCGCTGCTATTCGATTTGGCTGGCGGGGGGCGGCATCAAGGGAGGGATCACGATCGGGAAGACGGACGACTTCGGCTACAATATTGTGGAGGACGGCGTTCACGTCCACGATCTGCAAGCCACGATTCTGCACCTGATGGGCCTCGACCACGAGAAGCTCACCTATCGTTTCCAAGGCCGCGACTTCCGCCTGACGGACATCAGCGGCAAGATCGTCCAGAAAATCCTGGCCTAAGGAACTACGCGATGCGAATTCAGAAGTGCCGTCGCAGCGGCTGGCTTGTTGGGTGGGTTGTTCTTGCGCTGGCGGCCATGAATGCCGTTGCTGCCGCCCCAGCGGTCTCGAAGCCGAACATTGTTTTCATTTTGGCGGACGATATCGGCTACGGCGACTTGTCGTGCTATGGGGCGAAGCACGCGACCACAAAGAATTTGGATCGACTGGCGTCTCAAGGATGTCGCTTCACCGATGCACACTCGCCGGCTTCGACATGCACGCCGACGCGAGCCGCGCTGCTGACCGGTCGATACTCGTGGCGACAGGAACCGGGATCACGGATCGCTCCCGGTGACGCGCCGCTGTTGATTCCACCGGGGACGACGACGATCGCTTCAGTGCTCAAGCAAGCGGGGTACTCGACCGGCGTCGTGGGCAAGTGGCATCTCGGACTCGGCGGCGAGGGCGGTCCCGATTGGAACGGCGAACTCAAGCCGGGGCCGTTGGAGATTGGGTTCGACTACGCTTTCCTGATGCCCGCGACCGGCGATCGCGTGCCGTGCGTGTACGTCGAGAATCATCACGTCGCGGGACTTGAAGCGAGCGATCCGATTCAGGTGAACTACAAGTCGAAAGTCGGCGACGAACCGACTGGCCGCGAGAATCCGGAACTGCTCAAGCTGAAGCACATGCACGGGCACGACTTCACGATCATCAAAGGGGTCGGCCGCATCGGCTGGATGACCGGCGGGAAGGCGGCTCGCTGGACCGACGAGGACATGGCCGACACGTTCGCCGCGAAGGCGATCTCGTTTGTTGAACGGAAAGTGAAAGCGGATGCGTCGAAACCGTTCTTCTTGTATCTCGCGACGCACGGCATTCACGTCCCGCGAGTCCCGCATCCGCGGTTCCAAGGGACCAGTCCCGTCGGCACGCGCGGCGATGCAATTCAGGAACTCGACGACACGGTCGGGCAAGTTTTGTCCGCGCTCGATCGACTGAAGCTGACCGACAACACGCTGGTCATTTTCACGAGCGACAACGGCGGCGTGATGGATGACGGCTACGAAGATGTCGGCAAGTTCGATTATCACCCGAACGCTCCGCTGCGCGGCACGAAGGGAACTCTGTTCGAGGGGGGCCATCGCGTGCCGTTCATCGCTCGCTGGCCGAGCCACATCAAACCGGCGACGACGAACAACACGTTGATCGCGCATCTCGACATGACGGCGACGTTCGCGGCACTCACCGGAGTTTCGTTGTCAAAGGATGCGGCTGCTGACAGCTTCAATGTGCTGCCGACGCTGCTTGGCGAGAAGCTCGATGTGCCGCCGCGACCGCACTTCGTCGCGCACACTGGCGGCACACAAGGACCGTTCGCGATCCGCAGCGGCGAGTGGAAATTCATCCAACCCGGCGGCGGAGGCCGGCAGGCCGAGCAATCCAAGAAAGACGGCACTCAAGCCGGACAGCTTTTCAACTTGGCCGAAGATTTCGCCGAGCAGAACAACTTGGTCGCGAAGCACTCGGAAAAGGTGGCCGAACTACAGATGTTGATGAAGCGACTCCGCGAACAGGGACGCAGTCGCCAGTGAACTGCCCGGCTGATGGCTGTTGGCTGAAAGCTGATGGCCGTGATCCTGTCCTTCTTCCTGGTGAGAATCCCTTTTGAAATGACAGCCATCGGCCATCAGCTTTCAGCCATCGGCCGGACAAGGAGATAACGATGTGGTGGTTTCGTGTTTTTGTCGTATTGGGATTTGTTGGGCTGATCACGAATGGTACGCAGGCCGGACCGCCGAGTGTCGTGTTGATCGTGTCCGACGATCAGGCTTGGACGGACTACGGCTTCATGGGGCATCCGCACATCCAGACTCCGCGGCTGGATCGGTTGGCTCGCGAGAGTCTGGTCTTTCGGCGCGGGTATGTGACGAGTTCGCTGTGCTGTCCCAGTTTGGCGAGCCTCATCACCGGCAAGTATCCGCATCAGCACAAGATCACGAGCAACGATCCACCGGGAGGCTCGAAAGACAAAGACACGTTCGCTGCCGGCCGCGAAGCGATGAGCCGTTTCATGGACGCGCAACCGACGTTGCCTCGGTTGCTGACGCAGGCGGGTTATCTGACTCTGCAAACGGGCAAGTGGTGGCAGGGAGATTATTCTCGCGGCGGCTTCACGCACGGCATGACGAAGGGACAGCGGCACGGCGACGCGGGTCTCGATATCGGCCGCAAGACGATGCAGCCGATTTACGACTTCATCGGTGAGGCGAAGAAGCAGGACAAGCCGTTCTTCGTTTGGTACGCACCGATGCTGCCGCACACTCCGCATAACCCACCAGAGTCCGCCGGCGGCGGATTCGACAAATACAAATCGCTGACGCCGTCGCCGCATGTCGCTCGGTACTGGGCGATGTGCGAGTTCTTCGACGAGACCTGTGGGCAACTGCTCGATCATCTCGAAGAACAGAAGCTGGCCGAGAACACGATCGTCATCTACGTCACCGACAACGGCTGGATTCAAGACCCGGACAAGCCGCAGTACGCTCCGAAGTCGAAGCAATCGCAATACGACGGCGGCCTGCGCACGCCGATCATGGTGCGTTGGCCCAGCCAGATTGCGCCGCGAACGAGCGATGTCCCGATCAGTTCGCTCGACATCCTGCCGACGGTGCTCGATGCCGTTGGCGTGAAACGGCCGGCGGATCTGCCGGG
>CAMDDX010000367.1 GCA_945893075.1 Planctomyces sp. SH-PL62 | reverse complement strand
TCGCAGGATCGCCGCACGACCTCGCGGATGTCGGACAGAGAGCCGATCTCACCCGACGTGCGCGCCTGCACGAGCACGTTGCCCAGCGCGGTCGCTTCGACGGGACCGGTCACGACCGGGCGGCCACAGGCGTTCGCCGTGAATTGATTGAGCAACTCGTTCTTCGTCCCGCCGCCGACGATGTGAATCACTTCGACCGGCACACCGGTCAGCTCTTCCATCCAGCCGAGCACCACGCGGTACTTGAGCGCGAGGCTTTCCAGGCAACAACGAATGAGCTGCCCTTCAGACTCCGGCACCGGCTGATTGGTCTGACGGCAGAAGTTTTGGATCGCGGTCGGCATGTCGTCCGGGCTGAGGAATTGCGGATCGTCCGGGTCGATCAGCGACGCAAACGGCTTAGCGGCGGTCGCGAGTTGCACCATCGGCCCGTAATCGAGCGGCCGACCATGCCGCTCGAACGAGCGGCGGCATTCTTGAACCAGCCACAAGCCCATGATGTTTTTCAGCAGCCGATAAGTGCCGTCGATCCCTCCCTCGTTGGTGACGTTGAGTTCCAACGCTCGCGGTGTGAGGACCGCGTGCTGTACTTCGACGCCCATCAGCGACCACGTTCCCGAACTGATGTAGGCCCAGCTTGGCGAGCCGGTCTTGTCCGTCGGCACCGCCGCGACCGCGCTCCCTGTGTCGTGAGTCGCCGGCGCGACGACGTTGATCCGGCCGAGATTCGTGCGCCTCGATACGTCCTCACGCAGCGTTCCCAACTTCGTACCGGGAGCGATGACTTCGGGGAAGAAGTGCGACGGAATTTCCAGCCGCTTGAGCACATCGAATGCCCACGTTCGTTTCGTGGCATCGAAGCACTGCGTGGTCGTGGCGTTCGTGAACTCGACGACGCGACTACCGCACAGCAGCCAGTTGATGTAGTCGGGCATCATCAGGAAGACGTCGGCCAACTGCATCAGGTCGCGATTCGTCTGACTCATCGCCAGCAGTTGGTAGAGCGTGTTGATCTCCATGAACTGCAAACCGGTCGCCGCGAAGAGGTCGCCGCGCGAAACTTTCGTCAGCGCGTGATTGAGCATCCCGCGCGAGCGAGCGTCGCGGTAGTGGTACGGCGCGCCGAGCATCTCGTTGGTCTTGGTCAGCAGGACGTAATCGACACCCCAGGTATCCACGCCGACGCTGGTGATCGCCGATCCCAATTTGGTGGCGGCCGCGCTCAGCCCGTTCTGGATGTCGGCCCACAGCCGGAGCACATCCCAGCGGAGCGTTTCGCCGATGTTGACGGCTCCATTGGGAAAGCGGTGCAGTTCGTCCAACTGCACGCGCTGCCCGTCAAACAATCCCGCGACCACGCGGCCGCTCTCGGCTCCTAAATCGACCGCCAGATAACACCGGTTCGCCATGACGCCGCCTCAGAATCCGAGTCTTGGCGAGCGGGGGGGGCGTTCGCCTGTTTGGTTGGGATGCGCTCAAACGCGGCGTCAGCATGACGAACCTTGCGTCGGTCGGCCAGCGAATCTCAGGCGACTTCACGGGCAATGCCCAGCAGGCACAGATCGTCGGACGGGCGGCGATTCGCTCGGAAGCCAGCGATGTCGGCGATGATCGCCCCGACGCGAGCGAATCCAGCCGCGTGCGGGTGAGTTCCACGTCGATCACTGTTCCGTGTGGTGCTCATGGAATTAGGCGGCACGCAGTGCTCACAGTGTTCAGCAGCACGCGGCCTAACACGCGATCGCGATCTGACAATTCCTCGGCCATCTTGATTGACTAACCACCATTTCATAGGCATCCTGCTCGCCGACAGGGCTGATCAGCCATCCGTGCGGGACCGAGTTAGGCGGCGTGCTGCTCAATAAGACTGTTCGGCCTCTGCGAGCAGCCTGACTGAATGTGTTATAATTAACATCCCAACTGCAAAAGGATAAAGATGACTTGGCATATACATTACACGCATCAGTGCGGCAATTGTGAGGCTTTCTATATTCCGTATGAAGTGAGCGTTTTGTGTCCAAAATGTGGAACAAATGAAGATGAAGTCAAGGACGACTTCATTTCCGAAGCTGCCGGTTCTGCACACGTAAATTTGAGAGAAGGCAGTTACTTGCCTGGCGTTTGGCACACCAGCTCATTCGCCGACCATATTTTATATTTGCTCTTCAGCGTGTTGGAGCAACACCGGACTACAAAGAAAAAGAAGCCCTTCGATGCTGTTGCGCGCGAAGCGGTAGATAGAATCGATTTTGAAGACCAAGAATACTTGCGGGAGCATCTTTATGAAATCTCGCTGAAAGTTAAAGCCGAGTTGGATAAAGACGACGAGTGAAAGGCGGCAACAGAGGCCGAACAAGGCGCTGCACCCGACCGCTTACAGCTTCGCTCGTCGTGCCTCCTCGCTACGCTTTCAGCGGCGGGTGAGCTTGGTCGTTGGGCGGCAAGAGCATGACGAGGTGCGGCGTTGGGGACGGGAATCGGGTGGAGTCTTGATCTCGTCAACGCGAGGGCCGCAGCGGGTATCGAGCAGGTCCATCAGGATCAGAAACGACTGTGCCAAAACATCGAACGACCCCATGAGCGACCAGCGCTCACGCAGCAGGATATGGACCGTTTGCATCAGAGCCAATAATCGTGGCGATAGAACAAAGATGCGAGACATCAGAGCCAAGAATCATGGCATCAGGCACAAGAATCGAAAAATTAGACGATTATTTGACGACTCGTTGACGTAATGCGGAGATTCTGTGTAGTAATACGCATTCCAAGGATTAGCCGCGCGGCGCTAGCCCCGGTTCATCCCGGTAAACCGGGGCTAGCGCCGCGCGGCTAATTTCTGCGAAGCGGATAATACGCATCACAAAGACAGAACCGAGGTCAGACTTCCGAAGTCTGTTCGACTTTGGAGGTCTCGGCTCGACTTAAAGGACAACTCTCATGCCGATCAGTGGTCCGAGTTCGTATGTGGCGACGCTGAACTTGTTCATCCCGCACTGGGTGGACGTCAACTTGGCCTTGGGTGCGGGCGGGCCGTTGGTGTTGGAGGACGGGACGACGATCGTGATCCTGACCGGGTATCGGGACCAGTTGGAGGGCTACCGCGCGTCGATTCAGGGGAAGCTGAATGACGTCCAGATCGCCACCGCGGACGTGTTTGCCAAGAAAACGGTTCTGCTGGCGCGGATCGGTGAGTTCAATCGCAAGATCCGCGGCTCGATCAGCAAGTCGGCGTATGCTGCGGCGTTGTCGGATGTCCCCTCGATTACTTCGGCGGAAGGGATTTTCCTGGACCCGTTCGACGACACGGCCAACTTGTGGCCCAAGATCAATGCGGCCACGATTCCGGGGTTCACCGGACCGCTGCTGCTGCTCGGCAACTACGCGGTCGCGGCGTTCATGGTCGAACTGGCGGCTCTGAAAACCGCCTATGCCACGGAATCCGCGGCCCAGCATGAGGTGACTCTGGAGCGGAAGCTGCGGGATTTCGTCCAGGACAAGGCGCGGCCCGCGCTCGTCTTGTATCGCAAGGCGGTGGCCGGAACGTTCGCCGAGAACGACCCGCTGGTCCTGAGCCTGCCCGCGGTGACACCCGAACCCGGCTCCACGCCCGACGGGGTGATCGCCAGCGGAACGTTTGATGGGACGCTGGGCATGGGCAAGATCACGTTCACGGCGAGCACGGACCCGAATCTGTCTCAGTACCAGATTCGATTCTGCTCCGGGGAGTACTCGACGGAGACGGAGGTGGTGATCGGCAACCTCTCGCCGACCGACCCCCGCGAACTCCTGACCCTCGCCGGCCTGACTGCCTCCGGCGATGTCGCGAAATTCAAGGTCTACGTCATCCTCTCCACCGGCAACGAGAAGGGGAGCAACACAGTCACCATCACGCGGCCCTAACCGGGATTATTCATGGGCAGCAATTAGCACGACGCGCAAGCGAGTGGCACGCACCGAGATCACTCGCTTGCGCGTCGTGCTATTTTTGAAACACACTGCATTGAATTCTCCTCGACCCCGCACGCGGTGCCAGGCGAGGTTTGGCGAGCCAGCGGATGATCGAGGCCAAGTCGGTGAAGAGAGCGATCATGCGGGAAACAATCTTTCGCCAGCTATTGCCAGTACGGCGACGCCAATGGACGGTCTGCGTCCTCCGCGCGGCGGCGTGGGGACTGAGCGGCGGGTCGTGCGTCGCCGTCATGCTGGCCGTGCTGCGACTGGCCGGCTGGCTGACAACCGCGTGGACGGGTTGGGGCGTGCTGCTGGGATTGCCGACCGTCGCGACCGGCGTGGCGGCCTGGTGGAGTTGGCGACATGCCGATTGGCTCCCCGCAGCTCGCGCCGTGGATGGTCACTACGAATTGAAAGACCGTACCGAAACCGCGCTGGCGTTCCTGCGCCGGCAACCCACGCGAACGCCCACCGAGATCGAATCGCTGCAACTGGCCGATGCCCTGCATCACTTGCAACGAGTCGAAGCCCAGCAGGTCGTGCCGTTCGCGTGGCCGAGTTCGTTCCGTTGGGCGTTAGCCACGGCAACGTTGGCCGTCGTGCTGCTCTGCTGGCCGACGGGACATTCGCAGGTCAACGCCGGGCCGGCTCAACCGCTCGCAGCAATCGTCACCGAGGCGGAGATCGTCATCGAAGACCTCCAAAAATTGCTCGATCAATTGCCCGAGGATCACGACCCGGAAATCGACGCGATCATCAAAGAACTGCTCGCGAAGGCCGAGGAGATGAAAGAGCCGGGCGTCGATGTTCGCGAAGCTCTGGCCAAGTTGTCCGAGATGCAGTCAGCTCTGCAAGAAGTCGCCGCGCAGTTCAATGTCGGTGCGACCGACGAACAAATGAAAGCCATCGGTGAGGCGCTGCAGTCGGCCGAGTCGCTTCAGCCAGCGGGACAGGCTCTGCAAGAGAGCCAGTACGACAAGGCGGCGAGTGAATTGTCGAAGCTCGACAAGCCCAAGCTGGACCGCAAGGAATCACGAGCCGTCGCCGACAAACTGAACAAGGCTGCGGAAGAGGCCGACAAGAAGGGACTGAAAAAACTCAGCGACGCTGCAAAGAAGACTGCCGAAGGACTCGATCAAGACAACGCCTCTCAAACCAAAAACGGACTCAGCAAACTGGCCGAGTCAGCCAAGCAGCAAGGCAACTCCAAGAAGATCAGCGAACTGCTCAAGAAGCAGGGAGACAAGCTGGCCGAGAGCAAAGGCAACTGCCAGTCGAACGCTCAAGGGGACAAGCTCGCCGCCAAGCCCAGCCTGAAAGCCGGACGCGGAACGAACGACACCGTGCAAGGCGGACGCACAGAACTCGCCGCGAAGCGCGACGAACAAAAGATTCAGGGTCTGAAAGGCGAGCAAGGGGACAGCGACACGGAAACGCTCACGACCAAAGAAGCGGAAGAAACCGCGAAGCGCGAGTTGAAAGAGGTCTATCACAAGTACCGCAAGCTCAGTGACGCGGTCCTGGAATCCGAAGACATCCCGCTCGGCCACCGCCAAACCATCCGCCGCTACTTTGAAGCCATCCGCCCGAGCCGCGATGATGCGGAGACCGCTGCACCCAACGACTCGTCTCGGAAGTGATCGCGAGATTCGAGAAATCAAGGTGATCCATTTTGAGTCCGGACCTTCGCCGTTTGGTGACTGAGCAATTTGAACCGGGCGAAGCCGCGCGATTTTTGGTCGAGTTGGACCTCGATGAGAGCTTGCGTTTCGCAGCGGGCCTGCTGGTGGCGACGGATCGTCGGTTGCTCGGCATTGCGAATCACTCCGCAACTCCGGTTTCGCTACTGTGGTCGGACATCGGTTCCGTCGCTGCCAAAGAACACGGCGCGCTCGGTTCACTGGAGGTTCGCGCAACCAATGGTCAGACGCACGTCTGGCGTTACACGGTCGGCAAAGCGGCGGCGATTCACAAGCTGATTCAGCAGATCGAAAAGCTCAGACAGGGTATCGACGACGCCGAGGACGGAGATGACAGCGAGCTCGAACCCGATGCGCCTCTGTCGGCGGTGACGAAATCGTTCGCGCGGCTGCTGCGGTTCACGAAACCGCACACGCGGATGCTGACGCTGGGGTTTGTGCTCACGTTGCTCGGCTCGTTCTTCGCAACGGTGCCGATGCCGCTGCTCGGCCGTGTGATGGATGACGTCTTGGTCCCCTTCGCCACGCAGACCATCGAGCGTGGTGATGCGATCTCGAAGTCCACATTGTTTCTGGAACTGTTTGCCGGTGCGGTCGTGATTTCATGGCTGATCGGCTGGTGGCGAATCTATGTGCTGGCGTGGGTCAGCGAACGGGTCGCTGCCGATCTCCGCAATCAAACGTACGCGCATCTGCAACGGCTGTCGCTGGAATTCTTCGGCGGCAAACGGACGGGTGATTTGATCTCGCGGATTGACACCGATACCGATCGCATCTGCTACTTCATCGCCGTGCATCTGACCGACTTCGCCTCCGACGTGGTGATGCTGTTGCTGATCGGCTCGTATGTGATATGGCAGGATACTTGGCTGGGGATCGTCACGCTGTTGCCGTTGCCGCTGATCGGTTGGCTGGTGCATGGCGTGCGGAGCAAGCTGCGATCGGGCTTTATGGCCGGCAGCCGCGCCTGGTCCGAGATGACCAATGTCCTGGCCGACACGATCCCCGGCATTCGCGTCGTGAAAGCGTTCGCTCAAGAGCAGCGCGAGATCGAACGCTTTCAAGCCCGCAACGATCAGGTCTTCAAGACGAACAACCACGTCAACAAGTTGTGGTCGGCGTTCAGTCCGCTGTTGGCACTGTTGTCAGATTTTGGCCTGCTGCTGATTTGGGTGGTCGGTGTCTGGCGC
>CAMDDX010000366.1 GCA_945893075.1 Planctomyces sp. SH-PL62 | reverse complement strand
ACGCGACACCTCCTGGTCTGGTTTCCTGCGCTCCAGTCCGCAGTCACACGACCAGCAAACTCACGCAGACGAATTCCAGGAGAGGAATACCATACAAACAGCAATCGCGCCAGCTCGCCCACACTACCCAGCTATGCGCGCTGGCCGTGCCCAGTCTTACGAGCTCGTAAACCGCATTCGTGACAAGAACGTGATTGGCATCGTTATTCATGACAATCAGGTTCGATGGACCATTGAGGGTTCGTGGGAATTGTCCGGCATGACCTTTCGTGTTCCTTATTTCGACGGACAACTCCAAGCGAATGCGGACTTTGATCGCTTTGCATCCGAATATGTCCGTGGACTGCCTAATCTCGTCGATTATGACTCAGCATAGTCGACAGATCCCGGCATACGGTGGGGCGAGCCGAGGGCTTGTTCTCCGCCGCATTGCGGGATCCGATGTTCGCCGTGGGTTTCAACCCACGACGACTCGCCAGAACTTCGCAGACCCGACACCGCGTTCCCTGAGCACTATTCGGGAGAGCCAATATGGCAACAATGACAATCGCGGAATCTGAGCGAGTTTTCAACATCGTCCTCGCAGCATTTGGAGATACAAGCCACCGCCACACTCCTGTTTCTGCTCTCAAAGGCTATGACATCTATCAAATCTGTACTGCACTCAAACTGAAAATCGCGAATTGTTTCCTGCTGTACGCTGGCAGAGATGATTTTGAGGAGAAGTTTGCAAAATAGTGAACTTCTGCGAAGGCGGTCCCGGGCTCATCATGATGTGCGTTGTACCTGACGATCAAGCTGATGTTATCGTTGCCAAACATGTCTTCGACTTCGAGTATCCGCAGTATCTCTCGCAGGAAACTATAGGCTCGTTTGGAGGGTATTGCAGGACTGTTGGGTCGGAAGACCCGATGTACTGGCAGAAAATCTACACCCGCCTCGGTTTGGAATACACATCGACGTCGCCAAAGAGAAACGACCTTGTGTTTCCTGAATCACTTTCAGACCTATCGACGCCAGACCCGCAGGCCAAATCCGGGTGCCTAGCATCAGTCGTCATTCTTGTCGTGTCTGGATTCGGTTTGTCTTGGTGGTTTCTGGCCTAAACAACCGCAGCACTTGACCGCAGTGGCAGACCGTCCGTTCGTGCTTTTCAATCTCCCGTAGCGGGTGAGCTTTGTTGTTACGCTTCCGAAATCGACCGCTCGCGGAGTATTTCCACAACGGCACTCGCAGCTTGCGGTCGGGCGAGAACGCGGAGATTTCGGCGGAGTCGCTCTCGCAGAGGCTGGTCGCTCAAGAGTTGGACGAGAGAGGCTCGCAAGGAGTCGGAAGCGGGCGAGGAGGGTTCGACCACGAGGGCGGCGGAGCGGTCGGCGAACAGGCGGGCGTTGAGACGCTGGTGGTCGTGAGCCGAGGTCGGGAGCGGAACCAAGAGGGCCGGCAGTCCCGCGCACGCGAGTTCGGCCAGCGTGGTGGCTCCCGCTCGCGAGAGGACGCAGGTGGCGCGGCGGTATTGCTCGGCCATGTCGCGAAAGAAGGGTTGCACGTCGGCCGCCAGCGACAACGCGGCATAACGCTGACGAATCGCGTCGAGATCGGCCGCTCCGGTTTGATGCACGATGCGCCAACCGGCGAGTTCGGTTTGCAGAGTCGCGAGGGCATCGAGCACCGCGGCGTTGAGCGATGCCGCGCCCTGACTGCCGCCGAGAATCAGCAGTGTCGGCGTTTCCAAACTAACCCGACGCGCGAGCGAGGCCGGTTCATCGCCGGCCCTCGCTGGCGCGTCGGGTTGGTTTGGTTCGGCCAGCTTCGTGATTTCGGATCGGATTGGATTGCCGGTGACGACGGCACGAATGCGCGGTGAGAGATGCTTCGCGGTCTCGGCCCACGGCAGACAGATGGTGTCGGCGAAGCGACTCAGCCAGCGAGTCGCTTTGCCGGGGACCACGTTCTGTTCCAGCAGCACGATCGGCACACCGGCTCGCCACGCGGCCAGGACCGGCGGAACGCTGGCGAAGCCGCCCAGTCCGACAACCACGTTCGGCCGCTCACGAGCCATGATCGCGCGGGCTTGTCGATACGCCTGCCAATTCCTGAGCAGCGAAGAAGAAATGTGTGTCGGAGTCAGCGATGGCGAAACAGACGGCAACGCGACATGCTCGAACCCCGCGCTGCCGACGATGTCGAGTTCGATCGGCTTCTGCGATCCGACAAAGAGCACTCGTGCGTCCGGCTCGCGAGCGAGCAACTCGCGCGCGACGGCAATGCCGGGAAACAAATGCCCGCCGGTGCCGCCGCCGGCGAAGATCACGGTCCGTCGTGTCGAGGCGTTCGTCATGTCGCTACGCTGTTGGGCGCGAAGGGGTCGGGAGTCTTTTTCAGGCCGCCGTCACTTCACCGACGATTAAAAACTCAACGGCGGCGGCCTGAAAAAGACTCCCGACCCCGTGATGTGGAATCATCAATAAGACTGACATCCGAGGTGTCACATGGCAAGCTGCAAGAAACTCGCAATCGTTCTCTGGCTGATGTTGCCGAGTACGTTGCTCGCAGCCGACGCCGCGCGGCCAAACATTCTTTTTATCGTCACCGACGATCAAGCCGAATGGGCGATGAGTTGCTCCGGGCATCCCGATGCGAAGACGCCCAACCTGGATCGCATCGCTCACGAGGGTGTGCGGCTGACGAATTGCTTCACGCCGACGCCGGTGTGCAGTCCGTCGCGAGTCGCGATCCTCGCCAGCCGTTACGGCACTGAGGTCGGGATTCTCGACTGGCTCAATCCGAACAAAGAGCCGGAGCGCGGGCTTGATCCGAAGACTCCGGCGTGGCCGAGGTTGCTGGCAGCGGCCGGTTATCGCACGGGACTGATCGGCAAATGGCATCTCGGTCTGAAGGACGAGTTTCAGCCGTCGGTCTTCGGCTATCAGTACTTCATGGGCTTTCGAGGCGGAGGCAACTCACCGCGCAATCCCGAACTGGAGATCGACGGCCAGGTCCGCAAGGCCGAGGGTTTCATTGTCGATCTGCTGACCGACGATGCGTTGAAGTTCTTGCAGCGCGAGCCGGGGCAGCCGTTCGCTCTCTCGGTGCATTTCCGCGAGCCGCACGCGCCATACGCTCCGGTCCCGGACTCTGAGCAACGCGCGTTCGCGGGGCTTGATCCGCAAGTGCCGAATCCGGACTTTCCGAAGCTCGATACGGCGAGAGTGAAGAAGCTGACGCGCGAGTATCTCGCCAGCGTGGCGGCGGTCGATCGCAATGTCGGCCGGTTGCTCGATGAACTGGATCGGTTAAAGCTCAGTGACAACACGCTGGTCATTTTCACGAGCGACCACGGCTACAACATTGGTCATCACGGAATCCTCCACAAAGGGAACGCCGCTTGGATTCTGACGGAGAATCCGCCAGGCACGAAGAACATTCCCGCCCCTCAGCGACCGAACTTGTTCGACACGTCGCTGCGAGTCCCGGCCGTCATCCGTTGGCCGAAGCGAATTCCCGCGGGCCGAGTCGTCAGCCGCACGGTGACGCATCTCGATTGGTTTCCCACGTTGTTGGAGGCAAGCAGCGTCGCATTGCCGGAAGGGACGACGATTCGCGGGCGAAGCGTGCTCAACCTGCTGCGTGGCGAAGGTTCGTTCGATCGCACCGATGACCTCTATACCGAGTACAGCGTGCAGCACACCATGCGCGCGGACATGCGCAGCTACCGCACGGCCGAGTGGAAACTCAAACGGGATTTCCTGAACCTGGATCGCGACGAACTCTACGACCTGCGAAACGATCCTGGCGAGACGACCAATCTGGTGACGTCGGATCGCAGCGAGGCCAAGGCGGCCTACGCGGAACTGAATCGGAACATTCGAGCGAACATGGTCGAGCTCAACGATCCGCTGGCAGGAAAATGACTGCGGCCGTTTCTTTTCCTTCGCGCTCTTTGCGACCTTCTGTTCAAATCCACGGTCTCATCGTGTCCCCCGACTCTCAATTCGTTTGGAACAGAAGGGCGCAAAGGGCGCGAAGATCAGAAAATGAAGGGCTTGGATGACAACTGCATGGGATTTTGGAATGGCGCTTTTGAGTTCGATTGCGAGCAAGAAGCGTCCAGGCCGTGATGTGTTGAGCCTGTGATGGACTTCGTGGTTTGCCATTGGTCGGCTTTCGGAGCACCACTAGAATCCGCCGCCTCTCAGATTGGCCTTTGACGATAAGGATTTCACCGTGCGGATTGCGTACCTCGACTGCATTTGCGGCATTAGTGGCGACATGACTTTGGCGGCACTGATCGACGCTGGAGCAGACCTCGAACAAATCGTGCGCGGGATTGATTCGCTGGGCCTGCCGGACGTCAAACTGCATGTCGAGACGGTCGTCAAAGGGGGCTTCCGAGCGTTGCAGATCGAAGTCGAACACCCGGAACAACACGCTCATCGGCATCTGGCGGACATCACCAAGCTGATCAACGAGGCCGAAGAGCTGACCAAGTCGCAAAAGAAGCTCGCTCTGAAAATCTTCCAGCACATTGCCGAGGCGGAAGCGCGCGTGCATGGCACGACGCTCGACAAGATTCATTTTCACGAGGTCGGTGCGATCGACTCGATTGTGGACATCGTCGGCGTGGCGATTGGATTTGATTTGCTCGGCGTCGATGAAGTCGTCTCCAGTCCGGTCCCAACGGGACGCGGACGGATCGAAATTGCTCACGGCATCTGCCCGGTGCCGGCTCCCGGCACGGCCGAGTTGCTCAAGGGCATTCCGCTGGTCGACCTACCGGTCGAGGCCGAACTGACCACGCCAACCGGTGCGGCGATTCTGAAGGCGCTCGTCAAACGATACTCGGCCTTACCGGAGATGACTGTCGAAGCGATCGGCTACGGTGCCGGTGGACGCGACTTCCCCGACCGAGCCAACCTGCTGCGGCTGTTCGTCGGCGAGAGCACGACGCTGCCGGAATCCGACGAGGTGATTCAGCTTGAAACCAATCTGGACGACGTTTCGCCGGAGGTCATCGGCTATACCAAACAAAAACTGTTCGAGGCGGGGGCGGTGGAAGTTTTCACGACCCCGATCCAGATGAAGAAGAACCGTCCCGGCGTTTTGCTGAGCGTCCTTTGTCGTCCGTCGGACATGGATCAGATGGAAGACATCATCTTCACCGAGACCGCGACGTTTGGCATCCGCCGCTCGCTGATGCAACGCTCGAAACGTGCTCGGCAATCATGCGTCATCGAAACCCCGATCGGCCAATTGCACGGTAAGCTCGGCTGGCGTCACGGCGAACGCCCGCTGTTCACACCGGAATTCGAGTCGTGCGCGAAGATCGCTACCGAACGCCGGATCCCGATCCGCGAAGTCTATCGCACGGCCGAGCAGGCATTTGCCGAACACCTGGAAGCCGCTTTCGAGCAGCATGATCACGACCACGACCATGATCATGATTGCGGCCACGATCACGATCACGATCATGACCACAGCCATGACCACGATCACAGTCACGATCAGGGCCATGATCACGATCATGAAGGCGGTCATTCGCATGACCATGACCACAGCCACGATCATGACGTCGGCCATCAGCACGACCACGATCATTCACACGATCACGATGGCGGACACGATCACGATCACAGCCACGACCATGACCAAGACCAAGAGAAGAAGAAAAAGAAGAAGAAACATTGATCGCGCGACGAAAGATAGGCGATCCGACTTTGTAGCCTGACTCTCCGAGTCGGGTGCAGGGAGGCCCGGCTCGGAGAGTCAGGCTACGACGAATCAGGAATCACACGAACCCAAGGATGGGGAACAACAGAATGTCGCTATTCATCGCGGGAGCAATCGCCGGCGCAAGCTTGGTCGCCGGATTGCTGGTGGCTCTGTCGGAACAGATTCGAGCCAAACTGCGTCGTCGGCGTGACGTCGCTGGCGAAGCCCAGCCGTCCAGTTCAGCGAAACCCTTGGCCGGACTACACCGCATCCCGGCCAACGCTGCCGCAAAAAAGAACGCCACCGTTTCGCCGGAATCTCGCGCGGCAGCCTATCGCGAGATTCTCGATGCCTTGGGAGATGACCTCGACGACGACATCGCCGAATGGGAGGCGGTGCTGCAAGACTTCCCGCAAGTCATTGGAGCGGAAGAGCTCCGCGCGGCAGACGATCGGCCCTACGAGCCGATGGTGGAAACGGCCCACGAAACGACAGCCTCAGCATCGCTCCCGGCGTGCGAGTCGATAACTCCGCCGCATCGCACACGGCGGATTTCGGCGGACGAGCGCGACATGATCCAGCGGCTGCTGCGAACCGAATTTGCACCCGAGGAGATCGCTCTGTGGCTGAATCTCCCACTCGAACGGGTGCAGGAGTTTTTGTTGCGAGACTGACGCAATTCGCGAGTCGAGAGCCGAAAACCCGCGTTCTGGCGAGACGCGGCTACGTTGACTCAACGCATGAATCGCGGAAAGAACCGGCCCACCCGCCGCATGTAATCCTCGTACTCGACGCCAAACCGCTCGACCAGTTTCGCTTCTTCAATTCGGGTGCGAGCCACGATAAACCCGAACGGGACGAGTCCCACCAAAAAGAACCAGTTGGCCATCGCCAGGCCGACGCCGGTGAGGCCCAGCAGAAACGACAGATAGAACGGATGCCGGACGTAGCGATATGGGCCGCTGATGACCAACGAGGAATCTCTTCTCGTGACGACGGGTGTGCCCAGAGATTTTGGCGGTGTTAAGTTTTAGTGGTGTCGCAAGTTGACCAATAGAGTTGCCATTGATTGCTATCGCGGAGGTTGGTCAGGGCGGAGACGGATTCGGCGTTGCGGAGATTCCAGCGGGCACCGGAGCGTT
>CAMDDX010000365.1 GCA_945893075.1 Planctomyces sp. SH-PL62 | reverse complement strand
GGACTCAGCGGTGCTGGGGGAGGCGACTGAACGGCGACGTCATATTTTCCGACTTGGAGACCACCGTCCGGCGTGACGACTTGAAAAGTTCCATCCGGCTTTAACTCGGCAACCGCTTCGATCGCCGTTGTCGAGTCTTTGAAGACCACTCGCCCTTCGCCGAAGGGACTGCCACCCAAAGTCACTTTGCCGGTCACATCACCGACAACCGGTTTCGGCGGTCCTCCGGAGCAGCCCGCGATGGCGAGCGAGCAACAAACGAGGAGCGAATAGTATTTCACCAACCGATTCGTGTGAGCGATCATGAAAGTTGCACTTCTAGGAGAGAAACATGGTGGTCCGCAGATCAATCGAGGAACAACAAGCAGCCTCGGGGTCGATCAGAAATTACCGACGGGGGCATTGTCGCTTCGGGAACACAGGTTTTTGAGAACCGTGATATTCATGGTTTGTGCCAGGAATTTGACCGTGCCATCGCTCACGAGAACATGGGCTCCGCCGACGTGAGCGGAATGAATTCCCTTGTTGTTTCCGTTATTCGCGACCATTCCGTTAACCGTCGAGTCCCTAAAATTGATCGGATACCTGACTGTCGTCGAGGTAAAAGCCCGGTCGCCCCAATTCGCCCCCATCCAGGCATAACAAGTGACCCCATCGCGAATATCGACCTGAGGGTTTCCAGGAGCAAAACCCCAACTGGATTGCTCGACAATGAAAAGCTGGTTGGAACTGCCGTCTTTAATACTAGAAATCCCGAGCCTGCCCCCCGCGCCCGGCGCGGTGTTGGGGACCAGCACTCCGCTCGACGACATGATGCCGCTGCCTGAGGCGGCTGTTTGCGTTCCCACTGCAAAGATGTCATTCCCCGCAACCCCGGTGTAGGTCGGGATGACCTGTAGATCTCTCGTGCCGAACTTATTCAGATCCGAAGAAGGACAATTGTAAGACGGCGGTGCAAACCCCGTGACGGCAGCGCGGTTGACACTTGTGGCATTATAGGTGTATCCGGGTCCGATACCGCCTACGAGGTTAAAGCGAAGTTGCTTGTACTTTGGCTCCTGATCGATGAACGGCAAAGTCGCCATCCAATGCGAGAGCCCCCATCCAGAAGATGTCCCACAAGGTGGGTAAACCTTGTTTGTGTCGTGATAATTGGCATACGCGAGACCAAACTGCTTGAGATTATTTTTGCACTGCGACCGCCTAGCCGCTTCGCGAGCTTGTTGGACCGCCGGCAACAGAAGTGCGATCAAAACAGCAATGATCGCGATCACGACCAACAATTCGATCAATGTGAATCCTGACTTGCGAGGTCTATGTGTCATGGCGACATCCTTTGAAAAGAGCGAACAAGCACCGACCGAACCGAAAGTGATTCTATGAAGACGGTCTCTCAGCGCTCAAGCAGGGCGATCGGAAATTCTGACGCAGAAACAAACTAAGAGGCCCAACCTTAAGAGAAGGTGAAATCCGCCAGGTGGTGCGGTGAGAATTCGAAAGTCGGCGCGACGATCCATTTCAGAGGCTCTCCGAGAACGGGGCACCCTCAAAGATCATCAAGGCCGAGGCTTTTGCCTTGACCTTTTTTGATGGAGACTGGAACCCGGATCGAACTCTTCGAGATTTCATTTTGCTGACTTCCTGGCCCGCGCGAGTTGCAGCCGCCCCGCCGCTTCCGGATGGTCGGGATTCAACCGAACTGCTTCCGAGAGTTCCACGATCGCTTCGTCAAGACGCCCCACCGTCATCAGGTACATGCCGAAATTGCAGCGTGTTTCGGCATTCTCGGGAGCCAGTTCCGCCGCTCGGGCGAAATGCCGACCGGCCTCTTCGCCCCGCTGCTGACCCGCCAGCAGAACGGCCAGATTCGTGTGAGCTTCCACGACAGTCTGATCGTAGGCCAGCGCCAGACGGTAATGGTCGATCGCTTGCGGGATGCGCTGTTGTTCCGCCAGCACCATCCCCATTCCCATGTGCGCATTCACGAAGGCAGGGTCCAATTCGAGGGCTTCCTCGAAGTACCGTCGCGATTCGGAGAATTGTCCGAGTTGCGACAACGTCAACGCCAGTTGATAGAGCACTCCCTCGGCGTCTGGCTTGCATTGCAAAGCCGTGCGGAAAAACGCAACCGCCTGCTCTGGGTGTCCCTGAGCCAGTTCGATCACTCCGATCTGGTAATGGGCATCACTCCTGTCTGATTTGCGGTTCACCAATTCGTCGAGAATCTGTCGGCTCTCCGCCCATTTCGATTGTGCAGTTAATGACTCGGCGAGAACCAAGGAGGCGTGATAATCCGGCGACTCTGAAATCAACTTCCGCATCTGTCGCTCCGCCTCAGCCGGCTGACCTCCTGATAACAATTTGCGAGCCTGAATGACTGTGTTGTGAATCGGCAGCATGCGCTTCACGTCGGGCAAGGGTTCACCCGGCGATTTCGGCTCGTCCGCCGCACGTCGTCCGCCGAGGTAGCCGAGGCTTGCCAGCGCTCGCAATTCCTGCGGCAATAGTTTCACATCAGCACTCTTCCGTAGCGTTAGCCGTTGTTCGAGTTTCGCCAGTCGCGATTCCAGATCTTTGATTCGTTCCGGCTGTTCCCCGGCCAGATTTTCCAATTCGCGAGGATCGGCGGCGAGGTCGTACAATTCCGTTTCCGGCGAGCGGATGTATTTCCACTTGTCGACAATGAGCGACCGCAACGGCGACCAGCCAAATTCCAGGAGTGGATCATCCGTCGCGGAATAGCATTCTTCTCCCGTAATTGTGCCCCCGCGGAATGCGTTCGCCAGACTGCGGCCGCTCGTTCGCTCCGGATGTTTCAATCCGATGGCTTGCAACAGCGTTGGCCGTAGATCGACGAGTGACACCGGTTGCGAGACGCGTTGGTTTTTGACGTCGATTCCGCGGCCCGCCCAGATCCAGGGGACATGCAGCACGCTGTCGTACAACGTCAGGCTGTGATCCTCCTCATGATGTTCCCCCAAGCTTTCGCCGTGATCTCCCACGACGACGATGAGCGTACGGTCCACCGCTCCACAGCTCTTCAGGTGATCGAGCAGCCGCTGCACCTGGCGATCCACATAAGCGATCTCGCCGTCGTAGGGCTGATCCCGAAACCGCTCGCCGAATTCATCCGCGTGTGCCAGATGAGGGTGATGGGGGTCATACAAATGAACCCAACAGAAGAATGGTTTGGTGCGGCGTTGTTTCAACCAGTTCAGGGCCGCATCCACAACACGTTTCCCGTCCCGTTGCCGATGCAGGCCGTATTCGGTCGGATCGGTGTGGGTCAGGTCGTCATCGTAGGTGTTGAATCCCCGGTGCAGGCCGAACTTGGAATGGAGTACGAAAGACGCCACGAAGGCACCCGTGTCGTAGCCCGCGCGTTTCAGGGTTTCCGCCAGAGTTGGGATGCTGTCGTCCAAGCGACCGCGACCGTTGGTGATCAGCCCGTGTTCAGGGGGATAAAGGCCGGTCATTAGGCTGGCATGTGTGGGGAGCGTCAGTGGAGCCGGAGTATAGGCTCGCTCAAACAACACCCCCGCTGCCGCCAGACGGTCGAGGGTTGGTGTCAACGCCTCTGCGGCCCCATAGCAGCCGATGTGATCCGCACGCGTGGTGTCGAGCGTGATGAGGAGCACATTGACGGTAGGCTCGGCCTGCCACAGCCAGAATCCGCTAGCGGTGATCAACAGCAGCACAACGCCGGCCATCCACCTAATCGATCGTTTGATTCGCATGCGACAATCTTTCAGCGGTTTGTTTTCTGACGGGATACCTGCGAGAGACGGGGTCTTTGTCGATCAAATAAGCTTTGAAGATGGCGACCTTCTCGTCCGCTGAAATAGACCGCCGAGTTTTCTTCATGTGTCCTTCGTCTGCTGTGGTGACTCGGCCACACGCCAGAACCAAGGACGCTTCGTTCTTATAAACAAGGGCGCTACACCGTGAGCACCCTCCATTTAATACGGTCAGCCAATTAATCGACCCGGCGACTGGTTGGCGAACATTACCGGCTTCCGGGCACAAACTTGCAACGCTGGTAGGGCGGCCTTAGATTCCCCCGCCTCGCGAGCCGCCGCAGGGGCATTTTTGGCGCAAGTCAAGAACCACCCAACAACAGCGGTCACAGAGTGCGTACTCGCGACCAATTCTTACTATCTGTGGGCTTGGCTCGTTTATCTCGAAAAGCCCAAGCCTTTTTCCAGTCATCCTTTCGTCATCGTTTTCGAGGTCCGGTTCGATGGAGAATCAGTCAGTCATCCAGATTAAGAACCTCACGAAGATTTATCGCGACTTCTGGGGTCGGAAAAAAGTTCGCGCCCTGAATTCGCTGAGTCTCGACGTTAAGAAGGGCGAGGTCTTCGGACTGCTCGGCCCGAACGGCTCCGGCAAGACCACCACGATGAAGCTGCTGCTCGGCCTGCTGTTTCCGACGGAAGGCGAGATCACGATCCTCGGCAAGCCCGCGTCGGACGTCAGCAAGAACGAGTGGATCGGCTATCTGCCGGAAGAGTCCTACCTCTACCGCTTCCTCAACGCCGAAGAAACGCTCGACTTCTACGGCCGCTTATTCGACATGTCGCCGCAGCAGCGCAAGGAGCGATCGAACCAACTCATCGAGTTGGTCGGCTTGCAGAACGCTCGCAAGCGGCAGTTGAAGGAATACTCGAAGGGCATGACGCGCCGGATCGGGTTGGCTCAGGCGCTCATCAACAACCCGGACCTGATCCTGCTCGACGAACCGACCAGCGGCCTCGATCCGCTGGGTTCGCGCGACATGAAGGATCTGATCGTCAAACTGAAAAACGAAGGCAAGACGGTTGTCATGTGCAGCCACTTGCTGGCCGATGTGCAGGACGTCTGCGACCGGATCGCGATCTTGTATGCCGGCGAACTCAAGGAACTCGGCCGAGTCGAAGACTTGCTGAAAGAACAGAACGAGACGGAGTTGCTCACCTCGAAGCTCAGTCCGGCGGCGATTGCGGATGTCGAAGCGGCGTTGGCCAAGCACAGCGCGAAGCTCATTCGACACGGCCATCCGACGAACAGCCTCGAAGACCTGTTCCTCAAGACGGTGCAGAAGAGCCAAGAGCGTCCCGGCCAGCGGTATGTCCCCACGGCCTCGGAAAAGTCGTAACGGTTTGCTCGCGTCGCGACAGCGTTGGCTGCCGACGATGCCGCGCAGGCGTCTCACTTATCATCGTTTGGATTCTGAGAAGCGAATATGACATTTGATCGTGATCCATTCGTGCTGCTGACCGGCCTGCGAGATTGGCTGCTGGTGTTTGGCGGTTTCGTGGGAATTATTTTCTCGGCGACGATTCTGGTCGCGCTGGGGATCTACGGAACCTCCGGGCCGGTGGCCGTGATGGGCCGAGTCTGGCAGGGCCTGCACGACTTCACGCAACTCTCGTCCAGGCGCATCTGGGCGATCTCACGGTTGACGATTCTGGAAGCTTGGCGTCGCAAAGCCTTGTGGGTGTTTGCGGTGTTCGCGTTCCTGATGATGTTTGCCGGCTGGTTTCTGGATTCTGAACTGCGGACTGATATGCAGGTGAAGAATGCGGTCAGTTTCGCACTGACGACCGTCTTGTGGCTGACGATTCCGGTCTTGCTGCTGCTGTCGTGCTGGGGAATCCCCGAAGACATTCGTGTCCGTTCGCTGCACACGGTGGTCACGAAGCCTGTGCGACGCAATGAAATTGTGATTGGGCGGATTCTGGGGTTTTCCACGGTCTCGGCGATGATCGTGGCCATCATGGGAGTGGTCGGCTACGTCTGGGTGTTGCGACAGGTGCCTGAAGATGACCATCCGGAATTGTCGATTGGGAAACGATTTTGTCTCGCGGTCGGATTACTTCCCGACCTTCCGCAAGACGTGACAGTGAAGAAATTCTGCCGGATGCCGGTGTATGGCACGCTGGAGTTCGTCGACCGTGAAGGCACCATCGCCGCCAAAGGGCTCAATACCGGTGACATTTGGGAGTTCCGCAGCTACATCGAAGGGGGCACCAAGTCCGCCGCGAGGTACAAGTTCGCCGTCGATGAGCCCGTGGATCAGATCAAGTTGGAGTCTCGCTTCGAGGCGTTCCGCACGCACAAGGGACGCATTGGACAATCGCTGCTCGTGAGGTATGTGCTCGTCAATCCGACGAAGGGATCGCGCGTGCCGTTGCCTTCGTTCGAGATCAAGGAATTCAGCCTCAACGAGCAGTTCATCAAGCGCGAGGTCTCCTACTACGACGAAGACCTCAAGGACACGCGGACGGTCGATCTCTTCAAGGACTTGGTCTACTTCGATGACGATGAAAAAATCAAACACAACGTTTTCCAGGTCGAAGTGCAGTGTCTCGACTCGGGCCAGTATTTGGGGATGGCTCGGACGGACTTCTTCATTCGTCTGCCGGATCGATCGTTCTTGGTGGGCTACTTCAAAGCCGTCTTCGGCATTTGGCTGTTGACCGTCTTTATCGTCAGCATCGGCGTCACGGCCAGTACGTTTGTGAAAGGCCCGGTCGCCACGTTGTTGACCTTCAGCGTCTTGATCGTCGGCCAGGGCTTTCGCGATTTCATGATCAAGTTGATCACTGGCGAGCAAAAAGGTGGCGGGCCGCTGGAATCCTGGTATCGACTGGTGACGCACATGAACGACACGCTCGCTCTTCCGGACACGGTCAGCGTTCAAATCATGCAAGGGATCGACAAAGTGCTGCTCAGCGGCCTGTGGCTCACGCAACACTTGATTCCGGACCTGAGTTCCTTCGTGATGTCGCCGTACATTGCGAACGGGTTTGACATCCCCTGGGGCGTGGCCATGTTTCGCAGCCTGGCGATGACGATCGGCTATCTGATTCCGTGCTTGTTGGTTGGCTACTACAGCCTCACGTTGAGGGAGCTGGAAGCGAAATGATCGAACAACTCACTTTGCAGCAGCGCAAACTGGCGTACTTG
>CAMDDX010000364.1 GCA_945893075.1 Planctomyces sp. SH-PL62 | reverse complement strand
CTGCTCCCGAACCGCTGGCATCAACAACCCTGATTTCACTTGTGGCACATCATCCATGATCGACTCCAGAAAGAGGTTCCGAACATTTCTAACCTCATTCTGACAGCTCCTTATTCATCGCGCCAGCCAAAATTGGCACACCCGGCCCGACCCCTTCCCGGATAGCGACTCAGTTGTTCGCGTTCGTGCCGGTCGTCGCGGCCATTGGCTTTTTCAGTTCCAGCGCTTCTGGCAGCGCGGACTTCACGTCGTCGATCGACGACGGGCGGCTGTGGACGTTCCCCTTCTTGTCGACCAGGAACATCGTCGGCAAAGAGATCACGCCGAACGCGAGGCTCGGTGGGCTTTCGAGTCCGCCTGCTTCGTGGATCTGAGGCCAGGTCATGCCGTTCTGCTGCATGTAGGCTTTGACGCCGTTGGGAGTGTTGTCGAGATTCACGCCGATCACCTCAAAGCCCTGAGCACGGTACTGCTGATACATCGCTCGCAGCTTGGGCAGGTCTTCCGAGCAGGGCTTGCACCACGTCGCCCAGAAGACGACGAGCACCGCTTTGTCGCGATAGTTGCGAATGTCGACGACCTTGCCCCCATCCAACCCGGCGAAGGCCAGCGGCAGTGGCTTGCCCTTCACCTCCAAGCGAATGATCGCTCCTGCCGCTTTCTTGCCGGCGGTCGAATCCGGATGATCCTTGGCCAGTTGCGCGAACCACTTGCGAGCGTCCCCTGCCTTGCCGGCGAATTCGAGGCCCGTCGCCAATTGAATCATCGCATCGGGAGCATCCTCGGCCTTCGGATACGCTTCGACAAATCCTTGCAGGTCTTTGATCCATTCTTCCTGAGTCTTCGCCTGCGCGGCATTCGACTTCGCCGTCTGCACCGAGACCGAGTACTCCGCCAGCATCCGCCGATACACGATGTAAGAGACCAGCGGCGAACCGGCCTTGAGCTGCGGCTTGAGTTGCGTCTCCAGCAACTTCAATTGATTCAGCCCGTCTTCATAGGCTCCGGTTTGCACGGCGGAGGTCAGCCCATCCACGAGTTGCCGCAGCCAGTTCTCTTGTTCCTTCGGATCCTTCGCCGTCGCCTTGATGAGTTCTCTGAGCAACGTCGCGCGATCGGTGTTGAACTTCACGAAGGCTGCGGGAGCAGACTCGGTCGTTGGAGCTTTGCCATCGAGTTCTTGCAGTTGCTTCACGAGCGCGGAGACACGCGGATCGGAGGTTCCACCCGGAGTCGCAGTGGCTGGCGAATCGCCGGCCGCCGACTGCGCCGGCTGCATCAGCACACCGGCCGTCAGTTGCACTTGATTGCCTTCGATCAACTGCGGGATTTGCGTCAGCTTCCAGACGTCGCCGATCTTCACGATCTCGCCGATCTGCACGAGCAAGCTGTTGCGCGGAGGAGCCGCTTCGGTCTCAATGATGGCCATCGCGTTCTCGTAAAGAATCAGTTCGCTCGCCGCCTTGCCGTCGTCGGCCGGTATGGCGCTGGGCATCGCAGAGGCCACATCGAATCGCATCCACCGAGATTTCGGAGTCAGTGATTTCGTTTTGCTCAGCACATCGCGCAGCTTCTGAGCCGGGCTGCTGACGTTCGCCAGGATTTCTTTCTGCACGCTGGCGGTGATCTTGAGCTGCGTCAAATCCTCGGCAGTGACCAAGACCAATCGCAGCATGTCCGCGTCATTCGCCAGCAGCGCGTTGACGGCAACTCGCGAGGCTTCTTCCGCCGAGAGGATTTTCCACGAGTCAATCAAGCGGTCCTCGTTGGAGTCGATCCCCCATCGTGAGCCGCCGGTGTTGAGCCAGCGGTATTGGTCCGGCTTCTTGTTGAAGTTGGTGTCGATCTCGCGATAAATCTCGATCCCGTTGTTGTAGTATCGCCATTGATCGGGCTCGGTATCGCCGTCGGTGTCGATGATCCGACGGAGAATTTGTCCGTTCGGTCCAGTCACGACCCAGGCGGAACCTTTGCCAAAACGCTCAGCTTTGACCGTGCATTTCGCGAACTCAGCCGGCTTCGGCGTTTCATAATCGACGTCGCGCTGGCGAGGGACGAAACCTTTCAAAATGTTTTCCGGCGTGGGCTGCAATTCTTGAGCAACGGACATCCCCGTCGGCAGTCCCAGCAACCCAGCTCCCAAGACACCACAAAGCAGTAGGCGACGACGCATCGCTGCGACTCCGTTCCGAAGAGATCACGAATCCGATTGACCACGCCGGGAATCTAGTCCTGCCCGAAAAACGTGTCAGCAGGAGTTTCAGCCTTGGAGTGCGGTGGCTCGACACCGCCCTCCTTTCGATTGCGGGAGTTTATCGGCGAATTGTAAGCAACGTGGTCGTGATCATTCGCAAAAGAACGGCTGTCACAATGAAGTCGCTTGAATGTTCTGAGCATCTTCCCGTGATTGAATGGAGGGCGGCGTCAAGCCGCCGCACTCCAAGGTCACGCTCGCAACCGCTGCACCGATTGCGCGACTTCGGCCACGGCCACGTCGATCTCGGCCTCGGTCGTGTAGCGACTTAGCCCGAAGCGTAGGCTTGCGCGGCTGAGCACATCGGAGACACCGATCGCGCGCAACACATGACTCGGCTCCGGTTCGGCGGTCGAGCACGCGGAGCCGGAACTGACGGCGATCAACTTCAAGCTGCTCATCAATGCTTCGCCGTCCACGCCGGCGACGCTGAAGTTGAGATTGTTTGGCAGTCGCTTGGCGAGCGGAGGGCCGTTCAACGACAAGCCTTCGAGTTCCGATTGCAACCGCTGCCACAGGCGATCGCGCAGGGCCGCCATCTGTCGCGCGCTATCCGTACCGCGACCGTCAGGGAGCGGCCGACTCCGTTCGACAACATCGTGCCCGCTCCCTAACGGTCGCGGTACGGCATCGTCGGCGAGTTCACATGCCGCACCGAAGCCGACGACTAACGGAACCGGCAGCGTGCCGCTGCGGAGATGCTGTTCGTGTCCACCGCCGTCGAAGAGCGGTTCCAGCGGAATGCGCGGACCATCGCGCCGCACAATCAGCGCGCCGACTCCTTTCGGGCCATGAAACTTGTGAGCGCTCAGCGACAGCAGATCGACCGGCAGTTGCTGAAGATCAACCGGAATCTTGCCGATCGCCTGCACCGCGTCGCAGTGCAACAACACGCCGCGCTCACGGCAGACGCGGCCGATCTCGGCCAGCGGGTTGATCGTGCCGACTTCGTTGTTCGCCAGCATGACCGACACGAGCATCGTTTCCGGTCGGATCGAGTCAGCGACTTGTTGCGGATCAACGCGAGCATGTCGATCAACGGGCAGGACCGTGACGTCAATCCCTTGCCGACGAAGCCGCTTGGCGATGTCGAGGACCGACGGATGCTCGGCAGCGTTCGTAACGAAACCTGGAGGATGGGCACTCTTGCCCGTCCCAGGTCGGGCAAGAGTGCCCAACCTACAAAGACCCTTGATCGCCAAGTTGTTCGCTTCCGTCGCACCGCTCGTGAAGACGATCCACTCCGCCGGACAATTCAAAAGCCGAGCGACCTGTTCGCGAGCACGCTCGACCGCCTCAGCCGCACGCCAACCGAAGGCGTGATTCACGCTGGCGGCATTGCCGTACTCCTCCGTGAAGTACGGCAGCATGGCCGCCAGCACTTCCGGAGCGACGCGCGTCGTGGCGTGGTTGTCGAGATAGATCATGCGGAGAGGTTAGCTCGGATTATTCATTGCCACACACTAACCCGACGCGCAAGCGAGGGCGTCGCCGGCGTTCTCCCTCGCTTGCGCGTCGGGTTAGTGTGGGGCAGCGTGCATCTTCAATGAGGTGGCCACGAATAATCCGAGTTAGGGGTTGGGGATTGGGGCCTGGGGAAAACAAAGGACCGAACAGGGAACGTGCGGCAGGACCGCATCCATTCGAGAGCCACGACTGCAAACGAGTAGGTCGATTTTCCATTCGTCGATCAAACGTCGCAGTGTCGTTGAAAAGGCACCTTCGGCGACGTTCGCCAAGAATCCGTAGTTCATCGTGCGGTGGTCGGTCGGCGCGAGATGCTCATGCAATCGCAGACGCGCCGATTCGACTCGGACCGTTTGTCGTTGCGCGAGATCGTCCGTCGAAAGTCCCCCATGCCACGCTTCCGGCCAGCGATCCGGTTCCACCACATGAGTCAGCCAACATTTCGCGTCGCGCCACAATCCGCTGCCGACAAATGTTTGCAGCAGCTCACCACACGAGTCGCTCAAATCATCCGCAATGAGCACGTGCAACGGCTCGCCGTCGTCTTCACGAACCACCGATCGCACCGCCATCACGGGACACTTTGACGAACGCATCATCCGCAGTGCCGTGGGTCCAAACTGATTCGGCTGTGATCCCGCTCCGAGCAAGATCAAGTCTGCCGGCCACTCGTCCGCTTGCCGCAGGAGTTCCTGCCAGGCATGACCTCCCAACAACGAAGTCTCGCAATCGACTTCTGCCCCGCGTGCTTCGTCGGCCAAAGCATCCAACCGCTCCGACAAGATCCCGCCGAACGCGCTGACTTGCTGAGGCGTCACCGGGACGCGCGTCAAATCCAGCCCATCAATGACGGCGCACAGATGCATGTCGCCGCGCTGAGCCGCCGCGATCTCGATGCCGCGTTCGACGAGATGCCGAGCAATTGCCGGTACGAACTCGTCCGACGATTGATCGCTCTGGTCCAGATCCAGTCCCACGAAGATTCTGCGAAAGTACATGTCGGCCGCCTTGGTCAAACTCGTTCAGTCTGTTGGCGGCTCAACATATACCGGCGATCCCGGCGGCGGTAGCACGCGATCAAGAGTAGCCCGGACGCCTACGTCCGGGAGTTCGGACGTGGGCGTCCGAACTACGACGTCGTCACTCTGCTCGCGTTCGTCGAGCAGGCGATTCACGAATTCATCTTCGCGGTGCATCCCGCCCGACTCGAAAGTCCGTCCGTCGGGACCGAAGCCAAACGTGACGCCCAAGCCGTAATACCAGAACTCGCGATCGTGACTCGAAGTGGTCATCCAATAGCTCGCGCTGGCCGAGAGCCGCGTGCGGCCGTTCAACCAGACATGCACTCCGGCTTCCGGATAAACCGCGCCGAGAAACTGGGTGTTCGTGCTCTCGTCGCCATTCAACGAATCCACCACCGTGCCGACATCGACGCCTCCAAACACACCGGCTCCGACAAACGGAGCCACTCTCGTCGGAGTCGAGACATGCACGGCCGTGTTCACTCCGGCGAAAGCGTTTTGAGCTCCCGAATTAACCTGTCCGGCGAGTGCCAGTTTGGTTGACAGCCAGGGGCGTGTGTAATTCGTCACTCCCACCTCGGCTCCACCGGCGGGATTCTGACGAAAGTTGCTCCCCGCTCCGCCGATGTAATAGCCGCTGTCGCCGGAGACATGCCGAGCATCCACCATCTGCTTGGCCATCCGCCCCCACTTGTCGAGGAGGTTGTCGGAATACGGCCGCTCGTACTTCTGGCGATAGTCCGCGTGATCCATCGCCCACTTCGAACTGAAACAGCCCGATGCCGCGACAGCCAACAAACCGGTCCAGAAGAGAAGGTGGCAACCTCGCAAAACTTCGCCCTCAGCCCCCTGACAGCGAGCGGACAGTAGACGAACTCTCTCGGTTCGGCCAATCGCAATCGCACTCGGAATGACCCACGGGTCGCACGCTTGGCTTGATGGATCGAAGTCTGGTCGATGCTCTTCGAAGACGCCAAGCGAGCAATTCTCAAACTCACGCGGCTTGCGGGTGACGACTCCGACAGGGTTGTAGGAGCCGAACGACGCAACCTCCGCCCAACAACGACTCCTGACCCCTTTGATTTGTTCCGATCCGCCGCGTTGGAGCCGTTGAATTGCACATCCTGGCCGGCGACGAACTGCACCGTCGGGTCAGCTTTGCTGGACGAGCGCGGCACAACACCGAGCAAGTACTCGGTGTCGTTGTCGTTCAACACAAGGCGGGTCGTGGCAGTGCCCGCGTCCGGGATCACGTTGTCGATGTTGGGGACACAAGACCCCGTCGAACACCTTGGACATTTGCGGTTCCGTCGCCCTATTCTTGGTCCTGCAACGCAGGGGCATTGTTTCGACGGCAAAGAAGGCCAGACGGATGTCGGCAGAGACTTCAATCAGTTTGCTGGAGCGTGTGCGGGAACGAGGCGATGAGGCGTCGTGGCGGACGCTCGTCGAGATTTACACGCCGCTGATTCGCGGGTGGCTCAACCGCCATGCGGGGCTGGATGCCGATGCTGAGGACGTCATTCAGGATGTGTTGGCAGTCGTCGTTCGCCGCATCCCGGAGTTTCGCCGCGAGCCGCGCGTCGGAGCGTTTCGCGCCTGGTTGCGGATGATCACGATCAACTGCTTTCGCGATACATGGAAGTCGCGGCGGCGAGTCAAACCGGCTGCCGACAGTCGTGTCGATGAGTTCTTGCAGCAGCTTGCTGATCCGGCCAGCGGGCTGAGCCGTGTTTGGGATGAGGAGCATGATCGGCACGTCACGCAGCGGCTGTTGCAGATCATTCGCGGTGAATTCACGGAGAAAACTTGGCTGGCGTTTCAGCGGTTTGCGTTGGCGGATGAGTCCGCGGAAACCGTCGCCGCCGATCTCGGCATGACGGTAAACGCGGTCTTCATCGCCAAGTCGCGAGTGCTGACGGCTCTGCGCCGCGAAGGGGCGGGGTTGCTGGATGAGGGCTGACAATTGTGGTGCCTCGTTTAACCCGGAGCCAACGGCGACGGCAGTGATCTGTCTTTGGACTGGGAACATGGGTAACAGTCGTTCGGGGACATGGGTAACAGGTTGAAGGGGACGAGAGTTTGGAGAAACAGCGTGTGGGGGAAGCCGAGGCCCCCGGAGAGAGCGCAAGGAGCGTAGCGACTGAAGCGAACGCAGGGGGACTCGGCTTCCCCCACACGCCGCGCGTGTCAGAGTCTCCGACCGCGACGAGTGAGCGACGGCGGTCATTCACGGCGGACGCGGTGGATGTTCAAGACATCGGAACTACCGCGAGGAGTTTGACTCATGTCGAACTGGCCCAGCGATTGGTGAGCGTAGAACACTTCGTAGAC
>CAMDDX010000363.1 GCA_945893075.1 Planctomyces sp. SH-PL62 | reverse complement strand
GTGAACCTCAAGAAATACCAATCACACCCGCGCGGTCCCAAGAAGCCGAAGCCCCAACGCCGCTACTCAGGGAACGGAAAGCATGTCGCCACAGCGAGGATCCTCTGTCGATGACAACAACAAAACAACACATTCACTGGGCTGGCCCTCACACCACCAAGGAGTTCGCGAGATGACACGTCGTCTGAGTTTGCTGTTGTGGAGTTGGATGCTCTTCGTCCCGGCTGTCAGCTTTGCAGAGGAACCCGCTGTGAAACTCAAGGCGGACGACCGCATCGTGTTCTTGGGAGATTCGATCACTCAAGGCGGAACTGGTCCCAACGGATACGTCACGATGATCCGGCAGGCGCTCGACAAGAAGCACGCCGACCTCAAGATTGAAGTCATCGGAGCCGGCATCAGCGGTAACAAAGTCCCGGACCTGCAACGCCGAGTCGATAAAGACGTCATCGCCAAGAAGCCGACGATCGTCTTCATCTACATCGGCATCAACGACGTTTGGCACGGCGAGAAAGACCCGGCACGCGGCACGCTGCCCGACGCTTTCGAGTCCGGTTTGAAGGAAGTCATCGGCAAATGCCGCGACGCCGGAGCGACCGTCGTTCTCTGCACACCCACCGTGATTGGCGAAAAGAATGACGGCGCGAATGCGCTCGATGCGAAGCTCGATCAATACTCGGACATCAGCCGGAAGATTGCCAAGGAACTCAAGCTGCCACTGTGCGACCTGCGGGCGGCGTTCGTCGAGCATCTGAAAGCCCACAACAAAGACAACGCCGAGAAGGGCGTACTCACGTCTGACCGCGTGCATCTCAATCAAGCGGGCAACGAATTTGTCGCCAAGACGATGCTCAAGGTGCTGGGCTCGCAATAGTCGCGCGAGACTGCTGAGAGTCCTTGTCGCCCATCAGCCGGAACGCGCTAGCGTCCGGTTCTTGCAGGAACCGTGGTTTTAGCGCCAGGTTCTCGTAAATATCGGGAAACCGGACGCTAGCGCGTTCCGGCTGATGGGTGAAAGACGAAAACCATGAACCACGCTGACAACGCTGCTGTTTTCACACGCGATGACGCGCGCACGCACTGGCACGACCAAGCGTTGTGGTTCGTGCGGGCGAAGCGCGATCGCATGGCCAACTCGCTGCCGGAGTGGGAGACGCTGCGCGAGACGGCGGCCGCGATCAAAAATCACACGGTGTCGCGGTTGGCGGATTTGCTGGAAGAGTTCGAGTCGAACGCGACGAAGCTCGGCGCGATCGTGCATTGGGCTGCGACGCCGGCCGAGCACAATGAGATCGTGCTTGGCATCCTGCAAAAGCATGGCGTCACGCGCGTCGTGAAGAGCAAGTCGATGCTCACCGAAGAGTGTCATCTCAATCCGTTTCTTGAACGGCACGGCATGGAGGTGGTCGATACGGACCTCGGCGAGTGGATCGTGCAACTGCGTGGCGAAGCGCCGAGTCACATCGTGCTGCCGGCGATTCACATCAAGCGCGAAGAAGTCGGCGAACTCTTTCATCGCGTGCTCGGCACGCCGGAGGGACTCGCGGAACCGAAGCCGCTCGTTGAAGCCGCGCGGATTGAACTGCGAAATAAGTTCATGCAGGCGGAGGCGGGTATCACCGGGGTCAACTTCGCGATCGCCGAGACCGGTGGATTCGTCGTCTGCACGAACGAGGGCAATGCGGACCTGGGCGTATCGTTGCCCCCGGTTCACATCGCCTGTATGGGCATCGAAAAGCTCATCCCACGCGCCGAGCATCTCGGAGTCTTTCTGCGACTGCTGGCGCGGTCCGCGACCGGGCAGCCGATTACGACGTATAGCTCGCACTTCCACGGGCCGAAGCCGGGTGGCGAACTGCATATCGTGCTGCTCGACAACGGCCGCAGCGACATCCTTGGTAGCGAAGACTTCCGGCGGTCGCTGAATTGCATCCGTTGCGGAGCGTGCATGAATACCTGCCCGGTCTTTAGACGCAGCGGCGGACACAGCTATCAAACGACCGTCCCCGGCCCGATCGGCTCGATCCTCGCTCCGTCGCGAGACGTTCAACAGTTTCATTCGTTGCCTTATGCGTGCAGCCTCTGCGGCAGTTGCACCGACGTCTGTCCCGTGAAGATCGACCTGCATCATCAACTGCTGACGTGGCGCAAGGAGATCGCCGTGCGGGGTCTCGTGCCGTGGTCGAAACGCTTCGCGCTCGGTGCGGCGAGCTTCGTCATGAGACGCCCCAAGCTGTTTGTTTTCGCCGGTTCCGTCGGGCGAAAAGTCCTGTCGTGGCTGCCGAGGTTTCTGGTCTACAATCGGCTCAACCCCTGGGGCCGCCAACGGGAATTGCCAGTCCCTCCCAAACAGAGCTTTCGTGAGCTGTATCGACAACGAAAGTCCAACGGCGGGCCAGCGGGTCACGGAGAACGATGATGACTCTCAGAATGCTGCTGACCGTCTTGGCCATCTCTGCCTGCGGGCTATCCGTCTCGGCGGCCGAGCCGATCAAAGTGCAATCGGCACTGGTGCGAGTGCTCGACGAAGCGGAAGTCCCCGCGCGAGAGGCCGGCGTGCTGGAACTGCTCGATGTCCGCGATGGAGACCAAGTCAAAGCGGGGCAGGTACTCGGCCAGTTGGATGCGGAGGACGCCAAGTTAGCGGTCGCTCGCGCGGAGTTGGATTTGGCGATCGCCGATCGGCAAGCCAAGAACGCGCTGCCGGTCAAGACGGCCGAGGCGTTGCTGAAGGAAGCCGAGCAGGACCGGACACAAGCGGGACTGACACAACGCATTGCCAGCCTCAAAGCGGAGAACGATGTCGCCGTCCGGCACGCGACGAAGTCTCGCGACTCCTCCAAGGTGGAATATGACCGGGCCGTGCAGGCGCGCAAGTCCTTCGAGAAGAGCGTCTCGCTGACCGAAGTGGATCGCTTGAAGTTGATCATGGAACGGAACGAACTGGAGATTGAGAAGGCGGTCTTCGACAAAGCGCTGGCGGACCTGCTCAAGCAAATCGAAGACTCGACGATCACCGAACAGGATCAAATGGTCGCGCGGCTGAAGCTGGCGGTCGAGCAGGCTCGGATGCAGAAAGAAGTCGATGTGCTGACTCGCGAGCTGAAAGCCCGCACGCTCGAACAAGCGCAACTGCAATTGGCTCGGCGGCAGTTCAAATCGCCTCTGGATGGTGTGGTCGTCGAAACCTTGCGGCATCGCGGCGAGTGGCTCGAACCGGGACAGCGCGTGCTGCGAATCGTGCGACTGGATCGCCTGAAGGTCGAAGGCTTCGTCGAGAGCCGGCAAATCACCGGCTCGCTGCGCGGAGCGGCCGTGCGGGTGCTCGTGCAACCGTCGGACGAAGAGAAGTCGATCGTCGTGAAAGGCAAAATCGTCTTCGTCAGTCCAGAGATCGACCCGGTAAATGGCCAAGTCCGCGTCTGGGCCGAAGTCGAGAACCCCGACCTCTCGCTGCGTCCCGGTCTGCAAGCCGAAATGATCATCGACCCAACCAATCGAACAGCGACAAACTCCGCCGCCAAGACCGGTGGAAAATAGTCCCTGGAGTGCGGTGTGACCCAGATGCTGGGTGCCCCAACACCGCCCTTTATGGGTTTGAAATAGCGACGCTCGTAGCCCCAAAACCACCGTCACGAGCATCGGCTGATCGACCGCCGAGTTCTTGGCGATCAACGTTTCTATTCCAAATGAAATGGAGGGCTGCGTCGAGCCGCAGCACTCCAGGGCCTAGCCATGTCATCCACTGGAAACCCCGCTGCGGCAACTGACGCGATCATCCCCTGGCGGATGCGCCGCGACCTGATCGCGCGAACGAGTGCGGGTGGTGCCGACGCGGGTTGGACGTTGAAAGATCCGTTGTCGCTCGCCTACTTCCGGCTGCGTGAGGCCGAGTACGCGGTGTTCTCGCTCTTGGACGGGCGCGTGACCTACGGTCAGATGCTCGAATCGCTGCGACGAAAGTTTCCGGCGGAGCCGTGGTCGCTCGAAAACTTGAAATCGTTCGTCGTCTCGTTGGTGCAGTCCGGATTGGTGTCGTCCCTGAGACCGGGACAAGGACGACTGCTCTCGCAGCAGCAGGAGCGAACTCGGCAACGAGCGCGGTGGAGCGCGCTGACGAATGTGCTGGCGATTCGCTGGCGCGGGATCGACCCGGAGCCGTTGCTGCGGCGTATGGAACCGTGGACGCGCTGGCTGTTCCGCCCGGCGTTCATCACGGCCTGCGTGTCGTTGATCGCCTGGGCATTGCTGCTGGTGACGCTGCGCTGGGAAACGCTCGCACGCCGTTTGCCCGAGGCGACGGACTTGTTCGGCATGGGGAATCTGCTGTCTCTGGTCGTGGTGTTTATCGTTATCAAAGTGCTGCACGAATTCGGACATGTGCTGACCTGCCGGCATTACGGCGGCGAATGTCATGAGTTGGGAATTCAAGTGCTGATATTCATGCCGCTGCTGTATGGCGATGTGACGGACGCCTGGATGGTCTCGCGGCGTTGGCCGCGGATCGCGATTTCGGCGGCGGGCATCTTCGTCGAGTTAGTGTTGGCGTCGATCGCGACGCTGCTGTGGTGGCAGAGCGTGCCGGGACTGCTGAACTCCGTGTTCTTGAACGTGATGCTGGTCTGCTCGCTCAACACGCTGCTGTTCAACGGAAACCCGTTGATGCGCTACGACGGCTATTACGTGCTGGCAGATCTGCTCAACCTGCCGAACCTGGCGATGCAGGCTCGGCAAACCGTCATGTCGCTCTGCGAGCGATTGATCGCGGGAGTCAGCGACGAAGAGATCGACCTCGATTCACGGCGTTGGTGGGCGCTGGTGGTTTACGGAGTCGCATCGGCGGTCTATCGGCTGTTCGTAACGGTGGGCATCGTGTGGTTTCTGCATCACTTCTTCGGCCGCGGACTCGGCCTGATCGCGACCGGGTTGTCCGTGATGATGGTGGCCGGAGCCGTGTTGACGCCGCTGCGCGAGTTCGTCACGCGCGTCCGCCAGCGACACGCGAGTCAAACGTTGTCACCGCGCCGCCTGCGAAATGGACTTACCGTGTGCGGAGTATTGTTCGCCGCGTTGCTACTGATTCCGTTGCCGTATTCCGTGAGCGCGCCGTTTGTGGTCTTTCCGGGAGATGCGCAGCCGGTCTTCGTGACCGTTCTCGGCCGGATCGAATCGGCGGTTCCAGCGGGAACGCGAGTGCATGCCGGGCAATCGCTCGGAGAACTCTCCAACCACGAGGTGCTGTTGCAGCACGAGCGGCAATTCGCCGAGGTCGCTCGACTCAGTGTGCGGCTGCGGACGTTGGAAGCTCAGCGCGGCAACAACGAATCGGCGGCAATCCGTTTGCCCACGACACGCGACGCGCTCGTCAGCGCCCAGCGACGGCTGCAACAACTCAGCGAAGAAGTGCAACGTCTGCGGCTGAAGAGTCCGGCGGACGGCATCGTGTTGCCGCCACCGAATCTCGCTCGCACCACTCCGGCGGAAGAACTCTTGCCTGACTGGGTTGGCACGCCCCTGGAAGTGATCAATCGCGGTGCGACCGTCCGCGAGCAAACTTTGTTTTGCTACGTCGGTGATCCAGCGCGGCAAGACGCGGTGTTGCTCGTCGATCAAAACCTCGTCGAATTCATCCGCCCCGGCCAGACCGTGCGTCTGCGATTCCTCTCGGACCCCGGCGCGGCGTGCGAGGGTCGCGTCGAAGAGGTCGCTTCCTCACGTTCCGAAACGGTACCTCGCGAACTGACCGTCACGCACTTGGCGGCCGTGAAGCACACGAGCGCCGGAGCGACTCCCGCCGAAGTTTCCTACGAAGTCCGCGTCCGCTTGACCGATGAATCCGCGACCGCGCTGTACTCGCCCGGCCAAGCTCGAATTGATTGCGGCACGCTGTCGCTGAGCTCACGCATCTGGCGTCTGCTGCGACACACGTTCTCGGCCGAGTGGTCTCCGAGAGAATGATTTGTCCGGCGGGAAGGCAAATGTGACGGAACCAAATACGGGCGCTTTGCCTAGAAACGGTTCCTGACACCTGAGTCCTTTTCCTGCCGTGATTTGACAAACGCTGAACGCGATCGTTCAGACCAGTTGACGCCCGCCAACGTGCCACTCAGCGCCGCTGTGGAAAAAGAGCTGCGTCTCTCCGCCCTTTTCATCCCTGAATTCGAGTCACCGCATCAGAGCGCACGACGCACTTTGCAATTTCGGTCAAACAACGGTTCCTGACACCTTTTCTCAGCCTCTGACACCTTTTCTCAGCCTCGCGTTCTCTGATGCTTCCATCGCACTCCAGCGAATGATGGAGACCGGAGTGAAGCGAGAAGATGTCCTCGCACTCGCACGTTGGCTCAGCTATGAAGCAGTCTTCTCGACACTGACGACTCTGGAGGAGCATGTGGAATCGGACGCCCTTGAGGGACTCCATGAGGAACTCCTACTTGCCGATCCATCGGGACGCGAGGGTCGCCCGAAGCATCGGGCAAAAAAGCTTGCGCATCGGCGGTGAGGGCTGGGGTGAGGGGCGGATGCAAAGCTGGCTCGACAGCAGCCACTGGACGTCGGGAAGATGGCGGCGACGGACGAGAAGTCTCTGGAGAACGCGCTGAAGACACTGGCTCAGGCGGCGCACAACGACGAAGTGATGCTGCTCCTGGCGGAGCGGAACTCGGCGGCGGCTCAGCGACCGGACATCTGGCACGAGAAAGCGTCGAGCCTGGGGCCTCTCGGATTTTGACTTTCACGATACCCATGTGAGCTAGAGGAAGAGCAGATGATTGATCGTCCGAAGAAGAAGCCTGCAAAGTCCCTGCGTCGCAAGAAATCAAAGCGAATACCGCCAATGGTCATTCGTAGTGCGATTGCCTTGCTGGCAGTCGGTTCCGTGATCTGGGTCGTGGAAGGCTATTGGCCGGACATCATGGCCGCGACCAAAATGGCGGACGACGCGATACCGGGCGGTCTGCAAATCGCTCCCCCGGCACGTCTCAGCGGCGACTACGCATCTCCCGAGGCGGTCTTTGAAGCCGCCAAGCGCGCCGGCATGGCGAGGGATTACAAGGCCGAACTCGAATGCTCAACGCCAGGGTGTGCCCAGAGATTTTGGCGGTGTTAAGTTTTAGTGGTGTCGCAAGTTGACCAATAGAGTTGCCATTGATTGCTATCGCGGAGGTTGGTCAGGGCGGAGACGGATTCGGCGTTGCGGAGATTCCAGCGGGCACCGGAGCGTTTC